>JAJDCM010000302.1 GCA_029260825.1 Planctomycetota bacterium | reverse complement strand
CAGGCTTCTTGGTCGCGCATGGTCATTGGGGGCAAGAGCGGGACGCATCGCTGAGCGTCTTCGAGAGAAGGAAAAGTTCTCTGAAGAGGATCTTCTCGCCATTCAGCTGGATGTTCGAAGTCGGGTCCATGACTTCTACCGCGATCTACTCCTCAAGTGCGTCGGGGAGGAGCGGGATGCGTGGCTTCAGGAGATGGTGACGGTGGTCAAGACCTGGGATGGTACGGCGGGGGTCGACCAGGCGGGTTTTCGTTTGCTGCGAGAATTGCGTCGAAGGCTCCATCGCCGCCTTCTGGCTCCCCTGGTGGAGATGTGTCCCGATTTGCCGATCAGTTTCATCTATCAATGGCCAATGATCGAGAATCCGGTCAGAGAGATTCTGACTTCCCAGCCGCCTCATTTCTTACCGCCGGATATCAAAAATTATCAGACCCTGGTGCGAGATGTGGCAAGGGGGCTCATGAAAGATCTCAAAGAACGGCCGGAGGAGCTTTCTACGAATGCCGGTTGGGGCCGGGCAAACCAGACTCAGATCGTTCACGGTTTTTCATCCCTCGTGCCTCAACTTGCCGGGTGGCTGGACATGGAGTCGACAGGACTTCCGGGAGATGTCTATTGTGTTCGCGTCCAGGGCCCCGCGTTTGGCGCCAGTGAGCGATTCGTGGTTAGTCCGGGGAAAGAAGAGCAGGGGATACTACACATGCCCTGCGGTCAGTCCGGACATTTCTTGTCCGACCATTATTCTGACTCCCATGAAGCCTGGGTGAAGGGGCTGCCAACTCGGTTTCTCTCGGGCGATCCTCGGAAAAAGTTGCGCTTGATTCCCTGACCTGAAACTTGAGATCCGGGCTAGGGAAAGCAAGTTGACGGCGCGACTTCCTAGTTGCCGCCTTCTTCTTCTTCCAGGGGTTCATCTTCTTTTTCCACGTAGCCCAGAACCTCCAGCATCTCCACCATTTCGGGGGTGGAACGGTTGGCGCCGGGGCGGCCGATCTCCGACCAGAGATAGAAGCCTGGCTTCGTTTGCACCCGACCAAGAGCTTCTGGGCTGGATGGGGTTGAAAGAAGAGTATCCGCACTGATGGCGAAGGTGGATGGATAGGCCCGTGGGTTTTTCGAGTCGCCGATGCGGAATCGCGTGTTCGGGATCGATTTTCGATTGAGTTTTGCTTCGAGAAGGACCAATGCGTTTTTTGGCTGCACGGTGAGTGCGAAGGTGGAGAGTTCCTGAGGCTTTCTCCCGTCGATGCGAAAGAGGTCGCTCGTCGAAGGGAGGATCTTGCAGAGAAGATCTCCTTTCAGGCGCTTGAGATTTTGGGAGTCTCCGGTGGTCGCGATCCGAATGGAGGGTGAGCCCACACCTTCCGGAAGGGGCAGGAAAGAGATGTGGTAGAGAGCGACACCCGGCTGAGGATCCTCCTTCATTTCGATGAGGACGACCGGATCATCTTCGGTGGGCGCTTGTTCTTCGTGAAAGCCTTGCTTCTTGTGGGTAAGAACGATGGGAAGCATGGGACCTTTTTGAGTCTCCTCTTCCCAGAGGCGTTCGGGCTGAAAAACGATCGGGGATCGAGTTGAATAAAGATCAAAGAAGATCGGCCCGTGCTGGGCTTTGATCCGCACCCCTTTTCCTTCTCCCGGATCCAGTGAGATGTGAAAGGTCGATTCTTCTCCAGACGATGTTGCTGCTTTCAGGTTGTCTTTCTCGGTGAATCCTCCGGGGAGAAGCTCCGCCGGCTTTCGAAGAGTAAGAATGGATCCGAAGACATCTTCCGTTCCGGTTTCTGAACGGTCTCGCGTCAAGTGGAGGGCAATTTTTCGCTCCGGCAGAAATGATAGGAGCTCTTCGATTAGTTGCTCTTTCTTTTCCGGAAGCTTGTTAACCAGGTTGGTTTCTTCTTTTGGATCGCTTTCCAGGTCAAAGAGGAGGCAGCGCAGGTAGGCGTCAACGATCAGTTTGTGCTTCTTGTCCCGGATCATCTTGTCGCTGGTCTGGACCGCTTCTGAATAGGCATAGGTATGAAGAGGGGCGGTGGACTCCCCGAGAATCCTGGGAAGGAGGCTTTGTCCTTCCATGGGAGGCCAGTCGTTTTTTTCCACGCCAGCGACATCAAGGAGCGTGGGCATGAGATCCGTGTGGTGTGCCAGGTCATCAATCGTTTTGGCTGTTTTGAGCCCCGGAATGCGAACCAGGAGGGGGGCGCGGATAACTTGCTCATAGAGGCCCGCATGATTGTAGTAGAGGTTCTTTTCGCCGAGGTTCTCACCGTGGTCTGAGGTGAGGACGATCACCGCTTCATCGAGAATTCCCAGCTGGTCAAGTGATTCAAAGACCTTGGTGAGAGATTGATCTTCCCGCAGGATTTCGCCGTTGTAGCGAGCAATGTTTGTCTCGAGATTCTTGAAGTCAGCCCTCTGCTGGGGTGGTCTTGCGAATCCTTCGATCGGAGACGGTGTCGACGTTTTCTCTTTTGAGGGCTTGGGCGGAAAGAGCTTGGCGATGTCTTTTGGCGGGGCGTATCGGTAGTGAGCGTCGAAGTAGTGGAGGAACAGAAAGAGTGGTTTGTCCCCGTGATTCTTGGCAGCCGCTTCCAGCGCAGGAAGAAGGTCGCTGTTGGTTTCTTCCGAGGGCCTCTTCGGGTTCTTGCGGTCTTGGGGGCAGATGACGAAATCTTCGAATCCCTGTCCAAACCCGGAATACTCCGGGTTGATATGGGAAGCGCTGATTGCTCCGAGAGTGTAGTAACCGCGCTCTTTTAGCACTTCGGCGAGGGTGTCAAAAGAATCGGTAAGAGGGTTCACTCCGGGGTGCACTCGGGAAACTCCATGAGACTTCACATGAAGGCCAGTGAAGATGGAGGCGTGAGAGCAATAAGTGTTATTAGATGCGGTCACCATGTTGGTGAACTTTGCCGTGTTTTCGCTGAAGTACTTGGCCACTCCCGGTGTGGTTTCCTCCGGGTATCCGTAGACGGACATGTGATCTGCTCTCGTCGTGTCAAAGACGATGAGGATAATCGGCGGAGGATTTTTCTTCTGCGGCTGGCATCCGATCAGGAAGAGAAGAAGGCACAGCAAGGTGCATGGAGGATGAAGGTTTTTTTGCCGCTGCCAGAGGTCCACTAATGCTTCCCCTTCCCGTCTTCGCCACCGATGTACCCGAGACTTTCGAGAGCCGCCTTTTCCTCGGGGCTGAGCAAGAGTTCGTTCAGGGATTGGCCCTGGAACTTGCTCCACAGGTGAAAGCCGGGTTTGTCCACATATTCTTTGATAGAACCCGCGTCGATCACCGGAACCGATACATTGGGAGAAAGGAGAAATGTAGTCGGATAGGCCCGAGGGTCGTCCCGGTTTTCGATCCGTATGTGTGTGTTGTTGAGATAGGCGTTGCCGACTCGAAGCTCGATGAATAACATTCCTCGTCCTGGAGTCACCGTGAAATCGAGACTCTCCGGTTCTTCAAGACTCTTACTTCCTACCCGAAAGCGGTGGCCTCCGCCGAGGTGCTTGAATCCGAGGGTTCCCTGGCGCCCGGGGCGAATATCTCCGACCGTCCCGTTGGTTCCGACGCGAAGACTCATCCCCTTCTTTTTCGCCGAGCTGTCAATCGGCCCGAGCATCAATCGCCAGCGGGTTTGTTCGTCCGTGTCCTCCAGGACCTTGATCGTGACGACTCCGTCAACTTTGCTGGCTGCTTTTTGGGGGAAAATGTCTTTGTGCTGGGACCGGACGACGATGGGAAATCCATTGGGACTTCGGGGAGCGTCGCCATACCAGACCGGGCAGTTTTCGATGGGCACGCGATTCGACGCCACGTTCAGCAGAAGGGGACCATAGTGAGCTACGATGCAGAGCCCCTTGTCTTGTTCGGGGCCAAGTCGAAAGTCGAATCTCGCGTGGTCTTTTTTCAGGCTGGAAAACTCGAAGGAATCATCGTCTTCCAGTCCGGCCGTTGTAATGGAGAGCTCTCGAAGGGAGCTGATTTCTCCTCGAATCGTTTCAAATTGTTCCGCCGATGCAGGGGCCGTTTGGTGGAAAAAGTAGGTTGTTTTACCGACGTAGGCGTCAAGTTTTTCAAGGTAGTATTCGATCTTTTCCGGCATCTTGTCGGCAAGGTTCGTGGTTTCGTTGCTGTCGTTCTCCAGATCGTAAAGGAATGCTTTCTGGTGAGAATCGTCATAGATGAGCTTGTAGCGGTCATCTCTTACCATCTTCTCCCGGAACATCGCGGCCTCGGCAAAGACAAAGTCATGGACCTTGTCGGTTTTTTGACCGAGCAATTCAAGAAGGCTCTTTCCTTCCATCTGAGGCCAGTGGTCCTCGGGGATTCCAGCAGCATCCAGAAGGGTTGGCATCAGGTCTGTTTGATGGACGATCGCATCTTCTGTTCGGTTTTCCGTGATTCCCGGGATCCGGATGGCAAGCGGCGTGTGAATCACCGGTTTGAAGAGGCCGGAATGACTGGCGAATAGATTGTTTTCACCCAGATTCTCTCCGTGATCGGCTGTGAAGACGATGATCGCTTCTTCGAGAATCCCGAGCTCTTCCAACGTGTCAAAGAGATGGCCAAGAGCCTCGTCGGCCCGCAGGATCTCCGCGTCGTACATGGCGGTTTGGCGGGCGGTTTCAAGAGCCACGTCCTCCTCATCATGAAAGGAAAAGCCATCGGGCTGATCGGGAACAGGGAGCCCTTTGTACTCACTGGCAGGAAACTTCTCCAGATGATGAGGAAGCGGATGATACGCGTGATGAGGGTCGAAGTAATGGGCGAACAGGAAGAGGGGCCGGTCTTCTTTTTGTTCCTGGTAGGCCTTTTTCAGTACGGGGAGAAGCCGTTTGTTGGTTTCTTCGGCGGGCTGCTTGGGGCGCTTTGAGTCCAGTGGGCATTCCACGAATTCTTCAAAGCCTCGTCCGAGACCTGAGATGTTTGGGTTGAGATGGAAAACGCTCACCGCGCCCACGGTGAAGTATCCCTCCTCTTGGAGCTTCTCCGCCAGGGTCGGAAAGGATGGCCGAAGACCGTTCCCCTTCGTCGCGAGCATTCTGACCCCGTGGCTTTTCACGTGAAGACCGGTAAACATGGAAGCGTGGGCGCAGGATGTGTTGTTCGCCGCGGCGGTCATCTGATCGAATCGCACCGTATCGCGGCCCAGCACCCGGTCCAGGTTGGGGGTCGTTTTGCGCTCGTAGTCGTAAAATGACAGGTGATCGAGGCGAGTCGTATCAAAAACGATGAACACGATCGGGGGGAGGACCCGTTCCTCTTTGGGCCCGGAGCATCCAGGCAGAAGAGAGGCGAGGAGAACGCAGAGGAAGCCGAGGATTTTGGTCTTGGGGGCGCGCCGCATCGGTTTTGGCCTTGGAATCTGCCGGGATGGGCGCCCGGCGGATTGGTTCATGAATCAATTCCTTGTGCTTGCCCGAGCTCGCTATCAGGGGGGGCCAATATACCAGCGATTGATCGAAAGGGGGGCGATTTCCCCCTTTCTTTCGAGAAGCCGGAATGGGGTCACCCCCAGCCGATCTGGATCAGGAACTCCGCTACGAGAGGCGTCAATTCGGATTTGAAACCGCAATCCGGAATGGCTCCGAGGTGAAGAAATCGGCTCGGGTGAGATCCGTTGGACGGGGACTTTGGGTCGCGCAAACAAAGATCCACTGTCCGTAGTAGTAGTGGTGTTTGCCTGATTGGGGATAGACTGCGTGGGGAAGGGGGCCCATCGGTACCTGAGTCCGGGCTCGGGTGAAGCTGGATCGCTCGATGATCTTGAGGGTCCCCGGAGACGTTGCTCCTCGGAGGACAAAGGAGGCAGGGTCGTACGGGTTCACCAGGAGGTCCTGCCCGTTGATCTGTACCGGCGACACTCGATTCTTCATCAGAACCAGAAACGGGAGGAAGTTTGTGTTGCCGGAGATAAAACCGCAGCTCTCGACCCGAAAGCCGGTCGGGTTCGGTTGGTTCGTACAGGTGCAGCCACCGGGAGTCTGGCACCATCCGTTGATGCATTTGACGCCAACGATGGGTTGGGAGGGTGCGCCGATCGTGTTCGGCAGTCCGTGAATCCCTGCCTTGACGGAGGAGGCCCTCCGCTGTCCGTAGCCGTTCGATCCCGTGCATGTCATTCCTGTGGGGGATCCGAGGCTTACGGTTTCGGCGGAGTAGGCCATTCCCTTGATGGAGTCGAGGGTGCACAGGCTTTCGATTCGAGGAACCCAGGTCGTGGATGAGAAGACTCGATCGTTGAGGTCGATGATGTAGGGAGCTTCGAATCCAGCCCGGGTTCCAACAACGAGCACGCGACCGGAGATCCGTCGCCGGGGACCGGGAAGCTGACCGGCACCCACTCCGAGGTCGACGGGCATCGAGGTGTCGATGGCGATGCCGGTGGAAAGGGTGTGGCCGCTGAAGCTCGAATACAGGGGAAGGTTGGTGGAAACATCCCATACGTCGATGAATCCAAGGCCTCCGCAGCCAAAGAGGCAGGGGCGCTCGACTCCGTCATATCGACCCTGATCCCGGTCAAAGAATTCAACAACACCAAAGGCGATGTCTTGTACCGGAAAGTTCCCGTTGGGAATGGGGCGAACGCCGATGGATGTGTCCCATCGGTACTGAGACTCACCGCCCGGAGGGTTCGAGGTCAACCAGAAGGATGAGTAGAGGGCCAGCCCGACCTGTGTTCCAGCGGATGCCCACATCCGGTACGGCTCATCAATTCCGTTCGGGGCTGTCCAGTATTCCACCGACATTCCGGTGACGGGAATCGGTTCCCCCTGGAACTGAAAAGGGTAGCCACCGGGTGGATTGGTGATGGATAAGTTGACTGGACCGCTACCGGTCGGGCATGAGGATCCGGGGATGGGGGTGACCTCGATTTCGAGAGTCCCCGAGATCGGGATGCCCCCGGTGGAGAACAGGAGATTTTGGATCTTGTCGATGGCAACCGCTCCCGCTCCCGTTGGGTCGGGATTCGGTTGGATGGCGCTGGCTCGAATGGAACCAAGGCTTTTTCCGCCGAAGACCGGGTCTCCTGGAATCAGGCTGTCCACGGAGTAGTTCGCGAGGCGAACTTCACTTGCTCCTATCCCGGATCGGCATTCCTGGTAGATCCAGGTTGTTTGCCCGATCAAGGGGGCCGCAAGGAAGATGAGGACGCCGAGAGACAGGGCTGTGTGCTGGAGAAAGTACTTGTTCATTTTCAGGATCCCATTTTGCTTGGAGGACTCTCCGGAGCCGCCGGTGGGTTGCGGTAGGAACGCCTCAAAGAATGGTAAGAAAAAATCTCGTCATCGAAAGGTCGGGCTCCAAGAGGATTCTTGCCAATGAATCTCCTCTTTTTCGAGCGAGATGGGTCTGGAGCCTATCTGGTGTTTTTTACACGGGGAGGTGTGGTCTGGACGATCTGCCCAGTTTGGCCATTCTGGCGGGCTCTGATTGAATCCAGCCAGGGGCGTTTTCCGGGAGGGAGAGTTGCTCCATGCAGGGGCAGTTTAAGGGGGTGACGGATCGGGGCGAGATCAGGGGGGAGGTCAGGG
>JAJDCM010000301.1 GCA_029260825.1 Planctomycetota bacterium | reverse complement strand
GGGCGAGGGGCTGGTACCTTCTCCTTGAAAAGTTCCTGAGGCACCCTCAACCCTTCCCTCCTACGTGGTTTGGGGTCGTTTCCCCGTCAAGCCCGGCTTCGGCACGCGCCTTGCTTTTGAGTTTGCCGGCACGAAGAAAGAACGGGATATCAAGGTCGGGAAAACAGCCTCGAAGGTGCGGAAGCTTGATGAACTCCGAACTCTCGTGGGCTCTGACTCAAATTCAAAACCTTTTGAGGGCGGGCCGGGATTCCGAAATCCACTGTCTTCTGAAGGGGTCAGGGCTTTCTGAACCCCTCTTCTATGAGGCGATGGGCTGGCTTGTGAAGGAGCAAAAGCTCTCGGTTCAAGGACGCCGGGTACGCTTGAATCCGTCCAGGCTTCTCAGTAGAGGTTCATCCAGAACCGAATGAAGTCGTCCTGGAGGGTTGTAAAGTCCGTATGAGTAGTGGACTTAACTCTTTCAAAGGTCCCCCGGAGATTCGTGATATCTTCCGTCCAATCTTCCTGTAGTTTTCCGGGAAGGGTGGTGAGGGTCTCGCCGGTCGTCTGGGCGTCTTTTGCAGCGTTCGTGGCGATCGTTTCGAAGTTCGTCCCGAGCTGGCTACCATCGAGATAAAGCATGCGCGGGATGTCATTGATCGCCTGCTCCATGCTCGCATGACGATGCTTCTTGAAGGTTTCCCATTCCGGATTGTCGGTGATCGTGCATCCACTGAGCAGGATCACAAGCGTCGTACACAACCCGGTAAGTGCGACGTTGATGCGTTTTATTTGATGGGGTTCAGGCATTTGGATTTTAACCTCCTTACTTCACGAACTCATGGATGTCGGACCCGGTCAGAATGCCTTCATCAATCCGGTAAACTCGATTTGCCTTGGAAGCCAGAGACATTTCGTGGGTGACGATCACGAAAGTTTGACCCAAATTGCGATTCAGGTCCAGGATTAGATCGACCACTTCCCGGCTTGTTCTGGAGTCAAGATTTCCGGTGGGCTCGTCACAGAGGAGCACCTCGGGCTTGTTCATCAGAGCTCTGGCAATCGCGACTCGCTGTTTTTCGCCTCCAGAAAGTTCCCCAGGGTGATGTGTGGCACGGTCTTTAAGACGAACGACATCCAGAAGTTCTTCCGCTCTTTTTTTGATGGCTGTTTCGGCTGCTTTCCATTCCGCCGGGGATTTTCGAATCATTTCCGGAAGCATCACGTTCTCCAGAGCCGAGAGCTCCGGGAGGAGATGATAGAACTGGAAGATAAATCCTACGCTCTCGGCCCGGTAGGCGGCCTGCACCGATTCTTCTCTCCCGATGATGTCTTTTCCCCGGAAGAGAACGCGACCCTCGTCTGGATGGTCGAGGAGACCCAGAATCTGAAGGAGGGTCGATTTCCCGGAGCCGGAGGCCCCCACAATTCCGAGGATCTCCCCTTTGGCCACGGCGAGATCGATCCCCTGGAGCACATTGAGTTTCGTTCGTCCGGTGGTATAGGACTTCTTCACGCCGATCGCCTCGAGAATGGCCACGGCGTCCCCGGGGTTTTCTGTCCAAGGAGGCTCCACAGGTGTCGTCATCGGGTTTCCTTCACTCATAGCGAAGCGCTTCGACCGGGTTCATCCGGGCGGCCTTGAACGAAGGCCAAAGGCTGGCTGCCAGGCTGGCAAAGACCGTCCCGAAGAGAAACGCTCCGATCATCCACGGTTCATAGCGAGTCGGGATGCTGTCAAAAACATAGATTTTGGGATCGAAGACCCGAAACCCCACCACCGCGGCGACCGCGTCGTGGATCGGGTTGATATACGTCGAGACAATGACGCCCAGGATCAAGCCAAGAAACGCTCCCAGGAGACCGATGAGTAGCCCGTTGACGAGGAAGATCGACATGATTCCTCGAGTCGTGGCTCCCAGAGCCTTGAGGATTCCGATGTCACGGATCTTTTCCATGACCATGAGAGTCAACGTGGCCAGGATTAGCCCGACCGCGATGATGACGATGAAGCAAAGAATCACCATCATGATGCGCTTCTCGGTCTCGACGGCTCGCAAGAAATTGGACTGTCGATCTTCCCAGGTGTCGACCTGCCAGAGCTCGAACTTCTTCTCGATGACCATCTTGACCTGATCAGCATTCCGGTAGTCGTCCAGGGTCACGAACAGCTCGGCCTTGGCCGGTTGAGTGCTGCTTCGAAAGAAATCCCTCGCAGTTTCGTAGGGGACGAAAACCGACGAGAGCTCGAAATCATACATCTCGCTTCGAAACGCTCCGGAGACCTGGAAGCGACGATCTCTTGCTTTGGGCTGGTCGTCCTCGTCAAAGACGGCCGAGAAGAGTTTCACGGATTCTCCGGGGAGGACCCCCAGACGTTCAAACAGCCGCTGCCCCACAAGGAGTCCTGGCTTGGGGCTTCTCCCCTCTTCCGTAAAATGAGCAGGCACCAGGAAGGGCTGGTTCAGGTCTTCCACCCGAAAGCCGCTTGACTCCGGGACTCGGGTCAGAGTTGCTTTGAAGTCCGGACCCATCAGTTCCCGCTCAGGATCGATCCCGATGATGTGGATTCCCCGGCGGCTGAAATCGTCCGGGATGTTTTTCCGGGTAAAGGCGAGCATGCCGATCCCGCTGACCCGCGGCGCAACGGATTTCACATGCTCGATGGCTTCAACCTCTTCCATGAGATCTGCCGGATCCGGTGCCCAGGGATAGGGAGATTGAATCATCAAGTGGGCATAGGTCCCACGAATGGACTGTCGCAGGTTCTCCTGAAAGCCGCTCATGATCGAGTAGACGACAATGAGAGCCATGACCCCCACCGCGATCGCAACGCTGGAGATCACGTTGACCTTTCGGCTGCGAAGGTAGCGTCCGCTCATGAAGAACTTGTACTTGCGATGTTCCAGGACGGCACAGACCGAACCCACCGCACCCAGCACCACGATGTAGACCGGGGCCAACATGATGCAGATGAAGATGGCCGGAACGGCAATCACCAGGAGCATCAAAACAAAGCCGGCAAGCCTGATTACTGACATGAATCCTCGTCTCCGTCGGAACCATCAGGAGGTGGAGTCGTTTCCGATCCCGCGGTTCGTCGAAGCAATGGAAATAAGATGACGTCCCGAATTGAGGGGGAGTTTGTGATCAGCATCACGAGCCGATCCACCCCCATTCCCATGCCGCCTGCCGGTGGCATGCCGTAGGCCAGAGCCATGACATAGTCCATGTCGACTTCGGCCGGTGCTTCCTCATCCTTGGTTTCGACCTGTTGTCGGAACCGCTCTTCTTGATCCAGCGGGTCGTTCAGTTCCGAGAAAGCGTTGACGATCTCCATTCCCGCGATGAACAGCTCGAACCGTTCGGCGACGTTCGGGTCGTCTTCTTTTCGTTTCGCCAATGGACTGATGGGGACCGGATAATCGATCACAAAGGTTGGATCGATGAGAGACGCTTCCACCGTGTCCTCAAAGATCTCGTTCAGGAGTTTCCAGTGATCGATTCCTTCGGTCTCGATTCCGAGCTTCTTGGCGCAATCTCGCACCTCGGATTCGCTCGAGGTAAGGGATATCCCGCTTTTCTCCTGGAGGAGATCGCTATAGCTCTTTCGCGCCCAGGATCCGGCAAGGTTGATCTTCTTTCCCTGGTAGTCGAGCTCCTTGATTTCAGTTCCGAGTGCCTTCGCGATTGCGTGTTTGATGAGCCCTTCGGTGAGTTCCATCATCCCGTAGTAGTCCGAGTACGCCTGATAGGCCTCAAGCATGGTGTATTCGGGGTTGTGACGGGGCGAGATTCCCTCGTTTCGAAAGCTTCTGTTCACTTCAAACACCCGGTCGAGTCCGCCAACCAGAAGTCTCTTCAGGTAGAGTTCGGGAGCGATTCGCAGGTAGAGCTCCATGTCCAACGTATTGTGGTGAGTAATGAAAGGACGGGCTGTTGCTCCCCCAGCGATCGGGTGCATCATAGGAGTCTCTACTTCGAGAAATCCGTCGTCCTCCATGTATCGCCGGATTTCGCTGACGACCTTCGAGCGGAGTCGAAAGACGGCGGTGACATCATCGTTGGCAAAGAGGTCCACGTAGCGATGTCGGTAGCGAAGCTCAACGTCCCGGAGCCCATGCCACTTTTCTGGCGGCGGGAGGAGAGATTTCGTCAGAACCTTATAGGAGTTGGCAAAGATGGTTGCCTCTTCCGTCCGTGTTCGACCGCACTCCCCTTCCACTCCAACGAAGTCACCAAGATCCAGGAGCTTGTATGCCTTGTACTCGTCTTCCCCGATTCGATCCCGCTGGAAGTAGAGCTGGATCATGCCGGTGCTGTCTTTGAGTTTCAGGAAGGCGGACTTTCCGTGGTGGCGGATGGCCATAACTCTCCCTGCAACACGCACTTCGGGGGTTCCTCCAGCTTCGATCAAAGCATGAGCTTCCCCGACGGTGATCGTTTCAGGGTAGCGAAGGGCGTAGGGATTGATTCCTCGTTCGCGCATGCCCTCGAGCTTGCGGGTTCTGTCCTCGGGAATCTTGAACATGGAGCTGGGTCCTCTTTCGCGGGTCAGTTTCTTTCTGTCGAGGCAAAACGGTTCCTCGTTGACCCCACGGATTAGCATGGAAACCCCTGGCCTCACCTGGATTATTTGGCCAACCAGGCAAGAAAAAATGGGGATCAGCCCCCGAAGTACGGGTGCTCGATCAGCCATCTACGAAGATCCGTCAGATGGGGAGGGATTGTTCGTGCGGCTGGGTTGTCTCGCCGGCTTCCGCCTCGTTCGCTGAAGTTGTCGAGTCCGAGCAGAGAGAGGGCCAGGCGATTTATTTCGACGTTGAGGACTCGAGATCCGGAGGGACCTCGTGACTTGAGCCGTTGAGTCAACCACTTTGACAGTTCGTCCTTTCCTGCGGGACCGACCCGGAGAAGGTGAGCAACCCTGGACTCGAATCGCCAGGGCCTGGCTCCTTGACGCTGAATGACGGATTGAGCCTGCTTCGGAATCAGATTCGCCAGAGTGAGGGCCATATCCAGCCGAGCTTCCTCGTCCCGCTCGTCGTTGAAGACGTTCACCAGGATTTTTGGATCTACTTTTTCCCCAAGAATTCCCAAGCTGAGGGCAGCGGTCCCCCGCACCGAGGGATCGTCATCCTCCAGGCTCTTTGTCAGATGAATCCGAAGGCTCTCTCCTTCGAAGCCTGAGGCGAGAGCGGCGGCTGCCCTTCTTACTTCTACCGGGGAGCTTCGAAATCCGAGGATGATCAGCTCTTCGCTGCGAGGGCTGGAGCCGATCTGAATCAGGGATCGAAGAGCAATGGCCCGGCTCCTCCCCGTCTTCCCTCTCAGAAACGCCTCGTTCAGGATCTCATGGATGTTGGGATCATCGGCATAGACCGCAAGTGCGGAGAGGGCTGCGATGAGCACCCCGTCCTCGGGATCCGCAAGGAGTGGAATCAGATAACGGTCGCCCCTGGGAAGGCCCGAGGCGCCGATGGCAAGAACGGCGGCTCGCCGAACAATTTCCGCACCGTCGTCGAGATGATCTCGGATGAGGCGGTAGCTATCTCCCGGAGCTCCGATCTGCCCGAGTGCGAGCAGGCAGGCCGCCGTGATGCGGCTCGAGCCCTGACGTTTCACGACCTGGATGAGCGCAACGGACTGGTTCCGATTCTTCATCCGGGCGACGGCCAGGACCGAAGCGATCCGGGCAAAGTCATGCTTCTTGTCCAGCAGGACTTCAGAGAGAATTGGCCCGAGGTCAGGGTCCAAGGTGGTCCCCAGCACCAGAGCTGCCGTGGCTCGGACTTCTTCTGCGTCCGAGGTCTTGAGGATGTTGATGAGGAGTGCTTTTGGGTCCTGGCCTCCCATCCGGGATAGAGTCAAAATGGCGGATACGGCGCGAACGCGGTTTTCACCTCGCACCGCTGCTTCCACGGCAGGCCTGGCTGCACGGTTGAGAGAAACCAGCCGGTCTTGGGCCTGAGATCGGATCTCGGCGGACTCCCGGCTCAGGTTGCGAACGGAGGACTGGATCACGGATCGGAGTCGCTCGCGAACCTCCCTTGATTTGACGTCAAAGAGGCTTTCGATGAGTGGATCGGGCGGGAACGGGAGAAGTTCGTCCTCCGTTCTTTGCCAGCTCCATCCAGCTTGGGCCAGTGTCAACACAAGGATTGACGTCAAGGCGCCAAGTCGCCCCGCACGATCCGGCAAAGTGCGCCGAACGAGCCGACCTAATTCTCTTTGGCTGTTTGGTAGACCGCCCATGGATCAAAGCCGTCCCCGAAGAGGATCTTTACCTGCGCCGTGTTTCGAAGATCCTCGATGAATGCTTCACGACGCTCCCGAAGAAACTCTCTTCGAACTTCATTGGAGACCTCTTCATAGGTGGTTTCCTTCGGATCTCGAAGGTTCGTGACCTTGATGAAGTGGTAGCCCTTTTGTGTGAGGATCGGGCCGCCGGTGTTTCCCTTGTCGAGCTTGTAGGCCGCCCGGACGATCGCTTTGTCGACCTTCCGGTCTCGTGGTTGCACGATTCCCAGGTCGCCGGCGATTTTGATCTTGGTGTTGGGCAGGGTGGCGTATTTCTTGGTTTCTTTGTCGTCCGAGAACCGCATGACCAGGTCGAAGAAGTCTTTACCCGATTCGAGTTCCTTCTTGACCGCTTCGGCTCGGGCAAGAGCTTCGACATAGGCCGATTCGCCTCGGGGAAGACCGGTCTTCTCATCGATGGCAGAGAGCAAAATGTGACTGACCCGTCGACCGCCAAACCCGAAGATAATTTTGTTATCTTCGTAGTATTTCACGAGGGTTTCGTCCGGGATATCGGTCCCCTGGATCTGATCGATACAGTCGAAAGTCTGCATGTCTTTCTTGTAGAGAGCGGGATTGCTGTTTTCCCACTGGAGATACATCTCCCAGGTAATAATGCTCCCCTTGAATTCGGATTTTTCGCCCGAGTAAAGCAGGTTGACCCGTTTCATGTCGGGTCGAACCTTGTTCTCCTCGAAGGTTTGTTCGAGAAGCCTCCTCTGGATGAGATTGTCGAGAGCCTCATAGCGCTGCCCCTCGGTGAGGGAGAGAAGAAGTCGGGGTGCGATGGTGGCCATATCGATCGGAACTCCGTCGACTCTGGCAAAGACATCCTGAGGAAGGTCTTTTGCCTCGTTCTCGATCACGTGTCTTGTGAGGAGATCCTGCATCCAGATCTGCATGAACAACGGGTGGCTCGCGGCGCTCTTGGTGCGGAGTTTCTCCCGGCGCTCAGCGTTGAATTCCCGAAGTCCTCCCCCCGCCGCTTTTGTCTGGTTCAGCTGTTCGAGCCGCTCCATCTTCACCTTCCACTTTCCATGTCGCTTCTTGGTGGGACCTTGAGCGAACTCGGCAAAGGGATCGGGTAGCTCACCGTCTTCTTCATCGATCTTGTAGAGATCTTCCGCTGCTCGTTGGAGCATGACTTGAAGCCGGAAGTAATCCTCGGTGAAGTGGATGTCGGCGAGGACCTGGGCAAGAATCTTTCCCTGGTACTTTTCGCGGAGGAACCTTTTGACTTCATCGTCGGTCTTCGCCGGATCGGGCTCGATGGGCATGGCTCGCCGGTTGAGCTCGGAGATGACGACATATTCACTGATCACCGTGGGCACGGTTTGGGACATCCCGTATCGAAGGATGCACTCGGTCACCAGGTCGCGATAGAAAATGGACTCGCCATTCACCGTTGCCACCGGTTCACCGAGTTTTTCCTGAGAGACGTCAACCGACATCCGCAGAGAAGATTCTGCTGCCAGAAGGAGCGGGTCGTTGAACCCCAGGTCCGGATAGACCGGCTCCACTTCCACCTCTGGTTCGGCCTTTGGCTCGGGGGTTGGCACGGTTTCCGAAGGCTCAGGATCTTTACTGGCGAGACTGCTCTCTGTTTTCGGCGGCTGTTTTTCCGGGTTGCCAGCCGGTGTAGAACTTGTGAGAGCTGTATTTTCTCGCTCTGCTCTTGCCAGATTAACGTTCTTGAGCAGATAGTAGCCAGCGCCCAAAATCACCGCTGCCAAAAACATGATGACGAGCCTAGGGTTCATGGTGGACTCCAAGGATTCGATAAGGATCGGGATGGTCCCGGATCGAGGGTTCTAAACAATCATTCTATCCGATCCCACAACGCCACGGCAACGCAGGTTCCTGGAATCACGTCAATTCTGCCAGCAAAGTGTTCGGGGTAGCTCCCACGATCTTCACCTGGCGAAAATCACCCACCCTGGCTTCAGGATCAGCGAAGACCACGATCGTGTTGGCCTCACTCCGGGATCGCCACTCTCGATCGTCCTTACGGCTGGTGCCCTCGATGAGAACCCGCTGGACGGATCCGATCTGGCTCCGGTGGTTTTCCAAAGAAATTTCCTTCTGCCGACGGACCAGGTCCGTCACCCGGCGAGATTTGGCTTCCTCCGACACATCGTCTGCCCAGAGCTTTTTGGCGACCGTTCCTTTGCGCTCCGAGTATTTGAAGATGTACGCCGAATCAAATCGGACCTGATTCACCACATCGACGGTGTCTTCATATTCCTCTTCGGTTTCGGTCGGGAACCCGCAGATAATGTCGGTCGACAGGCTGACTCCGGGAATGGTCTCCCGGATGGAAGACACGAGATCAAGAAACTCATCTTTTCGATAGTTCCGGTTCATCTTCTTCAGAATTCGGTCGTTTCCGGATTGCAGCGGAAGGTGAATCTGGGAACAAAGCGTGGGGTTTTCTGCAATGACCCCAAGAAGCTTCGTGGGAAAATCCATGGGATGGGGTGACGTGAACCGAACCCGTTCGATCCCGGGAACCTGCCCCACCGCTTTCATGAGGTCGGCAAAATCCGAGCCCTCGTGGCGATAGGAATTCACGTTTTGTCCCAGCAGTGTGACCTGCTTGTAGCCCAGGGAGACG
Organism: Planctomycetota bacterium; assembly: GCA_029260825.1. GTDB lineage: Bacteria > Planctomycetota > JACOTG01 > JACOTG01 > JAJDCM01 > JAJDCM01. The sequence continues at coordinate 12,424 of JAJDCM010000301.1, read as the reverse complement.
AGTTGCTTTGTTTCCTGCACCACCCCTTTTGGATCCCGGGAACGCTCCCGGCCGCGGGTGTAGGGAACAACACAAAAAGTACAGAAGTTGTCGCAGCCCCGCATGATGGCGATCCAACCGTTGACCCCCTCAACCCGGGTGGGAAGGATGTCTTCATAAGTCTCGTATTCCGATAGCTCGACTTCTGTTCCCCGATCATGGAGGGTCCGGGATCGTTGAATGAGCGCCGGAACTTCTCGATAGGAGTCGGGGCCGCAGATGAAATCCACCGCCGGAAATCGAAGAAGCAGCTCTTCCTTCAGGTTGGGCGCCATGCACCCCAGGACCCCCACCACCAGGCCCGGACGCTTGCGTTTGATCGTCTTCAAGGCATCCAGGCGGGCATAAATGCGGTTGTGCGCGGTTTCACGAATGGCGCAGGTGTTGAAGAGAAAGACCTCCGCATCGTCTTCTGATGCCGCGAACTCGCAGCCCTTCCTTTTCAGGATCGTGGTGACGAGTTCCGAGTCGTATTCATTCATCTGACAACCAAAAGTCTGAAGATGAATTTTTGGCGGTGCACCGTCCCACCCGGGGGAACCGGTCTGCTTCATCGCGGGTTCGACGTTGCTCATGCTTTCTCCTTGGCCTGTACCCATTTCAAACGGGCTCCGCGCAGGGACCAGGTGTTCGGGGTTTCTTGGACATCACCCTTCCGTGGGCAAGCCCATTGCCGGTGCTCGAAAGCTGAACAACGGCTAGTTCGTTCTCTTCCACTTCGCTTGCTGGAACCCCGACCTGGAGGTAGCTTCGGGTCCAACCCTTTCGAAGCCCGCCGTCATCCACGGTCTCGAACAGGACTTCGTGGTTTTCACCCTGAGCTTCTTCCAGGGCGACTCGTCTCATTCTTGACGAAAGTTCCCGCAGAGACAGGGAGCGACTTTTGATGACCTTTGAATGGACCTTCTCGGAGAATCCCAGGGCCGGAGTCTTGAGGCGATCCGAGTAAGAAAATACGTGAAGGTAGGTGAAAGGCAGGCCAAGAAGGGCCTCCTGAGTCTTCTCGAAGTCCTCGTCCGTCTCCCCCGGAAAACCAACGATGACGTCGGTTCCGAGTCCCAGGCCGGGCATTCTCTCTTTTGCATGCTCGATGAATCTGGTGTAGTCGGAAACGGTGTACAGCCGGCGCATGTCAGACAAGATCGAGTCGCTTCCCGATTGCAGGGGAACGTGGAGATGCTGACAAGCCCGAGGGTGAGTTTCCATCCATTGCAGAAGATCTTCCGAAATCGTGCTCGGTTCGATGGAAGAGATTCGCAGCCGGTCCAGTCCGGGTAGATCCGATAGAGATCTTGCCACATCGGCAAGAGTGGAGGATCCGTCCCGATAGAGGCCGATGTTGACCCCGGTGACCACGATCTCCCGATGTCCTTTTTCCACCAGTCGCATGCCTGCATCGAGAATCTCCCGGAAGGGGCGGGATCGGGGACCTCCGCGAATCCGGGGCAAGAGGCAAAATGCGCAATGAAAGTCGCACCCATCCTGGATCTTGAGGTTAGCTCGGGTTTCGTTGTAGTCGCCCTCTTCTGGAACGTTGATTTCCGCAAAGTCGAGTCGATTTGAAACGTGAACCTCGGGCTCTGCGGCCTGTTGATACTCGGAAACCAGTCGGGAAAGCCCATATTTGCGGTCGTTTCCGACAACGAGGTCAACCCCGAGGATTTTTCGAACTGTTTCGGGTTCGGATTGTGCGTAACACCCGACCGCGCAAACAAGAGCATCAGGAGAGGACCGATGGATCTTTCGGATCTCCTGGCGACATCGTTGATCTGCTCGCTCGGTCACCGAGCATGTGTGAATGACGGCGACGTCCGTGGCGTCTCCGTGAGCAACGATAGCGTAGCCATCCCGGCGAAACTTCTGGGCAATCTGCGCCGTTTCCGCATGATTGAGACGGCATCCGAGGGTGTAGAACGAAATCCGGGATTGGGTCACGGAACCGAGACCTCCGCTTTGGCTTCGATCGGGGAGGGTGGTAAGGCCAGGTCAAGAGCAGGAACGAAGAGATCTTCTTGCATGGCTCCCATGCCGATCCTGGTGATGCGTGTTCCCGCGGGTAGTTTCCCGAGAAGGGAGGTCGCTAGATCCGTCGGTCGGACCACCCTCCCGTCAACCTTGCTGAGACGCAATGTCAGGAGAACCTTCTCTTCCGTCTCGGCAACCAGAGCCGTTTGAACCATTTCGGCAGCTTTCAGGATTCGGACTCGATGTTTCTTCTTGCTCCTTCTCACGGATTCGATGGCCCAGCCATCTTCTCTTGCGAGATACTCGGCGATTTTTTGCCGGAGGCCTTCAACGGACTCGCAGGTCTTCTTGACGAAATCCTTGTCCAGGGAAATCGAGTATTCAAATAGACTAACCACGGCGTCGAGGGCCGTCGTCGAGACTTCGATCGGTCTCACCGCCAGAATGCGAAAGCCATCGTGGACGGTTTCATTCAGGATGAGCCGGAGGTTTTCCGGGTCCCACGGTTTGGTGAGCACCACATCGAAGAGCTCTTCATTTCCAGCGATGCCAACGGGAAGCGCCGGACCAAACGCAAGTTTGGGATGGGGATGGAAGCCACCAGAAAAGGCAATCGGCCATTTTGCCCGAGCCCCACTGCGTTCGATCAGCTTGGATGTCTCAAGGTGAGAAAGATACCGGGAGAGACCACTTTTCTCGTAGGCCACCCGATACCGGAAATAGGGGCCGGGAGTCGGCTCGAAGGGCTGAGGAGCCGGACGGGAACTCGACGTTCGCTTCGAGATGGAAGACCCCTCCTGAAACTCGCCCGGTTCCCGAAGGACCGGAATGGAAACGTCTTTGGGGTCCATGGCCGCCAGCTTGGCAAGTTTCTCCTTGACGATGTCATCGGCCGAAACCCCGGCTTCTTCTCGCTCGATGGCAATGGCCTTGAGGTCGCAATCGACTCCGCAGTCGTAGCAGACGAGCTTGACCACCCCGTCCTTCGTTCGAGGGGGATCATGGATTTTCGGAAGATAAGGTTTCTCACAGGCATGCATGAAACGGGACTTCAAGCCCCATTTCAGGTCCTTCAGGAGAAACTGCTTCTCCACTCGTGAGTCAATGTGATCCCACACCAGATCCGCTTCCGTCGGAACCGGCCCGAAGAAGTCCTCCGGGTCGATACCACATTCGGACAGGGACTCGAGCCAGATGTCTTCTCGAAACCAATCCGTCCATTCGTCGAAGCGAGCGCCCTTGTTCCAGGCGGTTTCAATGACCTTTCCGAGTCTTCGGTCTCCCCGGGAGAAGACCGCTTCCAGGCGCGACTGACGTACTTCGTGGCATTTGAGCTGAATGGATCGGAAGGGTTGGAGCCTTTCTCGAAGCATGGCCTGCTTGCGGAGAAGCTCTTTGGGTGAATCGAACGGCACCCACTGAAAGGTGGAATGCGCCTTCGGGACGAGGCAAGAAACAGATACCACGACCTTGAGTCCCGGCGGTCCGCATTCCCGCCCGATCTTCAGCACACGAAGAGCGGTTTCGGCGATTCCGATGACATCCTCATCCGTCTCGGTGGGAAGGCCGATCATGAAGTACATCTTGAGCCGGGTCCAGCCGTTCGAAAAAGCGATCTCGGAAGCGGTGTTGATGTTTTCGTCTGTGATTCCCTTGTTGATGACGTCCCGCATTCGCTGGGTGCCAGCTTCAGGTGCGATGGTAAAGCCGGTCTTTCGTACTTTTGCGATCTCACGGGCCAGGTCTTCGGTGACCCCGTAGACCCGAAGCGATGACACGGACATGGCGGTGCGCCGGGTCTGTAGCTCGGCCATCACGGCCTTGGCGAGAGGGGTGACGCAGGAGTAGTCCGCGGTGGAGAGAGCGGTGAGAGACGCTTCGTCGAATCCGGTCTTGTCGATGCTGTTGACGATGGTGTCCACGATCGACTCGGGAGTTCTTTCTCGAACCGGGCGGTAGATGATTCCCGCCTGACAGAAGCGGCAACCCTCGGTGCACCCTCGAGCGATTTCAACCGACACCCGATCATGAACGATGTCGGTTTGAGGAACCAGAATGTCCTCCGGGAACGGAAACTTGTTCACGTCATCGAGAAGTGCCTTCTTGACCGGGTAGGGGCTACCCTCGGTCGGCACCACATGAACGAAACCGGTTGCCTCGTCGACTCGGGTGTCGTAGAGAGCGGGGGCATACACTCCGACCACATCATTTGCCAGACGGCGCAGCCTCTCCTTCCGGGGGACCCCTTCTTGCCTCATGGCTGCGTCTCGGTGAAGGAATGCGGCAAGGGCTTCTTCCCCGTCCCCCACCAGAAACGCATCAATGAAATCACTCATGGGTTCCGGGTTAAAGATGACCGGGCCACCCGCGATGATCAGAGGGTCTGCTTCGGTTCGATCCCGGCGATGAATCGGGATGTTCGACAGATCCAGCATGGTGAGCACATTGGAATTTGTCATCTCGGACTGGAGGGAGAATCCGACGGCGTTGAAGCTGCTCAGAGGAATTCGGTTTTCCAGCGAAAAGAGAGGGATCCCTTCCTCCCGAAGTGCTTTTTCCATGTCGGGGAAAGGGCAGTACGCGCGTTCGGCCATGAGGGCCGGATCCGCATTCAGATGCGAATAGAGAATGCGCAATCCAAGGTGGCTCATCCCGATCTCGTAGGCGTCGGGAAATGCCAGGCAGAGACGTGCGGACACGGTCTGCGGGTCTTTCACCACACGATGTAGCTCGCCGCCGATGTAGCGAGCCGGCTTTTCTACCCGATCTAGAAGCAGAGCCAGGGACTCTTCCGAGATTCCCTCGATGCTGGACTGCGGACCTTTACCTGTCGAAATGACCGACATACTTCCTCCCGAATATTAACCGAATTGGTTCCCTGCTGGGGGATCTCGGCCGGAGTATACAATAATGAGAGTCTCCTGGGTTGGTCCCAGGTATACTCCCCCACCATGACCAACTCAGCAGGCCCCAAAAGGACCCGGTCCATCCGGATTGGCTCGATTTTCATCGGGGGAGGGAATCCCGTTGCGGTTCAGAGTATGACCGCAACCGCAACGGAAGATGTGGACGCCACCGTTTCCCAGATTCGGATGCTGGAAGACGCGGGGGCGGCGGTGGTTCGGATTGCGGTTGATCGGAAGAGTGAGGCGGATGCGATCGAGGAAATCCGGCGTCAAACCCGAGGCAATCTCTGTATCGATCTTCAGGAAAACTACCGTCTGGCGGAGGTGGTCGCTCCCCATGTAGACAAGATCCGCTATAACCCGGGTCACCTGTATCATCACGAGAAGGCCAGGCCTGTTTCGGAAAAGGTCCGGTTTCTCGTTTCGGTGGCCAGAGACAACGATTGCGCCATGCGAATCGGAGTGAATTGCGGATCGGTCGATCCGGACAAAGTAGGAGAGTTTGAAAACGATTCGATCGGCGCGATGGTGTCCTCCGCCCTTCAGCATGCAGATCTTGTCGAGGCCTGTGACTTCACTCGATTCTGTATCTCTTTGAAAGACTCGGACCCGGCGGCCGTCATCGAGGCGAATCGTCAGCTTTCCGATGCTCGGCCTGATATCCCGCTGCACCTGGGAGTCACCGAGGCAGGCCTTCCGCCGGATGGGGTGATCAAGACGCGCATCGCGTTCGAGCAACTTCTGGCCCAGGGGATCGGGGACACACTTCGAGTTTCGCTGACGGTTCCAAATTCCGAGAAGCACCAGGAGATCACGGCCGGAAACCAGATTCTTGAGGATGTCAAGAATGGCCGTTTTCGGTCGGTTCCTACGTTTCTTGAGGGCAAGCTGAATATCATCTCGTGTCCCTCCTGTTCAAGAGTCGAGAACGACGCCTTCGTGAAATTGGCCCAGGACGTCAAGTCCATGACCGATTATGCTCGGAATCACGAGATCACGGTGGCGATCATGGGATGTCGCGTGAACGGGCCGGGGGAAACCGATGATGCCGATCTTGGCCTGTGGTGTGCTCCCAACTACGTGAATTTCAAGCGGGGCCCGGAATTGATCGGAGCGTTCCCCTACGAGGAGATTCTTCCCCGTCTGAAGGAAGAGCTCGATCGCCTCATTGCGGCGCGGCCGTAGAAGCAACCGGGCTTGAGATCCTGATGCTCTGGAAATTCAAGCCTGTGACTCTTGCTGGGGTTGACGAATCCCGGGATTTGGCTATGATAAATCAAATTCGGGGTGTGTTCCTTCTAGGCCGGGTGCCTCCTCGATGCCCTCCTGACCCGTTCATTCGTGTCCCAATTTTCGTGTCCCCAATTTCGTGTCAATGATTTGCCTCGGACGCGTTTTCAATCCCACAAGTAATGAGGTTCAGATGAATCGATTCGTAGTCGTCCTCCTGGCGTCTTGTGTGCTTGCTCTTGGCCCGGTTCAAGCCCAGGAAACCTGTGGCTCATCGGTGCGACCTGAAGAGGTGCAAGATGCCCTCGCTCTTCAAGCGTCCGGGATTTATGACGAGGATGGTATCCCGAGCTTGGGCACCCTCTTTGTTCCCGTTGCCTTTCACGTAGTGCGTCAAAACAACGGTTCCGGTGGCTTGAGTCAATCCCGATTGAATACCGCTATCAACGATGCCAACCTCGCTTTTGCCGGGGCCGGAATCGGTTTTTTCCAGTGCATGGATACGGACTACATCGATAGCGATGCGTTCTACTTCAACATCAACACCGGGGCCGAGATCGATGCCCTTCGACGGGTCAATCCGGTCGCCGATGCGATCAACGTTTACTGCACTCCGAATCTGCAGTACTGCGGCATCTCTTCGTTCACCAACAGCTCTGTCCAGGGAATCGTGATGTTGAATTCCTGCATGGCGACTTCAACGAATCACTCGACGTTTTCTCACGAGATCGGCCACTATTTCAACCTGTACCACACCCATGAAGGGGCCTTTGGCCAGGAGTGTACGAGCGGATCCAACTGTTCGAATTCAGGGGATCTTGTGTGTGACACACCGGCGGATCCGGGTCTTGGAACCTCCAACGTGAATTCGTCCTGTGTCTACACCGGCGGGGGCAACGGACCTTGTGGCGGCGATCCGGGGTACTCTCCAGATCCTCGCAACTACATGTCCTATTCCAGAAAATCGTGTCGGAATCGTTTTTCGTCCCAGCAGAACTCGCGGGCACGATCAACGTTGCTGAATCTTCGACCCGAACTTCTCGGAGGATGCACGCCCCCGGATCTCATCTCGGTGGCACCCTCTCAGGGGGAGCTTCGCGGTGGAGATTCGGTGACCCTTGTAGGAACGAACTTCAGCAGCAACGCGACGGTTCGGTTCGCCGGTCTGGTCGCGCAAGTCGATCAACGGATCGGTTCAACGCAGATCATTGCCACCGCTCCCGAGGGCACCACTGAGGGTCAAGACGCAGCGGTTTCGGTCACCCAACCCTCGGGAAGCGATCAGATCAACAATGCGTACGAGTATTTGCCGAACACCCCGTACATTACCTGGAACGGCCCGGCGAGAGCGGGTCAGAACATAACGATCAGTCTCTATGGTCCGGCGGGTGATCCGGCAGGGCTGGCAGTCGGGGTTCCGGGAATCACGGTCAAACCTTGCTGTACCTTCTGCCTTGAGCGTCCCATCTCGTTCTTCATGAGACCGTCACAACTGACCCTTGGATCGAATGGCCGTGTTGACGTGATCTGGAACGTCGAAGGCGATATCTTCGAGACGAAGAAAATCCAAGGACTCATCGTGACCAGTCAAGGGCCTCAAGTCACCAACTGCACCTCGTTGACGGTTTTCCCTTAGGGCTCTTTCGGCCTCATGATTCAGGAGGAGCGTCGTCAACCGGTCGTCAACCGGTCGTCAGGGATTCCCCGTTGTCTTTGGGGCCAAGCTGCAAGAGAAACGGAACGGCTTTTTGAGCCCACTCCGCAGGAAGACGATGGTTGTTTGCTTCCTCCCCCCAGCAGCTTTCAAGCATCTCGGTGTGCACCATTCCCGGGCTCACCGGGATGGCGGCCATCCCTTGAGGCAGTTCTTGAGCGAGAGACTTGGTCAGCCCCTCGATTGCCCATTTCGTGGCACAATAAGGGGCGACCTCCGGAGATGTTGACCGTCCCCACCCCGAACTCAAGTTCACGAGGACCCCTTCGCCCCTCTCGAGCATGGACGGCAGAAAAGAACGAATTCCGTTGGCAACGCCTTTGATGTTGACGTCCACCACCCGGTCAAATTCTTCCCGTTCGATTTCCCAGAGCGGAGCGCTTCGATTGATGAGGGCGGCATTGTTGATGAGAAGATCGGGCGAGCCAAGTTTTTCGACGATTTTTTGGGCCCATTCATCGACAGCCGGGCCCTCCGTTACATCCACTACGTCGAAGATCGCATCCGGATATTGATGACGTAGCTGGTCGACTTGATTCCTGGATCGACCGCACCCTGCGACCGCATGACCAAGAGCCAGGAGTTTTTCGGAGATGGCTCGTCCGATCCCTCGAGTAGCTCCTGTTACAACAACGATTTTTCGCTCCCGGTCTTTCATTGTGGATTCTCCGTTTCGCCGGTTTGTTCGCGGGAGGGGCGATCCTGTTGGACCGCCCCCTGACCGATTTTCTTCATGCCAGAAACTGGATTCTGGAGGAGCTCGGAATCACAGCTTCTGGATGGTATTCGAATTCCCATTGGCGACCCAGATGTGGGCCCCATCGAATGCCGCGGCAGAGGGTGCACTTCCGACGTCGCAGGTGCTGTCCACGGTTCCATCGCTTGCCAGGATCTTGGTCACCGTATCGTCTCCTGCGTTCGTCACCCACAGATGAGTTCCATCAAACACGAGAGCCGAGGGTGCCGATCCCACGGCGATTGTCCCCAGGTCCATTCCGTCACTGACTCGAAACCGCTGCACCGTGTTGTCGCCGCTATTGGCGATCCACATGCGTACTCCGTCAAAGGCAACAGCAACTGGTAGGGATCCCACGTTGAAAGAGCCCACAACGTTGGCCGACGTCTTTCTGACGAGATCGACGGTGTCGTCTCCGCTATTGACGACCCAGAGATTGCTTTTGCCGTCAAAGGCGATTCCTCGAGGGGAGGTGCCGACGTTTGCCGTGTCCAGGGTCATTCCGTCAGCAGGATTGACCTTACTGACCGTGCCGCTTCCCCCGTTGACAACCCACAGGCTGATCCCGTCAAAAGCCATGCTTCGAGGGGAAGATCCAACGGCGAAGGGGCCTGACACCGAACCGGTAAGGCTGATCTTCGTGATATCGTTGCTTCCTGTGTTTGCGACCCACATGCTGGCGCCGTCAAAGGCAAGTGCCCTCGGGGTTCCTCCCACATTGACGGTGCCGGTGATCGTGTTATCACGAACACGCAACCGGCTCACCGTGTCGTCAAGGCGATTGGCGATCCAGATGTTTGAGCCGTCAAAAGCGAGGGCCTCCGGGCGGGTTCCCGTTGGAAACGTAATGCCGGATTCGTTGGCGCCATACCAGCGGAGAATCGCAACTTGAGCACCCTTGAAGCCGCCCGGTCCGGGAGGGCCTGGAACACCTTGGGCTCCGGTTGCCCCGTCCGGGCCCTCCGGTCCATCATCGCCCTGGGGTCCCTGCGGACCTTCCGGGCCCTGGTCTCCTTGGGCACCCGGATCTCCTTGCTCTCCTTGAATTCCCTGGTCTCCTTGAACTCCTTGATCTCCTTGGGGTCCTTCCGGCCCAGCTTGGCCTTCGGGGCCGACCGGGCCTTGGGGTCCGGACAGAGTGATGTCGAGGGTGGGTTCGTGGGCCGTGTCCGGGTTTTCTTTGCTGTCAAATGTCAGGGTTGTTCCGGCGGTGTTTCGCACGAGAGCAATGCCGTTGTTGGGGAGAACACCATCCACCCAGTCCTTGACGAGGGTCGTGATGTCCAGAGTGACAAAGGTCCCCTTGTCGCCGGCGGTGACAGGAACCCCGGTCAGCTCGATCGCACCCAAGGTGGGACGGATATCAAACCGGAGGGATCCTTCGTCCCAGGCCGAAGTGACCCTGACGAGATCAAAAGACCCGGCTCCAAGAACGTCCTGGACAAAGATGGAGAGAGTTGCCTTTGCCACTTCACTTCCCAGGGTGCCCACGGGGAGGTTGGCGAGGTCGAATTTCAGATAGGCGTTGGCCGCGCCGGCAAGAGCAAACCGAGGCTGTCCTCCGAAGTTGGTGGTTGGGTTGATCGAAAGATCGAAGGAATCATCGGTGAGCTTGGCACCCACCGCGTTTGCTCCTTGTGGAAGGCTTATCGCGGCGAGGAGGAGAAGCAAGGCGGATAGCTTCCTCAGGAATGGGCTGAGCATGAGACGTCTCCTGGGACTTGGGGGACGGGAATTCGACTCGATCGATTCGATCCGAACGCCACGGAAGAACTCAAAGGAAACAGGCTCGGTCCTGACGTGGAACTCCACGCCCTTGCGCAATGAGCGCATTTCTCCCAGCTCGAAAAACCTCCCAGGTAGCCGAGTCGGCTACGGCAGACGGATTATGGGATGCTCATCCTTTACAGTCAAGTTCCGGAAGGGGAAAACAGAGGGGACGACCCGGAGCTTTCCCCGGTGAGTCCCGATCAAAGATCCCCTTTGGATGATTCTTACGAAGGAGCATTTCATGCCGGAAGATGTGAAACCTCAGACGGGTGGTGATCATCCTCTTGAGCTCGATGGCGATCAGTTTGCGGATCTGACTCAACGAGCACTGGTTCATCTTTCCAGGTACATCGATTCCCTGCCGTCCACTCCAGCCATGGATTGCGAGGGAGGCGTTGAGGCAGCGAGGTCTTTTGCCTCCCCGATGCCCGAACACGGGGATGCGACGGATTCTGTCCTTGATGAACTTTTTTCCCGGGCGATCCCGAAGGGGTTCAACACCGCGAGTCCCGGGTATCTTGCGTACATCCCGGGGGGCGGAATTCTTGCATCCGCGGTTGCCGACTTCATCGCTTGCGCCGTCAACCGATACGTCGGGGTCTGGCAGGCAAGTCCCGGGCTTGCTCAGATTGAATCCACGGTGATTCGTTGGTTCTGTGAGCTCGTCGGATACCCGAGCTCATCCGGCGGGTACCTGAGCACCGGTGGGTCCATGGCGAACTGGACCGCTCTCGTTACCGCGCGCTGCCATCTCCTGTCCGACGATTTTCTTCGGGGCACTCTCTACGTTTCTGATCAGGGGCACCATTCTCTGGAGAAAGCTGCACTGCTCGCCGGTTTTCCCCGGGGAAATATCCGGGTCATCCCGACCGATTCTGAGCTGCGTCTTTCTGTCCCGCATCTGAGGGATGCAATCGGGAAGGACCGCAAGAATGACTACGAACCCTTCCTGGTTCTTGCGAACGGGGGAACCACGAACACCGGTGCGGTGGACGACATCTCATCCATCTGTGAGGTTGCCCGGGATGAAGGACTCTGGACTCATGTTGATGCTGCTTATGGAGGTTTCTTTCTTCTTACCGAGCGTGGACGCAAGGCCCTCTCGGGAATTGAGGGTGCCGACTCGGTTACTCTCGATCCTCACAAGGGGCTCTTTTTACCCTATGGCACCGGCTGTCTTCTTGTCCGAGATTTGCGACATTTGCGAGCGGCTCACAGCGTTCATGGAGAATACATGCCGGACATGCAGGTGGAGCAGGATCTCGTCGACTTCTGCGAGATATCCCCTGAACTTTCTCGAGATGCTCGGGGTCTTCGGCTCTGGTTTCCTTTTCGTCTGTATGGTGCTGGCGCATTCCGGAAGAGCTTGGAGGAAAAACTCGATCTCGCCCGGCTTGCGTATGCACAGCTGATCAAGATCGAAGAACTCGAGGTTCTTGCTCCTCCCGAGCTTTCGATCGTCGCCTTTCGTTTGAAAGACAAAGGCGGCTCTCTCGAGGTAGAAAACCAGCGAAACGAAGACTTCTTGTGCCGCATTAACGATTCCAGGAGAGTCTTCTTGACGGGAACGAAACTGGATGGACGTTTCACTCTCCGGATCTGCGTTCTCTCGTTTCGAACTCATGAAGATCGGATGCTCGAATGCTTTGCCGCGATTCAAGCCGCGCTAGGAGAGTAGGTCGTAGATGGACCGAACGCCCTTTTTTCGAAGAGCCTTGCCGACCCTTCGGTATCGCTTGGCGAGTGCCTGTTTCTGTTTCTTCAAGTACCTCAGCCGAAAACAAGAATGGGCTTCAAGTGCTTTTCGATAGGAGCGACTGAAGAGACCAGGATGCTGGGCAACCGCGCAAAGCAAGAGAAAGAAACAATTCCGTCGGATCAGATCCTGGAGGTCGGTCGTAGGAAGAGAATCGTCGATCGGCATGTCTTCAAGAACACCGTCCATGAAGCCGAGGAGTTGATTCGTCAGCCCATCGAGGGTTTTCGTTCGTGCCGTTTCGGAAAAGAGAGTTTGATGCCCGGCGTCCAGATCTTTTTGGACGTCCTGAAGATCATCAAGAAGTT
>JAJDCM010000031.1 GCA_029260825.1 Planctomycetota bacterium | reverse complement strand
GTCGACGGCGAGAGCCTCATGCAAACGATGCCCGGAATTCTGGTCTCTTCCGCTTCGGCCTGCACGAGCGCCTCCCTGCAACCAAGCTACGTACTGGGAGCGCACGGATACTCGGAGGAGAGAATCCTGGGAAGCGTGAGGTTTTCCCTCGGTCGGTTCACGACCGAAGAGGAAATCGACGATGCGATCCCGGTGATCATCAGAAGCGTCGATCTATGCCGCCGAAACCCTGCCGGCTCCTGTGAAGTGAAGTGAGCGATAAAAAAGTAGCCAGAGTTATTTCTTCTTCAGCTTGCTGATCCGCCCCGATGCATTCCAGTCCATGACATAGAGGTTCCCCTTGTCATCGAAACAACAGGAGTGAGGAGCGGTAAAGATCCCGTCAATCCAATCTTCGGGCTTGACCCCATTGTTGGCCCAATGCGCTCGATTCTCATTGTCTCCAAGAAGGGTGACGATCTTGAATTCCTTGTCCAAGATGGCGACTCGCCCCTCGAGCTCCGCCACGGCAACATGGTCGCCAAAAAAAGAGACCGCGCAAGGGCGGCGCAACCCCGTGATCGGAACGTCGATCAGATTCCCCGAAAAGTCGAATCTCTGAAGTCGTCGATTCTCCCGGTCACAAACAAGAAGACAGGGTTTCTCACCTCGCTCGTCCACCGCCATCCCATGGCAAGTCCGGAACTTCCCTGGATCATCGCCGGTTCCGCCAAAACTCCTGACATACTTCCTTTCCTGGGTGTACTCATGAATCCAGTTCCTGCCGTAGCCATCCGCAATGTAGAGGTGATCATTGGGCCCAACGGTCACCGCGGTAGGATTGTAGGCTCCCGGATTGTCCTCGTATTTTCCGGACTCCTTGGGCAATCCAAGAGTCCAGACCACGGTCCCATCGAGACGAAACTTCACCACCTGCTTTCCGGCAAGATGAGCCGCGTAGATGTACTCCTCTCCCTTTTCTTTTCGAAGCAGCATGCCGTGGACTGCCGGATACTTGTCCGCAAAAGATCGAACAAACTTGCCATCTTCGGAATAGACCAGAATGGATTTCGTCGTATCGGTGTTGAAGTAGATGTTTCCCTTTTCGTCCCGAACGATCCCGCCATGGGTGTTGCCAAGTGGGCGAGATTCCGGGAGCTGACACCAGCCGGGCACCGACTGGAACGAGAAATCGCCTGACCCCAAGGAATACGCTCCGAACAAGGTCGGTGCAAAAAGAATCGGAGTCTTTCCCTCGTGAATACCCGGATGCGCAAAGCCCCCGGAGGATCCCAGAAGAACGAACATTCCGCTCAAAATCAGGCTGATTCGCATCATCGATTCTCCTCCTGTAACCTTCGGTTCATCAACACCGGGCTGACCCGGAATTCGTCCCAGGCTAACCAAGAAGATCCATCACCTCAAGAGGAGAATGGGCCACGAAATCGGGCTGGGCCCCTCTCAGATCCTCCTCTCTAACGAACCCATAGGTCACCGCGCAGGTCGCCATCCCTGAGGCCTTCCCGGCGAGAACATCCGGCAGCCCGTCGCCAACCATGATGCAATCGGACGGCGACGCAGCAAGAGCCCTTGCCGCATGGAGAAGGGGTGCCGGGTCTGGCTTCTTTACCGGAAGAGAATCTCCCCCGAGCGCAACGGGAAAAATGTCCTGGAGAGAGAGCCCGGCAAGGATCTTCGAGACAAGTCCCACCGGCTTGTTGGAAACCACCGCAAGCTTTCGATCCTGCACCTTCAAGAGAAGATCCGAAATCCCGTCATAAAGCTCGGTGCCGTCCAGACAGTGATCGGCGTAGAAGTCCGCCCAGATCTCAAAAGCCTCGTCGATCACGATCTGAGGAGAATCTGCAAAGGCCCGGAGAAGAAGCTTTTGTGCCCCGTCGCCGACAAAACCCAGCACTTCCGGGAGATCAAGGGGAGGCAGGTCATAATGCGCACGAACATGATTCACCGCGGCCGCGATATCCGGCCCGGAGTCAATCAACGTACCATCCAGGTCAAAGAGAACGGCCTTGTACACGATCAACTCGACCCTGAAGTCAGGTACTCGTGGAAGAACTTGAAGGCGCTCATGCTGTTTGCACATTCAGCGCAAATGAATCCTTCAAGATCATTCGGCCTGGCAAAGATTCCCTGCTGGATGTTTACATCGTAGTAGCGCTTGCACGACAGGCAGGATCGAGCATCGATCTTCCCCTTCTCCAGGTCTTTCACGGACTCGGCAAAGAGCTCGGCAAAAGGGATGAACTCGGGATAAGTGATGACTCCCTTTTCCTCATCCACCTTGATGTCGGGGTAGTTCATCTGAGAGACAAGAAGGGACCACACCCCCGACTCAAGCTCTTGTCCGACGATCTTGTTTGCCTCCTGAATGGAGGTCTCGGCATCTCGAATTTCTTTCATGGGGAAAAGGTACGAGATGAGGTGCCCAAAGAAAAGAAAGATCAAGAAAACAGGGAGGTGAGCGACTCCTACAGCTCAAAAAAAAACGGCGCTTCACGATTACGTGTGGGTACTAACCAAACACGAGGCATCTCGAGACTCGAACACAAGAAAAATGGGAATGATCCCTGGAATTGAGTCCTTCGACAACTCTCAACGCCTGCTAGCCAGCCCCCTCATGCCTGTCGCTGGCGCGCTTGAGACTTCAAGGGTAAGCACCTTTTGAGGGCCCTCCGACCATTATTAAATATGACTGATTATTTTCCGATAATAACAAACGATCACCCTTGTTCCATGTTCGCATTATGTTAGTCTATATCATCACGCAAAGAGTCCGCGCTGCGGAATCTGCCACCGAAAAAGCGTGGATCAAAAAAGCCATGGAGTGCAACTTGAAGGATCTCTCCTTGGCTGTCAAAAACGCCAGGCCAGGAGAAGCTCCCAAGGACAAATCCTGTGGACTCCCGGAATCGCTTCCGCCCATTCAGCTTTCTTTTGACGCATCGGCTCTTGAGGTCTGGGAAACCGCGAAGAGAGGATTGCAGGAGGAAATGGGGGAAGGCGTGAACGATCTTCAGCTGGCCACTCTTCTGGCCGAAGCCTACGTCCAAGGAAAACTCTCCGACAAGAAGAGTCAATCGGTCTACACCGTCGTTGTAACTAAGTGCTCAAATTGCAAGGAAGCACAGTCCTTACCGACGATGGAAGAGCTCCCGTTGACGAGAAGGTCCTGGAAAAAGTTCTCTGTGACGCAGAGGTCATCGATCTGCGGGGCCAGAGAATCCAACCCGATTACGAAACCACATCAACGCAGATTGGTTCAACAAGAGCAACAAGAGAAACAATCACCTGAAAGCCTTGCGAGCCCCCTCATGCCCTGTCGCCGTCGGTGTCGATCGCACCCCCAGGCGAAGCGAATGGGATCGACGCTGACGGCGACAGGGTGTGAGGGGGCGCCCCCAAATCATGCTCAGAGCTGGAGGGAGAGGGAGCAGACCGTCTT
>JAJDCM010000004.1 GCA_029260825.1 Planctomycetota bacterium | reverse complement strand
AGATTCCGCCGAGGACAGCCCTTTCGACCCAGCTCTGCGTCGCCGAAAAGCACAAGAATCAACAAATTCGAGTCCATTCCGGCTCCTTGATCTGAGCCGAAATGACTCGCCCTTGACGAAAAGCACTTTATCAACGGACTGTTAGGTCTTGGGAAGGCAGCTTGGTGAAAAACGAAAGGATTTTCGTTTTTCTGGGTCAGATGTGCCGTCGTTTTCCGCTTGATTTGAGGAGAAGAGGGAACTAGCGAGGGGTTATGACCGATTTTGATCCTGTTCGTCGTGCTCCGGATGCGCCCGAATCGGGCGAGCAAGGGATAGAAAAGATCATCGCTGAGGCGTTCGAGTGGGTCGAACGGAACGGCCCGGATTCCATCGAGACCTTCGTTTCCAAACATCCCCATCTGGCCAGGCGTATTCGTCAAGCCGTCCATCGTCTCGAAGGATTTGGTCTGGTGGATTCCTTGTCAAGTGTCTCCGTAAAAGACCCTATTCCCGAGCGGCTAGGAGGGTTCAAGTTGGTGCGGCGTATCGGCGGTGGGGGAATGGGGATCGTTTACCTCGCCGTTGAAGAAACTCTTGATCGCTTCGTCGCCCTCAAGCTCGTTCGACCCGAGTACCTTCAATTTGGACAGGCTCACAAACGGTTTCGCCGGGAAACCGAAGCGGTCGCCAGGCTCAAGCATCCGAGCATTGTTCCCATCTATCAGATCGGCGAGGATAAGGGGATTCCTTTTTTCACCATGGAGTGGGTGGCTGGCTGCTCGCTCGGTCAGGTGCTCAAGGAGCTTGGCGGGAAATCACCGGAGAAGCTGTCGGCCCAGGATCTCCAGGCCGTCCTTGATAAGTACACTCCCTCACTCTCCGGGGCCGATGTTGATACGCCATCTCCCTTCGGATTCACGGGTAGCTGGTCGGAGGTCTCGGCCCGAATCATTGCGGAAATTGCCGATGCACTTCATCATGCCCATGGACGAGGGATCGTTCATCGCGACGTGAAACCGTCGAACATCATGCTGACCCGGGAGGGACGAGTTCTTCTCCTTGATTTTGGCCTGGCTAAAGCCGCTGGAACGTCCCGGTTGACCCGGACCGGTTCCCAGCTTGGATCTCTTCCGTACATGGCGCCTGAACAAGTGGACGGACTTCCAGGAGACGCATGTTCTGACATCTACGCCACCGGAGTAACCTTGTATGAGATGTTGGCATTGCGAGCCCCGTACCTCGCAGAAAGTCAGGAAGTAACCCGGCGCCTCATCCTCGACGGAGACCCGGAGGACTTGACGCATCGGAACCGCTCCGTGAGCGTCGATGTGGAGACGATCTGCCTGAAGGCGATGGATCGAGAACCGCAGCGAAGGTACGCGACCTCAATTGATCTGACCCAGGACCTTCGAAATTTTCTTGAGCATATTCCCATTTCCGCACGACGGGCTGGACGCCTCCTCCGAGCAAGACGGTGGTCCCAGCGCCATCCGGTTTTGAGTGTCTTTCTTGGGTTGGGAACAATGCTTCTTATCTTGATCTTTACCTCGGTGCTTCGTGAGAGAGCCAGTTCCATTGCAATCGAGCGCTTGTCCGATCACTATCGGGTCCAGAACCTGGAGGAAAAAGCGACCAGGCTCTGGCCAGCAGACTCGAAGAATGCCGCTCATATGGATGAGTGGCTCCGTGAATGTCGTGAGCTTCTTGATCGCAAGGATGCCCATATTGCGACTCTCGACCGGCTGAGAGAAAGTTGCCTTCCTTACGATGAAGATGCACGGCGAAGAGATCAGCTCGGCCCGCTTGAACGTCGAGAAGGGCTCCAGGCGGAGCTGAGGATGATTCTGAAGTACATCGGTGATGACGTCGATTTGAAACTTACTAACGAAGTCGAAGTGAATGCGATCCGCACGGCGATAGGAGAGGAAGAAGCCGAACTGAGTCGGCGAACGACCTGGACTTTCGAAGACCCGATCGATCAGTGGAAGAACGACATGCTCTCCGAGTTGATTCTCGATATGAATCAACTGGCCCTCACATACAAGCGGGTTCTCTCCCTGAGCGAGGATGTGATTCCCATCCTTGAAGAAAATTCCGTTACCTCAAGGACCCTCTGGGAGGAAGCGATTCAGAGTATCGAGCGCTTACCGATTTATGCCGGTCTTCGCATCGAGGCAGATGTCGGGATTATTCCCCTTTTTCAGAACCCTCAATCCGGGCTCTGGGAGTTTCTGCTTCTGTTGACCGGGGAGGCGCCGGTGCTGAATCCCGACTCTTCGAATCCGGGCCGTTTGGCATTGCAAATTGAGACAGGGATTACTTTGGTCTTGATCCCCGGAGGTGTTGCGCGGATCGGAACTGACGACCCATTTCTGGGCATTCCCCCTCTCCGAGGAGAGAGACCTGCGCACGATGTGGCTCTGGATCCGTTCTTTATCTCAAAGTACGAGGTTACCGAGGCCCAATGGGAACGGATGGTTGGGGGGAGATTTCCGATGGACCGAGACGCACCCGCCACAATGCTCCCGGAACGCGAGCCCTGGGAGAGCGCGAAACAGATGATTTCTCTGTATGGACTGGACCATCCCACGGAAGCCCAGTGGGAGTACGCCTGTCGAGCGGGGACAATGACAGCGTTCTCTACCGGAGAGCTTCCCATCAGTCTTGCCGGATTTGCGAATATTTTTGACCAGGCCTCTGTTGACGAGCGGGGGCTGGAATTGTTGAGGGAAATGACCTTTCCGAAGAATGTCCCTGGTTTTTCAGATGGTTTTGATCGTCATTGTCCCGTTGGCTCCTTCTTGCCGAACCCATGGGGACTTCATGACGTGCATGGGAATGTCTCGGAATGGTGTCGGGACGTGTACGTTCACCGGGGCTACAAGACGGTACCGGCCCGTCCAGGAGACGGTCTTCGTTATGTCGCAAGAGGCGGTGAGGTGATGGTTTCCCGGGGTGGCGATTTCTCCTCACTGCCGAGAGAAGTTCGAAGTTCTTCGCGCTTGAACTTGCTGAGATTGCCATTTGGAAGGGGAATTCGTCCGGTGCGGGCCGTAAGGCGGGTGTCCGAATGACAACGGCTCATCCAGCGATGGGCCAGGCTGAGGAGAATTCTCCCAAAAGAAGAAAATTGGCTGTCAGGCCACTTGCCCGGTTCCGCTTGCATGGATGTAAGGACGTCGTCTCTTGCATCGGGTGAAGGACCGAGTGTCCCGATCAGTGAGTCGGGCGGATGTTTCCGGGCAAAAGGTAGAGAGCGGGGAGCCACTTCTGCTCCCGATATGCTTGAAGGAGAATTCAAAATGGGTGCATTCCGGGTATCGATCATCACGATTTTCTTTTTGAGTTGGTTCGTTTTGAGCTCTGTTTTACCGGGGCGGGTGATGGCTTGTGAGGAACCTCCTTGCTTTGCTACGGGGTTCCTTCCCTGTAAGATTTCATGCAAGACGATCAAGACCGAGCTGGATCCTATCTCGACTTCACTGTCGATCTGCACATTGTACCAACCAGCACTCCGTTCACTCTCAGCCTGGATTCGCCGCCGGCAGGCCCGTTGAATGCACCTTATCTCATCTGGATCTGGCGGGGTGATTCCGGACTGCAAACGCCATTGGTGGTGGGGGGCGAGGTGCTTGGTTGTACGGCCAATCCGACTCCGCTTGATGCCGGGTTATCGCCGGGACCTGTCTTCTGCCTTCGTGGCGGACTCCCTTCGCTTGTGTGCGGGAGCGTGCGACAGAAGCCGTCACCGGCGACGACTCCCTGGTCGATCACCCCGGGTCAGGGTCTGGGTGTTCCAACCACCGTGACTTTACAGGGTCTCGTCAAGGATGACGGGGCGGTAAATTCGACCGGATTCAGCGTTACGAACGCGGTGATCTTGGAAGTTCAGTAACCTTGCTTCGATCCTTGGCCAGGCCAGGTACAATATCTGGTTTGGCAATCAAGATATGTCTGAAAAGCGAGGATCGAATGAGCGAAACTGGATCAGAAGAAGTCGACCCCCGTACCCGGATGGATGCGCTCAAGAGTTTCTTGAAGCTAGAATCCGCGGGAGGCATCATCCTCATGTTTACCGCGGCTCTTGCAATGATCGTTGCCAATTCCCCGCTTTCAGGCCTCTACGACAATCTTATCGACCTGCCGCTGGCCGTGCAGATTGGCTCGCTCGAGATCAACAAACCCCTGTTGCTCTGGATCAATGACGGCCTCATGGCGATCTTCTTCCTCCTGGTTGGACTGGAGCTGAAGCGCGAGGTTCTCGCCGGAGAACTTTCCGATCTGCGCCAGGTGGTGCTTCCCGCTCTGGGTGCGGTGGGAGGCATGGTCGTGCCGGCGGCGATCTACGTCTTTTTCAACCGGGAGGACCCGGTGGCCATCCAGGGATGGGCAATTCCGGCGGCTACCGACATTGCGTTCGCTCTGGGAATTCTGGCTCTTGTCGGCAGTCGAGTGCCTCTGACCCTCAAGGTGTTCCTCGTTTCTATTGCTATTTTTGATGATCTGGGCGCAATCATCATCATTGCTCTTTTTTACACGAGCGAGCTCTCCATGACGGCGTTGATGGTGGCGCTTGCCTGCATACCGGTTCTCTTTTTCCTGAATCGTCGACGGGTGACCACGATCACGCCTTACATCCTCATCGGGGTCGTCATGTGGGTCGCGGTGCTCAAGTCCGGAGTTCACGCCACGCTCGCTGGCGTGGTGGTCGCACTCTTTATTCCTTTTCGTGGCCGCACGGACGAGGATCCATCCCCGCTGAAAACGCTGGAGCATGATCTTCATGGTCCCGTAGCCTTTGCGATTCTTCCCATTTTCGCTTTTGCGAACTCGGGAATCCCGCTCCTCGGGATGAAGGGAGAAGATCTTCTTCACCCCGTGCCTCTTGGCATTGCAGCCGGCCTCTTTCTGGGGAAACAGATTGGCATTGTCGGATTCTGTCTTCTGGGACTGAAGATGGGGATCGCCCGGATGCCCACGGGGATGAACCTGCGAAGCCTTCACGGTGCATCCGTTCTTTGCGGAGTCGGGTTTACCATGAGTCTTTTCATCGGCTCTCTCGCGTTTGAGAACATGGGGATGGATCGCATCTTTGATGAGAGGCTGGGGATTGTTCTTGGCTCGATCGTATCGGGTGTTGTGGGCTATTTCCTTGTGCGAGGGTCCGTCTCGAAGTCAGGGGAATCACAAAACTAGGATCTATTCGGCAGAGCTTAGCCCGCATGATTCATGCGGGCTATCTTCTCCCTACTACCGGTAAGCTTTTTCGGAACCCGGCGTCGAAGAGACCTCCATCGAGTCCGGGGCGAACCCGCCGCCGACCTTCAAACCTCCGCCAAGGGGCATGTACAGCTCGATGGCGATCTGAGAAATAGGCATGTTGATCCCCTCGATTTCCTCACCGCTTGCGAAGGTAAGAGATGCAACTGCCATGATCGGCCCCTCATAGGACTCGGGAACGCCGGACAGGGGCTTTCTCATCTTGCCATGGCCTTTTTTCACCTGATCGGTAAACGCCATTTTCATCATGGCCTGATGCATGTCGCTGTAGTACCAACGCAGGCACGCCTCCCGATTCTCGAACCAGGCGAAGATAACGCTTTTTCCACTACCCGTGTCTGCGGTTTCGACCCCCAGGCAGCCCTTTGTCCCCTTGAGTCCCGAGACAAGGCTCGTACCCATCTGGTCAAGCGGTTGGTCCTGCGCTTTTGTTGCAGAGACCAGTCCGATCATGAGGGTTGCTGTCAGGAGTCCACCCAGGATCATCCCTGAGGTCCGGATCCAGCTCCGGTTTTTTGATTCTCGCCCGTGATGGTCGTTAGCATTCATCCGTACACTCCTCTTCTTTGAGTATGGCTCATTCGATCAACTCGCCTGTGGAGTTTCAAGGAAGGGGGGCGCAACTCGATTATGGATCTCACACGAGTTTCAGGATTCTTGAGAGCGACAGGCTAGTTTTTGCTCTCGAGTATCCGAATCAGGTCCCGAAGATCCGGCTGATTCGGGTTGATTTCGAGGGATTTTTGGTAGGCCTTGTGGGCTTCCAGAGTGTCTCCTGCGTCTGCCAGGACCTTGCCAAGGTCGCGATGATAGGCGGCCACGGAGCCGTCGATCTCGATTGCTTTTTGAAAAGACGCGATGGCGTGGGAGACGTTTCCTTGACGGACATGGAGCTTTCCCAGGGAGGCCAGGTAGTCGGCGCGGTTTCTGTGCATGCGGGAGAGAGTTCTGTATTGACGGATTGCTTCTTCGTCATTCCCTGATTGCTCGAGTAGGGAAGCCAGTCGCTCCCGGAGGTGCAAATCGTACGGGGCGGCCACGACGACCCTTTCAAGGATTTCGGTGGCTTCCTGGTAGCTTTTGTCCAGGGTCAGGATCGAGGCCTGTGTGATGAGGGCTACCAGATTCTCCGGTTCCTCAACCAGCACTTTGTCGACGATCGTTCGTGCCTCTTCGATCTTTCCCTGGTTGAATCGGATTCCGGCGAGCCCGGCCCAGGCATCAGTAAAGTCGGGCGCCAGATCGATCGCGTCGAGATAGGACCGGGCGGCAGCTGTGAGGTCTCCTTTCAACCCCAGCGCCTTTCCGATGTAAAACAGAGCCACCAGATTGCCCTCGGCGATGGCAAGGCTTGATTTCAACATGGCGATTCCTGCATCGAGTTGCTGACTCTCGACAAGAGCAACGCCAAAACCGCACCGAGCCGCAGGGTTGTTCGGCTCAACCTCGACCGCCTTCATCTCCATATTGAAGGAAAGTTGAAGTCTCTCCGGATGGAGCAGGTGATCCCGTTTGTAGAGAGCGAGTCCCTTCAATAAATAGCCGATGGAACTCTCTGGTTGGAGTGTGATGCAATCGTCGGCCGCTTCCATCGCCTCACGATAGCGTTCAAGACTGATGGAAATGAAAGCTTTTCCCTTGGAGAGAAGGAAATCGTCTTCGACCCGCTCGATCCAGAGCAGGGCTGCGTCATAGTCTTCATGATCGCAGTAGGTGATGGCGATCCAGTCGGAGACTTCGTCTTTGTAGGCGGCCTCCTCGAACAGCTTCTGGAAGATACGTGCCGCTCGTCTCGGTTCCTCCGCATTCAGGTAGGCCCGGCCGAGGAGGAGCCCAGGCTCAACCGCATCGGGCCAATGTGCCCGAGCGTAAACGAAGTCGTCGATGGCGCCGTCGTAGTCCTTGCGCCAGAGTCGTGCAATACCGCGACCGAGGCGAGAGTCGACCGAAAAACCAAGATAGGGTTGCTCGCCTTCTCCTTCGAGAGTAATGAGCCGACTGAAGTGATCTGCAGCGCGACTCCATGCTTGCTCTCGCACGGCAAGCTGGGCCTGGACCCAGGAGCGAGACCAAGGGGTCGAGGCTCTTGTTTCTGCCTGGTCAAGGAGTTCTTGAGCAGTTGATTTGTCACCCTCCATTTCGCGGATCGTTGCCCGGAGCATCAGGGCGGGAACGAAGCTCGGGTCGCTTGATTCGGCGATTTTGAGGTCACGCACTGCATCCTCCTGGCGGCCAAGGATCAGGAACGCTTTTGCACGATGGTAATGTCCTTCGGGCCGGTCGGGGAGGAGATCGCATGCTTTCGTAAGATCTGCTACTGCGTGCAAAGCAAGCTCTCGTTGGTCGGTGCCGATGAATTCGGTCAGGCTGGTCACGCCGCCGAAGAAAGCCTGTGTCTCGAAGTCGAGCGCCCCCGTACCCTCAAGGCCATTTGCATGGTGACGGAATTGCATTTGCTGCGCGGCCGTCGTGACGAGGGGGGCATATTCGGCCTTGCGTCTCAGTCGATCCTGATTCCTATGACTGAAGAAGAGAACGGTGAGGGAGAAGAGAAGGGCGAGGATCACCCCGCCGACCAGAAACGCAATTCGGTGCCTTTCCAGTCGGCGAACGGTTCGCTCAAACCTTGATTGAGGGCGGGCCTCGATCGCATCCCCCCGGGCGAATCTCATCAAGTCCTGAGCGAGAGCCTCGGCGGTCAGATACCTGTCGCGAGGCTCTTTCATCAAGCACTTGAGGATGATCGTCTCGAGGGGGGCTGGGATCCGAGGCTGAAGCTTTCGGGGGGAAATCGGTTCGTCGTTGATGATCTGGTGGAGAGTTTCTTGAAAGTCATCACCCCGAAAGGGTGCCTGGTGGGTGAGGGTTTCGAACAGGGTCGCGCCCAGGCTGTAGATGTCGCTTGGTGCGGAAACATTGATTTTCCTTCGTGCCGCTTGCTCCGGGCTCATATAGAGGGGGGTTCCGATCAGGTCTCCGCTAAGAGTGAGATGATCCTGTCCCTCGAGCCGGGCCAACCCGAAGTCGAGGATACGAAGGCGTCCTCCCTCATCGAGAATCAAGTTGGACGGTTTGATGTCACGATGAACGACACCGTGGGCATGGGCGTGCTGCAGGCCCTCGGCTACGCCAGCGAAGAGGCGAGCCGCTTCAAGGCAGTACTCGAGCTCGATCTCGTCGGTGTCGAAGACCGTCTCTTTTTCGTTGCCGACGTTCTTCGCTGTCGGGTCTTGTTGCCGCGCCAGAAGCTCCGCAAGAGTCCTTCCCTTGACGAGCTCCATGGCGAAGTAGGGGATTTCCGACTCGATTCCCATTCCGAAGGTCGTAACGACATTCGGGTGCTGCAGGCGAGCCGCGACTCTTGCCTCCCGAACGAATCGGCGCACCGCAGAATCTCGCCCCAGGAGAGCGCTTGGAAGAACCTTGAGGGCAACGCGTCGGTCGAGCGACTCTTGTCTGGCTTCATAGACAACTCCCATTCCACCTCGACCGACTCCTCCAAGGATTCTGAAATCACCGAGCCGCCTTCCGATCATCGAGGTCGGATAGTCGGTTGTTGATTCAAAGGATAGGAGAGCATCAAGAGCAATCTCGAGTTCGGGGGCGAGGTGTGGATGTTCGGCAACGATCCGAGCTGATTCGACGAGCTTTCCGGAGTTTACCCGGTCCGAGCAGTCGGCGATGATCCTGGCAATCTGTTGATCACGTTCAGATGAGGGAAATGAACCACCTGGAATCATGGAGATTCCTCCTCGGTTTCGTTATCGCTGTCATGATCAGGGGCCGGCATGGGGTCCTTCGGAAGGTTGAGGCTTTCCGTGTTGCCAAAACTCTGCCGGAGCTGGAGAAGAGCTCGGAGGAGAAGCATCGAGGTCGCGTTCGGAGAGCGTCCCATGCGACGTGCAGCTTCTTGAACCGGAAGCCCTTGAAGCCGAACAAGCTCGATCACGGTGCGGTGATCCTCACTGAGGCACAGGAGAGATTCTCTGAATCGATCGTAGCGCTCCTCCCGCTGGAGAATACGACTGGGAGTCGGATCGGTTCCCGCAAGATCATCTCCGAGAGCTGGCCCATCGTCAGAACTTGACCCGGCAGGCCGTTCGAGAGGAACCTCGCCATTACCTCTTCCGATTCTTTGGTGTCGCCTCGCAGCATCCTGAACGACACGAACCGCGATGCGAATCAACCACGCCCGGAATTCTTCGATCCCGGGACCACGAAATGCACCGATTGACCGATAGGCTCGTAGCCATGTTTCCTGGATGAGATCGTCCGGATCGGTTCTTGCTGCAAGGGCAGTTCCAAGCTCGCGTCGGATGGTGTTGCCTACAAGGGGAGCCAGAGGCTTCACGAGCCGGTCGAACGCCTCTCTGTCTGATCGGATTGAATCCCAATCCATGATGGGGCCTGCTGCCATCCTGATTCTCGAGTTATCTGGGCCTTCTCAGCACCGCCACGCTGAAGAAAGATGGCTTGGTGACGAATGTACCATCCGTGACTCACCACCAGTGTGAATCAAGCCGGACGCCCTGTCGCCGCTTTTTCGCGACAATGAGCGGGCGACCGCGGAACCTGGGGCTGGGGGGCGTCTCCGGGCCGCAAGATCTCACGGAGAAAACGGAAAAAAAGTCCCGGTAGGGGTGTCCGGGGCTTTTTGGGGGGGAGATCGCCTTTTTGCCATCGATACCGTGAACCTCGCCGTGACCACCATCACGATGAGGTGCGTGATCAGAGTATCCGCAAGAGAACTCCCAGGGTCTCGTAAGAATAGAAATAGTTACAACCCTGACGGTACTTTTGCATCGGGGTGATGTCCCGAGGGTCGCCAATGAGCCCAAGGGCTCCGGAAGCGGCAGATTTTGAGAACCCGGCGCTTTGTTTGTTCTGCAGGATGAGGCTAAGAGAGGGGACCGCGGACGGATCTCGAAGGAGTCCGAGGGATAGGGTTGCCGTGCTCACCACGTATTGGCTCCGGGAATCCCTGATGATTTTCGACAGGAGAGAGACCGCATTTCGGTCACCAAGGAGTCCAAGAGCAATCGAGGCGTTTTGTTGAAGGGTGGGATGTCCGCGAGAGAGTAAGGCATTCTGCACGGACGGGATAGCCTCCTTGGCATTCATCAAGCCGAGTCCAACCGCAGCATATCCTCGAAGAAGGGGGCTCGCGTTTGAGCCGAGGATTTTCAGAAGCGTCGAAGCTGAACTCGTGCTTTTCATGAGTCCCAGACTGATGGCGAATGCGCCTCGGGTGAGATCGCTTCGGCAATGGATGAGGGCATTTTCGACCGCGGTTTCGTCTGCTTCCGTCACCGCCTTCCCGAGCAAGCCAAGGCCGAGGGCAGCGAAGGCCTGGTTTGTGTCCCGACCATTCCACAGGACGGTGCGAAGGGTTTTTCGTGCGGGTTCTCCTCCGATCCGACCCAGAGAGATCAGAGCGAAACTGGTGAGGGGGATGTCACGGCCACGTGTAACGACACGACTCAGAAGGCGGATGAGTCGAAGATCTTTGGGGGTGCCGAGCGACCCGGCGGCGATTGCGGCGGCCCTGGCGATTTGAATGTCTCGATCAACAAGTGCTCGCTCAATGGTTGGAAGAGCGGCTCGGTCTCCGAGTTTCCCAAGAGAGGTCAGGGCGTGAACCCGGTGAAGATCGTCCCACCCGGTGTCGTGAACCACTCTCGTCAAAGGAGTGACTGCCCCTTGATTTCCGAGGGCCCCAAGGGCAGAGATGGAAGTCGCGACAAGATCGTGGTGTTTCCGTCGAGAAATCGTGTCGAGGAGCGGTTGCAGCGCTTCGGGACGATTGCTCAGGCCGAGAGCGGCGGCGGCAAACGCACGAGTACGAGAGTGGATATTTTTTTGTGACAGCAAGGTTCGTCCCATTGCGGAATTGTTGAGAACCTCGGTGAGAGCCGCACGACCATCCTCCGTGCCCAGGAATCCCAGGGCGAGACAGGCAGACTCCCGGACTGAACGGTGGCTGTCCTGAAGGCAGGTCATGATCGCTGCGAAGGTTGAAGGGCCGCCAATCTTTCCAAGCGACATGACCGCCGCGGCCCGGACTTCGTGGTCATCTTCTCTTGTGGCGCGAGTCAAGCGGGAAATGAGTCCGTTGTGGAGGGCGCCGTGCGGTGAGTGAGACGGGGGCAATTTGCTCGGCTCACCGAGTGAGTATTCCCCGCTCTTGGACGTTTTTTCTCCGAAGGCCCCCCGGCGGCCCGCGAGGAACTCTTCCTGGTGAAGGTACCACCAGTATTCCCAATTACCGTTTGTTTCGGTCGCCTTGCGACGGCCAGTCCGGCCTGGGGTTGAGCCCGAAGGACGGGTACCCCCGGGTGGGCGAGGTGTGATGCCACCAGAGGTCGGAAAAGTCGCAGGTTTCGGTCCGATGTTGGGTCCTGGGGAGGCAGGAGCGGGTGTCGGGGTATCGCCTCCGGAAACAGGTGGGTCGGGCACGGGAGTCTCCTCGCCGTCTGATCCTCCTGGAGTCTTCCCTCGAGGCCCGACCTCACCACCGGGCCCGGCGTAAGGAGGAGGTGGCGGCGGCGGTGGTGGTGGTGGTGGTGGGTATTGTGGACCGTGAGCAATCACCGTTTTCTGTGAGATGACGGGAATGTTTTCATTGAGTCCGACAAGAAGGAGAAGCGCGGTTCCGGAGAGGAGAGCAAGCTTCAGACACTTCCTGAACGGGTCCAGTTTGCGGATACCAAAGAACATGGTGGATCCTCCTGATGTGCCAACTCCTGGCGTGCCCGGAGTTGAGACTCGCAATTAGAGCGCCAAGTGTGGAGATGCGGGTGAGGGATCTTTCCTGGGGCCTTCAGCGTTATCTGGCGGGTCTTCCCTGGACGAAATACCGGGGGGAATCCGCGTTTGTTGATCAAATGGGACACTGGAGCACGCGACCTTGCACCATTTGGGGCAGTTGTTTAGAATAATGGCTGGGACTCGTCGGTTCCGTGACCCGGAAGCTACTTGTCAGCGGGCTGCAAACGCCCAATGAGAGGCCAGCTCGCGTTCGGCTGGCCCCTGGGAAAAAAGACGGGGAGCACCGGTGTCGAATCTTATTGTTATCGCAGGCGGCCAGCGGCGGGAATTTCCGCTGGAAGCGTCCATCACCACCATTGGGCGTTCGAAGGAAAGCTCGGTTCCGATCGAGGATCAGAGAGCCTCACGGCGTCACTGCCAGATCGAAAAGACATCCCGGGGGTACTGGGTTGTTGATACCGGGAGTCAAAACGGAACTTACCTGAATGGCACCCTGGCAACCCGGCGTCTCCTGGAACCGGGGGATTGCATCGAGATCGGTGATGTCCGGATTCACTTCGAAAAAGAAGTCGAGAGAGATTCAGGAGAAACCGCCCTCACCGGAACCCGGAGCGATGTGCCCGGAACGCCCGAAGCCACTCCCGAGAGCAAGGCGGATGAACTCCTTCGCCTCAAGCGGGAGCGCGGAAAACTACTTCGCCTCGTTCGAGTCATCCATGACGTGAATTCGGAGCTTGACCCGGAACGTCTTCTGGAGCTCATCATCGATGCTGCGATCGAAATCACCGATGCGGAACGAGGTTTCCTCATTCTGATGGAACGGGGAAAGCTCGAGTTCAAAGTGGCTCGAAGCTTCGAAGAAGGATCGATCGATCAACCCGAGTTTGACGTGAGCTGGTCGATTGCCGCCCAGGTATGCCGAACCGGTGAGCCGGTGGTCATCGTCAACGCTCAGAATGATGATCGCTTCAAGGCCCACCAGAGCGTTGAAGTTCTGGGATTGCGTTCCGTGATCTGTGTGCCCTTTACCGTCAAGGGAGAGATCCTGGGCACGGCGTATCTTGACAACCGTCTTCATAAGGGGGTCTTTTCCGAGGATGATCTCCATGTGGTGGAGGCATTTGCCCATCAAGCTGCTGTTGCGCTGGAGAAGGCGCGGCTGGTCAATGAGCTCAAGCAGAGCCACGAGTCGATCGCCAGCTTGAATGAAGAGCTCAAGGGTCAGGTGCAAGCTCAGGAAAGCGAGCTCGATGAAGCCCACGCCCGCTTGAAAGCCAGCCAGTCCGAGCTTCAGACCAAACACAACTACCGGAACATTGTCGGTCAGAGTCAGAAGATGCAGCAGGTCTTTCGTCTGCTGGACAAGGTCATCGAGTCGGATGTTCCTGTTTTGATTCATGGTGAGAGCGGCACTGGAAAAGAGCTTGTAGCAAAAGCGATTCATTTCAACGGAGATCGTAAAGATAAGAGTTTTGTCACCGAAAATTGCGCCGCTCTTCCCGAGTCGTTGCTGGAGAGCGAACTCTTTGGTTTTGTTCGCGGTGCGTTTACCGGGGCCAACCGTGACAAGAAGGGGCTCTTTGAGATCGCCGACGGCGGCACTCTTTTTCTCGATGAAGTGGGAGACATGAGCCCGGGTATGCAGAAGAAGCTCCTCCGTGTACTGCAAGAGCAAGAGATCCGGCCGGTCGGAGGGAAGGCACCGGTTCGGGTCGATGTGCGCATCATCTCGGCCAGCAACAAGGATCTGAAAGAGCTCGTTGCCGAAGGTGAATTCCGAGAGGATCTCTACTATCGCTTACAGGTTCTCACGGTCAGTCTTCCACCGCTTCGAGCGCGTCGAGAAGACATCCCACTCCTTGCGCGCCATTTCCTCGAGAAGTTCACCGCCGATATGAAACTGGGGCGGAGGATTTTTGACGGCGATATTCTCGGGATCTTTGCCGCTCAGGAGTGGCCGGGGAACGTGCGGCAGCTTGAGAATGAAATCAAGAGGCTCATCGCACTTTCGGATCACGTGATCACTGCAGACCTTCTTTCACCCGAAATCAGTGCCTGCGGGAGCGTGGACACCGCCTTCGAGGGGGACGTGAGTCTGAGCCCGGCGAAAGATGGCACGATTCGCGATTTGACTCGATTGGTGGAGTCGGTCGAGAGCCAAGAAATCGTCCGGTCGCTGGAAAAGAGCTCTGGCAACAAGACCAAGGCCGCTGAGCTCCTGGGTATCAGCCGTTTCACGTTGCAGCGCAAGCTGGAGAAGTACGGCCTGTCGGATCGAGCCTTTGCGTAGGAACCAGGTGGAGGTCTTATCCATGTCTTTTCGAACGTCTTTTCGAACGTCTTTTCGAACTCGGCTGATGATGAAGGGTGAGAGCGGACGGTTTCGTCCCCGGACGGGGCTGGTTCCTCTGCTTGTCCTTTTGAGTGTTTGTCTCGTTTCGTTTCCTGCCGTTGCCGACATTCTCCACCTGAAGAACGGGGGGAAGTTTGAAGGAAAGGTCATCGAACGTTCGGGGGGAAAGATCAAGTTCAAGACACAGTTCGGCACCCAGACTTTTTCTGAATCCGACGTGTTGAAGATCGAAAAGAAGATGACGGTTCTTCAGGAATTTCGGGAAAAGAAGGCCGCTCTGAAGGATTCCGACGTGGATGCGCGTGTTGACCTCGCCGAATGGTGCAAGTCAGCGCGCCTGCGCAGGCAGAGAATCGAACTCTTTCAGGAGGTGGTCGCTCTTGACCCGATGAATGAGATCGCCAACACTGCCCTTGGGCGGGTTCTTTTTCAGGGGAAGTGGATGACCCCGGAGGAAAAGTCCGCAACCGAGAAGCAAATGGGCGAAGCGGCTCAGCGAGCCAAGGGGCTGGTTCTTCACCAGGGGCAATGGGTGACCAAGGAAGCCAAGGCAAACCTCGAGAGAGGTCTGATCTATCGCAACGGGAAATGGGTGACCGAAGAGGAAGTCAAGCTTGCCGAAGGGTTCGTTCGCCACGGGTCCAGCTGGATTCGAAAAGACCGTCTTTCGCTCGTCAAGAAACGTGACGAGCTGAAGAACGAACTTGCCATCGATCTGGATGTAGAAGTTACCGGGAGGTTCGTCATCTTTACGGCTTTGGGGTTGGAGCACGCAAAGAAAGTAGGAGACGCTCTTGAAAGCGCCTGTGATTCCTTCTACGACATCTTTCCGCTGGACCAACCGCTCTGGAAAGGCCGTCTGGAGGTCGTCCTACTCGACACAAAAGATGATTACGCCCGCTTTGTTGAATTCTTCGGGAAGGCGAACAACGAGGGGCGTTCGTGGATTGACCTGAACAAGAGATCCCACGGCTTCTATCACTGGATGCCCCCGGCTTCCGTCGACCTGCGTGAGGGCCGGCACGAAGATTCCCTCATCTCAAGCTCGGTTCACAAGCTCGGGCATATTCTCATCAACCTTTTTCACTTCAAGTATAACTATGTACCTGCGTGGATGGATGAGGGGTTCGCGGTCTACTTCGAGCGGCTCGCACTCGGGACCCCCGAAACGTTTTGTCTTGGCGAACCTACCCGGGCGGGGGAGCGAAATTATGCGGGAAGGAAGAAGGGGGGAGTGAAAGAAAAGTGGATGACGGCCTCTTCCTGGAAGGACTTCATTCGGACGGATGTCAGGGAGGACCAGGATCGTCCGTTAAAAGACCTGGTCACCGTGAAGCTGAATGATCTCACATCCCATGAACTGGCAAAGGCCTCCTTTCTCATCCAGTATTTGATTGATGACGATCCGAGGAAGTTCGCAGCCTTCTACGCCCGGTTTCGATCGATCTATCCCAAGTTCGAGGACTATGTGAACGCGAAACAAAAGCGGGAGTTTCATGGCGCAGCCCTCAAAGCGGTCTATGACCTGACGATCGAGGATCTGGATTCGAAGTGGCGGGACTACGTGAAGACCCGGCTCTAAGATGGCCGTCCCAACGATCGAAGGCTACGAGATCTATGAACCCCTTGGCTCCGGCGCCATGGGCACCGTGTTTCGAGCACGGCAGCTTTCCATGGATCGAATCGTAGCCCTGAAGATCATCAAGCGGAGTTTCTCTCGTACTCGTCGCCAGGTCGAACGCCTTCGCCGCGAAGGAAAACTCGTGGCTTCTCTTGATCACCCCAACATCGTCAAGGGTTTTGATCTGGGCGAGTCGGGTGGGTACTACTACCTGACCATGGAATACGTGGCGGGTCGTAGTGTCAAAGCGATGATCAAGGAGAAGGTTTTTTCCGAGACCGATGCTCTTGATGTTGCCGAAAAGGTGGTCATGGCCCTTGATCATGCCGCTGAACTTGGTGTCATTCACCGGGATCTCAAACCTGCCAATATCATGATCACCTGGGATGGGCTGGTCAAAATCGCAGACCTGGGCCTCGCCAAAGGGCCCGCCAACCCGGGGATCACTCATTCCGGAGCGACCATCGGGACTCCCCAGTACCTCTCGCCGGAGCAGGCTCAAGATCCGCGCCACGTCGATCAGCGTAGTGACTTCTATTCTCTGGGGGCCACCTTATTCCATATGGTAGTCGGTCGTCCTCCCTTCAGTGGGGAGGGTATTGCCGAGGTCATCACCAAGGTTCTTTTTACGCAGCCGGAAAGGCCTCGCGCTCTCAGTCCGGATCTGACCCAGGGGATGGACAATCTCATTCTGTGTCTGATGGCGAAGGAGCCGGATCAGCGTCCGTCGAATGCCGGTGCGCTGCTTGACCTCATCGATCGTGTCCGCCGTGGTGAATCGATTTCCTCGCCGGAGCAGGAGAACCGGGTCGAACAACCGAAGCTGGCTCGCTCTCCCTTCAAATCCGGTGTCTTTCTCGGAGCCATGACCACGGTTACAATCGTGGCTGCTGTCTTACTTCTCCGGTTGGTATTTTTCTCCGATGATGGGCGTCAAGAAACCGATTCAACCCAAGCTCCCACGCTCAGCGAAGAAGCTCAATTCGATCGAAAGATCCAAGATCTTGATGCCCGCAGTCGTGGAGCGGTGTTTCCGGAGATATTCTCTCTTCTTGAGGAAGTGTCGGAGCTTTCGGCTTCAACGGAGCAGTTTGATGAAGAGGAGGCACTGGCTTTTTCCGAGCGGCTTAGAAAGACCAGGTCCCAACTCAAGCGCCGGATCACCAGCACCCTTTCCGGGGTGTTTCGTGAGGTAGAACAGCAATCGTTATCATTGATCGTCGACGGTGAGTTTCGGGACGCTCTGGCGAGCTTCGGGCCCGGACTTGAGGAATCTGTGTTTGCCCGAAATCTTGGAGACAAGCTGGCCATCGGCATGGACCAGCTTCCCGAAGATCTTTTCGCTCAGGTCGAGGGACGTCGTGATGAAGGTGAGAACCGAATTCGCTCTCACGTGTCCCGGGAGCTCGTCCAGCGATTGATCGATGAGCTGGAGGGAACCGAATCGATGACCGAAGGGTTCTCGGGCCAGATCAACACGATTGACCGGGTGGAACAACGGCTTCGCAACGACCAGGATCTTGTCCTGGGCACGGACTACGCCCGGATCGACGATCGGATTCACGATCTACGAATGTCCGTGCAGCTAGCCTGGGAGAGGGACTATCGCTCCCGGGAAACCGATGTTCTGGATGCGGCCGACCGTCGGGATTTTCGAGATGCCAGAGACCGTATCGAGGGGCTCGGGGAAGACGGTGTTTTTTCCGCCATCCCCCGGCTTGTAGCCCGGCAGGAGGAGCTTCGAAGTGAAATCAACGATCGAGAGCGAATTGCTGCTCTGGATGAGGAGCAACGACAGCAGCGATTTGATCGAGATTTTCCGGAGCTCATGACGAGCCGAAGTTTTTCTCGCGTTCAGGGTTTGATTCGTGATCGGTTAGAGATGCTCGGGCCCTTGGCGCTCCAGTCGGATCGAATCTCGGACCTTTTGCGGCGAACCGAAAATGCCAGGCATTACCTCGAATTGGTCCAGTCGGTTCGCCAGAAGCTACTCTTGAAGCTCACCGATCTTCAAGGGAAGAAGACCCGTCTTTCCGTCAAGGGTGATCGAAACGAACGGGAAGTTCTTTCCGTTCAGAACGGGATCGTTCGCTACCGCTATACCCGGTCCGGAAACATCTCTACGTTTTCCATGGACGACCTTGATTTGCAGGAGGTCCGGGAGATCTTTGCCGTCTCGTCAGCTTTGGATGCAGCAGCACTTTCAATGTACGTGCTGGATCGAGCCCGGGGAGAAGATGATCTGGCTCGCAAGATGAAGCTCGTGGAGGAGAGTGGACGGGACCTGAGTCACGCACGCTCCTTGCTGGCGTCGTCCGGTCGGGCTGCACCCTGGTTCGAATCCTGGCTCCCGTTTGCGGAACAAACACTGGCAAAGGTCGACCGAGCGGCGCGGGCCAAGGGAGAGGAGCAAGAACGGGAAGGGCAGGCTCTTCTGACCTCGGCGGAGGAGGCGCTCGAGCAGGAACGTTACAAGGACGCGCTCGGGACTTTCCATTCGTTGCGGGATGATCCCTGGACCCGAGGTGTCTATCTTCGTCTGAGAGATGATGTCGATGAGAAGATCTCGGCTTGTGTTCAGGCCCTGCGGCTTGCCGATCTGCGGGGGCAGTTCACCGGGAAAGTTCTTCCTGCCAAGGGGCGGAATCGAGTGCGTCTTGAATATGATTTCTCCGAGCCTACCCAGCTCAATGATTGGTTGGGAGGGGCCCGGCGGTTCTCCATCGCCGGCGGCGTGCTTCACTGTTCGCCTCCGGCCGGGAAAATGACCGGCCCTCGCTTCAAAGTGTCTCCGGGTATTCAGCATCGGGGACGATTCGATCTCTTTCGGGGAGTGCGACTGGAATTCGACTACATCGTCTCGGAAGACCCGGAGCCTTTTTTTCTCGTCCTCTCCATCCTTGGCAACAATCTTGGCGTCCTGTCTCGGGGGCAGGCAGGTGAGTCTCGAAAGGGCCAGCTCAACACCTGGATCGGGAGTATCGAGGACTATGAAAGCTTCTTTCATCTGGCGGGTCGTTTTCTCCGCGAGCCTCGAGGAATTCGTGAGTTTCGATTTGAAGCGGGAAAGACCCACCGGGTCGCCTTGACGATTACTGACTACGCTCGCTTGATTCGTTTCGAAGTCGATGGAGCGGTCGTTCTGGAGCGTGAGCTTCTCAAGTCTCGTCGAGAGGGGCTCATCGAGATCCGGAGCTGGTTTGGCCACAAGTTTGACAACCTGGTGGTCGAGGGAGTGATGGAGTGATGCAGGAAAACGAGAGGATTCGCACGATCAAAAGAGTGGAACAGCTCGCCAGCCGCCTTCGAAACCCTGGAATTTCCGATGACGGAGTGTCGATCGCGTTGCGAAAAAGAGGGTTAGGGGTTGGGAGCAGATCTTTGGCTTGCCACACCCGACTTTCGGCACGAGGGTTGCTATTTCGAACCCTGCGTTCTCCTGACCGACCCCGCCCCGGGTCCATGAATGGGGAAAACGAACGCCAAAGAGAGCATTGCGATGACAATCCAGGTTCATTCCACATCCCCGGTTCTTTCCCGTACGAAAGGGCTGAGTGTGCCAGGTAAGAGCTTCCTCAGACTGATCGGTGTGACGGGTTATTTCTCCCAGGTGAATGTGTGTCTTGCCCGGGGAAAGTCGCTCGTTGTGGGGAGATCACGTCGGTGTTCGGTGTCACTTCAAGAGACTCCCGCCTACACGAACGGAGACGCGGCCAAGATCCGCAAGGAAGCCGAGTTTCGAAAGGTCTCCAGGGAGCATTTCAAGATATCCTTCCTCCACCCCTATATCGTGGAGATCGAGAATCTCAGCCAGAACGGGACCTACCTGGATGGAAAGAAGGTCGACCGGATTCTTCTGTCGGACTTTCGCACCAAGCCCCACGATATTTCTTTTGGGGATGGCCAGGAGATGCGTCTGGAATGGGAAAGTAGTGGGGGGTGATCGCACTATTTTTCGCGGCGTTGCATCTCAAGGGATCGCAGTTTCGATAGGATCTGATATTCCCACACCCGGCATCGGTCGAGTCGATGGCATTTCTTGAGGATGCGTCTTGCCTTCTTGAACTGGCCCATCCTCCCGAAGACGTTGGCGAGTTCGAGGCTCACCGCAGAGTCGGCGGGGTTTCTGGCCAGAAGGCGGGTCAACAAGAGCCTCGCTTCCGGAAGCTCATCCCGCAAGTAATGTCCTACCGCGGCGACGAAGCGTGCGTGACGTTCTTGAGGGTCCTGAGGGCGCCATTGGACGAGGTGAACGATGAGATCGATGAAGGATGCGAACCAGAGCCCACTGGCAAGAAAAAGGAGCCAGGTTGCCTGCGCGGTCCACTTGTTGTCATCGTCGAGGACTCGAATGAGGAAGACCGAGTTCACGGTGGCAAAAAACAGGACGAAATAGAGGGTCCCTTTTTCAATGCGGCCAAGGAGCACGTGACCGGCCCCAGGAATCAGGGAAAGGAGGCTTGCGC
This sequence comes from Planctomycetota bacterium, assembly GCA_029260825.1. Lineage (GTDB taxonomy): Bacteria > Planctomycetota > JACOTG01 > JACOTG01 > JAJDCM01 > JAJDCM01. The sequence goes on along the minus strand of JAJDCM010000004.1, from coordinate 4,706 downwards.
CGATTCGGGTCGATCTGGAAATCTGGGGTGGAGCCGCCGGGTGGTGGACGGAGCTGACGGTGAAGGCTTCCCGTGCAGGAGGCGCGGGCGTCGACGGGCCATGCTTCGATTCCATGGAGGGTTCTTCCGACTCGGGTGATGCCGGGTCGATCAGCTCTTCGCTCTCACCTCCGACGGGATCGTGAGGACCGTGGGGATCCTGGGGATCCTGGGGATCGTGGGGATCCTGGGGAGGTGCATCGGTTTTTTGTTCCGACTCCGTGCTCATCTCTTATCCGGGCAAAGGTCCAGGTGAATGACCAGCCGCCGATTCATCCCTACGGGACCTGGCGGCCGAAGTTACGCCGGGCCGGGTTTTCCGAGGGGGCTCCGCGGGTTCACGATAGTTTTTCCTGCCATCGTCGGATGGACTGAGGCGCCCGATCCGTGATCTTCAGGGCCTCCTCGATGATATCATTCGCGGTCACCCCTTCGGCTTCGGCCTCGAAAGAGAGGAGGATTCGATGGCGAAGGGCCGCAGGGGCCAGATCGGCCACATCCTCATAGGAGAGATCGGAGCGTCCTCGAAGCAGTGCGAGGGCCTTTCCCCCCAGAATGAGGGCCAGGGCTCCTCGAGGGCCAGGTCCATAGCGAATCAGCCGGGAGATCCGCTCGAGGGAGTCTCGGGGGCCCTCTCGATCGTTTGAATCAGGCGTCAAGTTCTGAATCAGGGACACGGCGTACGCGAGCACGCCGGACGGCGCCACCACATCTCGAACAGCCGATCGAAGGGATCGGACTTGATCTGCACTGAGGATTTTCTTCACGGGTCGGGGAGGGGCCGACGTTCCCTGTTCGAGGATGGTCAGGAGATCTTTGGCGTTTGGAGCACCCACCTCGATCTTCAGAAGAAATCGATCGAGCTCGGCCTCGGGCAGTGGGTAGGTTCCCTCCATTTCGATCGGGTTCTGGGTGGCAAGGACAAAGAAAGGATCGGGGAGGGGACGGGTTTTTCCCGAAACGGTCACTTGACCCTCTCCCATGGATTCAAGCAAAGCTGCTTGAGTTTTGGGGGTGGCTCGATTGATTTCATCGGCGAGAATAAGGTTACCGAAGACCGGGCCCTCCTGAAATGCGATGGTCTTTCCTTCGTCCCCCGAGACGATCATGTTCGTACCCGTTATGTCCGCGGGCATGAGATCGGGGGTGAGCTGGATCCGGCGAAAGGTCAGGTCAAGAGCCTCCCCCAGGGTGCGAACGAGAAGGGTCTTTCCGATTCCGGGGACCCCTTCAAGGAGTGCGTGTCCTCCGGCGAGAAAGGAAGCAAAGACCTGTTCAATGACCGGATCGAGCCCGACCAGAACCCGGGACAGTTCGGCTCGAACGTCAGAGAGGAGCTCGGTTTGACAGTTCAAGGTCTGGCGAACATCTTTTGCCACTTGATCGGTTCATCCAGTTCTTTTGGTTTTTCGGGGTGCCTTGAGTGTGACATGGACATGCCCCATTTGAGTGTGAAGTTGGTAGCAAAAAGAGTGGCCATCTGTCAAAAGGTACGTGGCCCCATTTCTTGAAGAGGATGCCATGGTGTCAAGCGTCGACCCGATCTTGTCGAGACTGTTTCGTGTTTTCATCTGGCTTCTGGCCTGGGTCTTGGCCCTTGAGGCTGCTCCCCTGGCGGAGGAAAATGCAGGGGCTGGTGTGCCTCTTGAGGAGAGAGAAGCTCTTCGCCGCGTCATTCAGCTGGAGGACGAGAGGCATTTTGACACAGCGTTTTTTTCCAGCGTTCTTACCCACCCGGAAAAGAAGGTCCGGCACCGGGCCTGCCTCGCAGCGGGGAGGATCGGCGATCCCAAGGCGGTTGAGCTCCTGGGCCCTTTTCTTTCAGATCCTTCTTCCCTGGGCTCCGAGGCGGCGTTTTCTTTGGGCCTGATCGGAGACGCAAGAGCCGTTTCACTGCTTCTCTCCGCTCTCTCCCACGAGGATACGAAGTTGAGCACCGCCGTCATGGGAGCGCTCGGTCGAATCGGAGGGGATGAGGCCGTCGATGCCCTCATCCACCAGCTTGGAGAAAAAGAAGCCCCGATCGATGTCCTCGGGGAAGCCTGTTTTTCGCTGGGTCGACTCGCGGCCTTGAAGGGGGTCGCGGCTCTCACTCAGGCTCTTTCTCACCCTCATCAGGATGTGAGATGGAAAGCGGCCTTTGCTCTCACCCGGATTCCGAAAAACGGAAAACCAAAAGCCCTTCTTTCTCTGTTCGAGGATGATCATACTTACTGTCGTCTCTACGCGGCAAAGGCCATGGTGGGGGCGAAATTTGAAGGGGTCGAGGAGGCCTACGGAGAGCTTTCTCATCACGAGGACTGGAGAATCGTCAACGAGGCTGTCAGGGGGCTGGGAGCCGTCGGTACATCGACTGCAGTAGACCGGCTTATCCTTCTTGCCCGGCATGATTCCCATCACGTTCGCTTTCAAGTGCTGTTGACACTGGGGGAGGTCGATCTTGATCGTCTTGGCTTTCCCAAGGAAACCCGGATTCTTGCCAAGGCGACCATTCTGATTTCTCTTCGGGACTCGTCGCCCCAGGTCGTCGCGGAGGCGGTTCGCCAGTATGGATTCATGTTTCGTCGTTTTGCCTGGCGCCGACTGCCGGGCTTCTTCAAGGATGAGGATCCACTGATCAGAGCAGCGGCGGCCCGAGTGCTACCCGAGACCCAGCGGAATGAGGTTTTCACTTTGTTGAAGAGTGCGCTCGAAGACCCGGATCCGAGAGTGGGAGAAGCAGCTCTCTCAGGGGTTGCGGACATCAAGCTTGTTCCGGCCCGCTCTCTTCTTCTCGCGGCCCTCAAAACTTCCGATCTGGCGCTCGTGACCACTGCGGCTGACGCAATGGGTGCTCGCAAAGAAAAGAGAGCGTTGGATCCGCTTTTGGTCGCCCTCTCCCTGCTGAAAGGGAGCGGCTTTTCCGAGGCACGAATCGCAATCCTCCGGGCCCTTTCCGTTCTTGGCGAGGAAAAGGCAAGGGATGCGGTGTTGAAGGGATTGACGGATCCGGATCCCGCGGTTCGCCTTGCCGCGAGAGATCTCCTCGAGACGAGCTTGGGGGCAACGCCAGAAGAGCTTCCTGTGCGGTCGGAGCTGGCTCGGGTAACGCCGGCGCCTACGACTCCCTTGTTCGAACTCTCGGATGCCTGGGAAAACGAAGAGCTTCCCCAGGTTCTTCTTCAGACCAGTCGTGGAAGTATCTTGATCGAGCTTTTTCCGGGGGATGCTCCCGTGCATGTGGGCGGGTTTCTGAAACGAGTCGAAGAGGGGTTTTATGACGGCCTGATGTTTCATCGGGTTGTCCCCAACTGGGTGATTCAGGGAGGAGATCCTCGGGGCGATGGGTGGGGTTCCGGGGGAGTTCTGCTCCGTGATCAGGTAACCTCCCGTCCATACGAGAGGGGCTCGGTAGGGATTCCAACTTCGGGAAAAGACACGGCGGGCTGTCAGATCTTCATCACCCATGTCCCGGCTCCGCGGCTTACGGGTGCGTATACCCAGATCGGTCGAGTGGTGCGGGGGATGGATGTGGTCGATCGAATCGAAATCGGGGATCGCATTCTTGAGGCGGAACGGAAGAACTGAACCTGACACCAGTTCTTCACCGGGCTACGACATGGGGGATCCAGACTTCGCCGCGTTGATGATCAACTTGGCTGCTTCCTCGATCTCTTCCATGGTGTTGAAACATCCGGTGGAAAGCCGAAGAGTGCCCAGGGCGTGGGCATCGGAAACACCCATTGCCGAGAGCACTGCCGATTTCGTGACCGCTCCCGAATGACACGCGGCGCTTGTCGATGCGGCAAGTCCGGGGATGCGGGCGAGCAGATCATTGGCGTTTACGCCGGGGATGCTGAGGCTCAAGGTATTGGGAAGCCGGTGTTCCAGATGTCCATTCACCCGAGCTTCCGGGATGTTCTCAAGAAGGCGTTTTTCGAGTTGATCCCGGAGGGACCGGAGGTGAGCTCGTCGGGTGTCCTTTTCTAAGTGGGCAATCTCGCATGCCTTTCCCAGGGACACGATCTGGGCCACGGCTTCGGTTCCTGCCCGGCGACCGCCTTCATGGTCAGCGCCGTGCATGAACCGATCAAGCCTGACTCCGTCCCGGATGTAGAGTGCCCCCACACCCTTTGGGGCATACAGCTTGTGCCCGGCGATGCTGAGTAGATCCACGCCGAGTTCTTCCACCCGGGTATCAACTTTACCAGCGCTCTGGGCGGCGTCCGTGTGAAGAAGGATGTTTCGAGCTTTGGCAAGCTTGGCGATCTCTTGCAGCGGCTGAAGAGTTCCAACCTCGTTGTTTGCATGCATCACCGTGATCAGACGAGTGCTGTCGGTGAGACTCTCCTCCAGCTTTGTCAGATCGATGCGTGCTTTTTCGTCAACCGGAATAAAGCAGGTGGTAAAGCCAAGACGTTCGAGAAACGTGCAAACCGTGTTGACCGCAGGATGCTCGATTGTGCTGGTCACGATCGAGCCACGCCGGGAAAGATGAGGAAGGCAAGCGCCTTGAATGGCGTGGTTGTTGGCCTCGGTCCCCCCACTTGTAAAGACGATCTCCTGGGCATTGCATTGAAGGAGGGTGGCCACCTGTTCTCTTGCCTGATCGATGGCGGCTCGCGCTCTTTTTCCTGCTGTGTGGGTGCTCGAAGGATTGCCGTGATAATCGGTGAGCCACGGAATCA
>JAJDCM010000300.1 GCA_029260825.1 Planctomycetota bacterium | reverse complement strand
GCCCCCCGCAGAGAGGAATGTGCGAAGTTGACGGTGCATCTGGTGGACTTCTTGGGGAAGACCGGTTTCACGGCCACGGGGTGGATGAGGTACGTGAACTTGGCGCCGAAGGGAACCGTCCCGCCTTCGCTCTTCGAGCTTCGGCGGGGTGCACCCGACAAACGCCCTGTCATTCAACACCGCCCCCCGCAGAGAGGAATGTGCGAAGTTGACGGTGCATCTGGTGGACTTCTTGGGGAAGACCGGTTTCACGGCCACGGGGTGGATGAGGTACGTGAACTTGGCGCCGAAGGGAACCGTCCTATTGTTCAACATCGTATACCCGCATCCAAATGACCTCATAAGAGAAGCCAAGTTTACGTGCCTCAGCCGCCCCTCCCGTAAAACCCCTTCCCCAAAAACCCCCAGTCGCCCTCAACTTGGCACCATTCCGAGCCCTATTTAACCTCGATCACCACACTGTTCGTCACCGCCGCCTGCCCTTGCAGCGAATCCGAATCCAGCAAAATACCTTGCAGCTGGAACGTAACCGGGAATCCGACTCCTCCAGCCAATGTCAGGATATCCGTTGGTGCTTGAGCGTTGAGCGGTCCGGGCCAATCATCCGCACCAAGAAGAACGGGGCTACCAAGATTGTTCGTTCGTCGATTCGAGGTTTCGCCGGTCAGCTCGTTCGGCATACAAACGTAGCCAAGCTGCAAGGGAAGCTCCCTCAAACTTGAAGAAGTAGGAGAACCTACGTTTGCCCAGATACAAAAAGGCGTCGTCTGGCCCATTCGGGAAGGAGGGCTCACCAGACTCAAAGTCAGAGGATCCGTCACCCCGAGGCAAACCGTACGATCCGGCAGGGAACCCGGCGATCCATTCGCAAAAAGAACGTCCGTCACCGGCCCAACCGCTGCATTCACGTTGCCTTCTTTGCAATCATGCGGACGGAGGAACGAAATCTGACTGCCTCCGTATTCGGCAACATACAGGATTCCATTTGAACCAACAGCAACATCTAGAGGCAAATTGAAGCCACCTGTGACGGAATCGTCGCTGACCACCGCAGAGCCGTCTCCGCTCAGAACAACCCGTCGCAGAGTCCCCTGGTTGTAGGCAACATAAAGGAGATCCCCCTGCAACGCCCCGCAAAAAGCCGTACCCGATGTGTACTCGACGATGCCGTTCGAAGAGGAAGGTAGCACCGCGATCGGCGCCGTATAGTCAACATCAGATGGCTCGGAAGAGAGGCGGAAGGTGCACTGGCGCACATCCGTCCTTCCTCGATTTCTGTTGGCATGACCGTAGTAGTCACCCGCCACGGCAATGTTCAATTCGTCCGGCCCCTGAGCCCCCACCACTCCGTCCGTCGTGCAATCGATCGACGGCAAACCAAATGGCTCGTTCGGACCGTTGTCGGTGACATACAGCCGACCATTGGAATGGAAAAGCAAATCATAGGGATTTCTGAATCCCACAGCAAAAGGACTGACGTCCCCCGACACAAGATCAACCGTGTGACCATAGGTGTTCGGTGGATTGTGAACAATGACTCCGTCAAACCCCATCGCGTTGATGTCTGCCTGGAGAATGCAGCTCGAAAGCGGAACTTCATCCATTGCCAAGAAGTTCCCCACCATGTTGGGAACCCCTGCATTTGTAGTGCTCCCCTGAGCGATGTAGAGGACCCCACTCCCATCAAAGGCAAGGCCGTTGGTCTGATGAGAGGAATTCGAAATCGGAAGACCGGTGATCACATCTGTGATCTGAGAATAGTTCGCACCATCGATCCTCGTCACCCGTCCAGAAAACTCTCCCGCAGGAGCTCTTCCGCCCACGCCGAATCCGGAAACGGTGTTCGAGACATACAACGGCGTTGGGCTATCCGGCGAGGAAACATCAAACGCGATGCCGAAAATCTCCTGGATGTCCGCATCTTCGGTGATCATCTCAACGGCAACGACTCGAATCCCGTCGGCGTCAAGAGTCAGAGCCTGAATACGACCTTCCTGGTCCGCAACAAAAAGCCGCCCATCCGGCCCCACCGTCAGCGCCGTAGGAAACACGGTTTCAAAACCGCTTCCCGTCAAAGTGCCGCGAAGAAAAGAAAGACTCTCCTCGGCACCCAGCGGACCGACCGAGATTAACCCGGTCAGCATCAACGAGAACAAACAGATGCCAGGAGAACTCGAAGCCAAAGCTACGAAGTACTTCATCATGGTGTCAGTGCCCCTTCTCAGGAATCTCCGGACCAGATCGCGTCAATTCAAAAGAGGGCACTTGCCGATAGCAGCAGGGTCCCTCCGACACGACAACACTAGTTCGCTCCCTATACTATAGCGGAGCGAGCAGGTTCCCGACAATCAACCAGTCAACGATCGTTCCTCATACACCCGAACAGCGCCTTCACAAATCGGCCCAGAAGAGACACGCATCGGGCCATCGGGTGCACAAAGACCTCCGGGGGAGTCAGGCAATCCTCGGGCACAGATCGCCTCAGGGGTGGAGAACGGACTAATCGACTTCGTCTGGGTATAGCTCCCTGAGCAAGAGGCGAAGCTCGGCCACTGCTTTGACATCACCAACGATGGCTGCCCTGGCAAGAGCTAACGTTTTCAGTGCGTCTGTTTCCTTCTCGTCCTCAAGAGTAAGCCCGATCCGTTCCAGGCTTCTTGGAATCTCCTTGGTTTCAGCCAGGATCAGACCCATGGCCGCGATCCCCTCCTCCACCGTAAGATCGCCGCCAAGAATCCTGAGCTCGTAGAGGCTTTTCCATCTGGAAACAAAGGGGCCAAGACTCAACGCGATTTCCATCAGGCAGCCGTTACTCAGCTTTCTTCTACGTTCCCCAAGATCGGCTAGATCCTTGACGAGCCGCTCAGCGTCATCATCAAACTCCAAGAGATGCTCGAAAACCATCGTCAGCTGTTCGGCTGAGAGGTCTTCATCCCGCAAGAGCTGGCGGAGGCTTTCACCTGCCCGATCACCGTCAATCGCAACGATCAGCGACAAGGAAGCACGTTGCTCGAACCAGTCTCCTTCTTGAAATCGACGGATTGCCATAGGCCGAGCGGAAGCTGCCTTCTCTCCGTAGGCCGCCAGAGTCTCCCCGATTCCAAGATCCAGATCGCCATCCTCATGTACAAAAAGAGACACGAGCTTTGGCACCACGGATTCCGGGGCAGGAGATCGTAGGTTTAGATATTCGAGAAGGTCCCAATCAAAGGAATTCTCCTCGGGATCAAATTCCAGGACCGCCTTGACGACCATCGGTGCCATTCTCGGGTCGCCTGTCACGATCAGCGCAGTCTTTGCCGCCTCGGCAAGGTCGGAGTCAATCCAGTCCCCGTGAACAAGTTCAAGAAGAAGCTCTCGGGTTTCTTCAAGAACCTCCGGGAACTCCCCCACACTCTCAATGGCCAGAATCCGCAACGGGATCGATGGTGCGTCCCGGACCAGACATGCCAGGAGACTCGGCTCCAGAGATTCCCGTACCGCGAGAAAACCACTCCGACGAAGAAACTCAGGAGTCTGTTCATCAAGGACGATGGACATCACTTCATCCTGCAGACCAAGACGGGCAAGAGCCTCTATCGCTCTCTCCCTCACCTCCTCCGATCGGGCCTTGTTTTCAACAATCGCGACAAGAGCCCGGGAGACATCGGCCGGAAAAGCATCCAGCCCCGTGAAGCCCGAAAAAGCTGCTTTCGCCACCATGTCGCTCTTATCATCAAGCGCCAGCAGCAGCAACCGTCCTGCCTTCTCGGTCATCGGCCGAATGTGAGCCAAGACCTGTACCGTCTTGTATCGAACGAACGGATCCCAGTGCTGCATCAACGAAGAAAGATCGTCAACGACACCAGCACCGACCCGAACCAGAGCTTCACCTGTTTCCGTCAAAGCCTGATAGAAGTTTCCGCAAGGAGCGTTGGTCCGGGATTGATCCAAGCTCTGCTGAGTAAAAGCCCGGATAAGAAGAGCCACGGACTCCTCCCCGCCCGGATCGACGTTGGCCAGCTCAACCGCTGCAAGCATCCGAATCCGCCGATTGGAAGATGACCCCAAGGTCTTGAGTGGCTCAAGAGCAGTTATCCCACATTCGCCCAGAATCGACACGTAGTCAGAGATCTCATGGGGGCTCTCCAGTCTCACCCTCTTGATCTCTCGTACGGCAGCTTGACAGACGCTCTGCCTTGCCTTCGCCGACCCCGTCAGGGCGAGAACTCCGCTCATCGCCCGCCGTCTCGTAACCGGCTCTGGATCAGCGAGGAGCAAAAGAAGATCGTCAAGCACCGAGGGATCCCCGTCGCCGATGGCGCAAAGGGTGCTCATGGCGGATACCTGCAAGATCCAGGCCCTCCGATTTCCCGCCTCCCGCAAAACCTTCTGAACCCAGGGCACGGCCTCTTTCGCACTTTCGCCGCAATCGTGAAGAAACCGCAAGATCTCGTCCTGCGATTGACCTTCCCGGTCTTCAATCCACTCCAAGACAAGAGGAAGAAGAAGCCTCCTTGGTAGGAAAGGAAGCTCGATCAGAACCGCGAAAGAAGCCTCTCGTACCCTTCGATCCGGGTCAACCACGCCCGAAAGGAGAAGGTGTTGAGCGGGATGAGCCCTCTGCCCAAGCCCGGAAAGAAGGCTCACCACTCCGCGCTGAATCTTGGGATCTGAGCTCGCGAAGCGGTGCTCAAGCTCCGGCAACAGCTGCTCGACCTGATCAGGATGCTCCTCTGCATAGGAGCAAAGTACCGACGCCGCGATCTTCATTCTCAGCTCACCGACACCCGGCAACTCATCCAGAAAATCCAGAAGCTCAAAGTCGTCCAGGGGAGAGCCTGAAAGGGCATGAGTAAGATCCGTCTTGGCTCGTGGCCCTCGGAGAAGCTCGATCAGACTCCCGGTGAAGGCGGCATCCTGTGCCGTTAGGTTTCCCGCAAAGAGAAGGAGCACAAGGAAAAATCCGGACCTTGGGTTCATCAGTTCTACTTTCTGTGGATGCCGCAATGGGCCAGAAATCCAGGCAAACGAGGGTCACGAACGGACCATTCGTCCTTGCAATAATCAGGCCATCAATCATGCGATCCAGCCCGCAAGATTCGTGAAGGTAGGCCGAAATTGCCCCCGAATGGTTACCCCCAAGTAGCAGTCACACGCACCAGTAGAATCCCCTCGCCGAAAAACACACGGCCTTTCATTTGCTTCTACATCAATCCGTATGTCGAATCGAATGTTCGGCAAGAAAGGGTTCGAGCTTTTCTCTTAGGAGTGTCCGGGCGAGATCCAGGTCCATATCCACGGCGTCATCGATTCCGGTGCAAAGTTCATCAAGCATGGATGCCTGGATCCTTCCTGCAGCCTGGGCGACACGATACGGAATCCGCGTGTAGGCAACCATGGAGTAGCGACTCCTGTACTCTTTGGGAAACCTCTTCTCCAGAAGGTGCTCTACTTTCTTTCGCAAAAGGAATTTGGGGTCTCCCACCCGTTCGCTCATCTCATAGAAATTATCCAGAGACATGTCGGCAATGGCGTCCGCGTCTGGTTTCCGCATCGATGAAAATTCGGAGAAGCAGCTCTTCCGATTCTTGCTCTTTTCAAGAAGGTCCATCAAAACGGTGATGTCTTCGAACCCGCTGTTCATCCCCTGGCCAAAGAACGGAACCACGGCGTGGGCTGCATCTCCGAGAAGAAGAACTCGACCCTCTTGATTCCAAAAGTTACACCGACGAGTCCCAAGAGTCCCGTTCGGGTTCTCGAAGAAATCGGACTGTAAATCAGGAATAAGAGGAATCGAATCGGCGAATATTTCCTCAAAGAGGGATTGAACTCCCGCGGGTGTTTGCAGGTCTTCAAAGCTTCCCGGTCCACTCGTCGGCAGGTAGAGAGTTACCGTAAAGCTTCCATCCCGGTTGGGAAGAGCCATCAACATCGATCGCCCACGGGGCCAGATATGAAGCGCGTTCCGTTCAATCTGGTAGCTCCCGTCCGGATGCGCCGGAATCAGGAGTTCCTTGTAGCCGTGGCCAAGATCCTCGTAGCTCGTCTGAAACCCCGGGGCGGCCTTCAGCTCGTTTCTGACCGCCGAACCCGCTCCGTCCGCGCCAAAGATCGTCTCCGCCTCCACCGTAACTTCCGAATCATCACCCCGACCGAAGGTCAGAATTCCTCGGGACAGATCCGCTCCCCGTAGGAGGTGATCAAAGTGGAGATCAACACCTGCCTTCGAGGCCTCCGACAACAGGAGCTTGTTCAATTCACCACGCGAGACGCTGTAGTTGACCTCGGATTCGTTCTTTCCGTAGGGTTGATATTCCTGTCGACCGTCAAGCTTGTGAATCATGCGACCCGCTACAGGTACAGCGTGGTCGAGAACAACATCAGAGAGCCCTGCTTCGGCCAGGGCATGAAGGCCACGGCGGGTCGCGATCAGGTTGATGGATCGGCCGGCACTCATCTGTGCCTTCCTCATGTCCATCCGCCCCTCATAGATCGAAACGTCGTGCCCTCGATGCTTGAGAAAGATGGAAAGAAGAGACCCCACGAGCCCACCACCCACGACGATGGTTCCTTGCTTTTTCTTGTTTGTCATCACAACTCCTTCATGCCCCCCCCAGTTTTCATCATTCGAGACGATTCGAGGGAACATCTGTGGATGACGGGACTCTCTTTCGAGAGGAATCTCACGGAGTAAATGCCATATTCGGTCGGACCATCATCGTCACACCCTCACGGGCAGCAAACACCAAAGTTGACATGGCCTTTGTGTTCTTCAGTCGGGCCGCCGCGTCGCCAACCATCTCCATCACTCGTTCATCCGTACTCTCCGGATCGTGATGGGTCAAGGCAACCATCTCCGGGGACACCTGCTGACACAGATCGAGCACTGTGCTGAGGCTGTTGTGTCCCCAACCGACCTTTTGGGGATAAGCTTCATCTGTATACTGACAATCGATAACAATCAGATTTGCATCCCGAAAGAAGTGAAGAAGCGCCGGGTCATAAACCCGAGGGGTTCGATGATCTTTGGCAAGCTCCTCCTTGTTGAGAGCGACCTGATCCAGCTCGCAGTCCGTGGCCAGCACAAAGACTTCCTTGTCCGTGCTCAGCCTGTATCCGGTGCAACCTCCAGGATGAGGAAGTGACATCGTCTCGACCGTGACGTCCTCAAGCATGAACCGGGGGGCGATCGTCTCGAATCGAAGTTCGGCCTGCATCGCCGAGAGCGGCACGGGGAAATAGGCACCCTGCATCTGCTCGTGGAGAAGCTTTTCGATCGATCCCGAAGAACGGTCTTCTCCGTGGATCGTGCACGTATTGTCTTTCATATAGGCAGCGGTAAAAAACGGGAACCCCTGGATATGATCCCAGTGAAGATGGGTAAAGAAAAGGTGGGCATTGACGGGAGCACCCTTGAATTCCTCTAACCAACCCAAGCTCATTTCCCGGATGCCGCTGCCGGCATCAAAGACGATGATCTGATCTCCATAACGCAACTCGAGGCAGGTGGTGTTGCCACCATACTTTTCGGTATTCCACCCGGGTGTCGGAATCGAGCCCCGCGTTCCCCAGAAGCTTATGGTCATCTCATTCATGCGGAAAGTTATTCCTGGAGTTCTAGCAACCAATCAAAGGTGAACAACGATTCCCCGATTTCGATGCGATCACCCCGGTGCAGGGCGCAGAAGATGACAGGCACTCCATCGACATAGGTGCCGTTTCGGCTCCCCAGGTCTCTCAGAAAGTACTCCTCACCTTTTCTCGTGATCACGGCATGGCGCCTGGAAACACTGTTATCGGTAATGACCACGTCCAGGGACTCATCACGCCCGAGAACAAGCTCTTCTCGATGGATGATGACCTGCTTTCGGATGAACCCCCGTACAGGGGTCAGGAGCCCCAGAATTCGCGGAGGAGCGACCGGGTTGCCAAAAAAATTGGCCCGGTCTGCAGTGTCGTCGATTCTGTCGTTGTCTTCCATCTTCGCTGCTCCTGGCCTCTTCAATCCCCTGGAGATTAATCAGCCAGCAGGCAAAGTTCAACCTCTGACTTTTTCAACCGGGCTGGTTTTCCTTTCCTCCATGCGGGGACCTGCCAAGATCAGAATTTTGGTCCTGCAGCCTTCACCTCGTCACTGACCCCATCGATGTACTTTTTGAAATTGTCCTGAAAGAGAGCTCCCAGCTTCTTTGCTGTTTGATCGTAATCGCCCTTGTCTTCCCAGGTCATCCGCGGAGTCAGCATCTCACTGGGCACCCCGGGAACCTCGGTGACGATGTCAAACCCAAAGATCTCATCCCGCGTCGAAGGTGCGTCGCAAAGAGCCCCGCTATGAATCGCATCGACGATCAAGCGGGTATAGGAGAGCTTCATCCGGCTCCCTGTTCCGTAACTTCCACCCGACCATCCCGTGTTGACCAGCCAGACCGATGCCTTGTGCTTGGCAATCCGATCTGCAAGTTGCTCGGCGTATTTTCCAGGATGCCAGACGAGGAAGGGCCCGCCAAAACACGGTGAGAAAGTGGCTTCAGGCTCGGTGACCCCAACCTCCGTCCCGGCAACCTTGGCGGTGTATCCACTGATGAAGTGATACATGGCCTGAGCCGAAGAGAGACGACTCACCGGAGGCAGAACCCCAAAAGCATCGCATGTAAGAAAAATAACGTCCCGGGGATGGTCGGCAACGCAAGGGACCTTGGCGTTGCTGATGTACTCGATTGGATAGGCACCACGGGTGTTTTGAGTGATGCTGGTATCAGAAAAATCGACCTCTTGCCGATCGTTGAGGATGACGTTTTCAAGCACCGCACCGAACCTCAAGGCTCGATAGATTTCGGGCTCGGATTCTTCCGCGAGATCGATGGCCTTGGCATAGCAACCACCTTCAATATTGAAGATACCCTGATCGGTCCAGCAGTGTTCATCATCGCCAACCAGAAGTCGCTTGGGATCCGATGAAAGCGTCGTTTTTCCCGTTCCGGAAAGCCCAAAGAGCACCGAAGAACTCCCGCTTTCAATGTCGGTGGTCGCGGAACAATGCATGGACAGTACGCCCTTTTCCGGCATGAGATAATTCATGACCGTAAAGACGCCCTTTTTCATTTCCCCCGCATACTCGGTGCCAAGAATAACGACTTCTCGATCCTCGAGAGACAGATCAACGCTGGTTTTCGATGTCATCCCGACACTATTCTTGTTGGCGGGAAACTCTCCGGCGTTGTAGATCACATAGTCGGGCTCGCCGTATTCGGCAAGCTCGGCCAGAGTGGGCCGGATCAGCATGGTGTAGATGAAGAGCGCGTGATAGGGCCGACAACAGATCACTCGAACCTTGATTCGATGATCCGGGTCCCATCCTGCGAAGCCATCCACGCAGTAGAGTCGCTCTCGCGTGTTGAGATAATCAATGGCCCGTTCCCGGTTGATCTGAAAAACGGACGGCTCCATGGGAATGTTCACCGAACCCCACCAGACGTTCTCAGCCGAAGCCCCGCTCTTGACGAGGCGCTTATCTTTTGGAGATCGACCGGTTTTGGCACCCGAGTAGGCAACCAGAGCTCCGGTACTGGCTATCTGGGTTCCGGACTCGAAACGAATCCCGTGCTCATAAAGCTTAGCGGCTCCGAGGTTTCGGAACACCGTGTCGGCAGTAATGCCATGACGCTTGAGGTCGAACATGTTCTTTTTAGCCTTGGTTTGTCAGTTCAGGAATAGACGAAAAAGCATGTAAACCCGGAACCTTGAGGTTGTCAACGAGACTTCATCGATTCCTTGGACTAAAAAGCGTTTAATTTGAGGATCGTCCCGAAAGAAAGGCCCCCCCTTTGACCCAGTCTCTGCTGAACACCGTATTTCTTGACGAGGATCAATTCGAGGATCCCATGCTCAAGCTCCTCGCCCAGGAGATCAACGGCTGCTACCGAAATCAGTGGTTTGACGCCTGTGCGATCCTGTGCCGCCGGATCACCGAAAGCCTGATTGTCCGGACATTTTGCGCCGCAGGACACGAGGAGCAGATCTTTCACGCAAAGAACGGGTGGTCGTCCCTTGGAACCCTGACCGGACTGACCCGGAGCCGGAAATACATCCAGGTTTCTCCCGACACTCTTGCATTTCTTTCCCAGGTCAAGAAACTCGGGAACAAGGCCGCCCATCATCCGTTCGATCGGGTGGAAAAGGCGGAAATCGACTCCCTGAGAGCAAGCCTGTCTGAAACGATTCGCGAACTCCTCTGAGTCGCACAGACCAAAGCAACCATTTTCTCCCCGGTGTCCTGACGTCAGGGCACCCTCGAACAAGGACAACTTCATGAAACTGCAACCTTCGCTTCATTCCCTTCTCGCAAGTATCCCCCTCATCTTCGTTCTCACTGCCACATCCGGATGTGGTGGATCCCAGGGGGGTGGCGCGGACTCTCCGGAAGCCGTTTTTCAAAAAGCCAAGACGGCCATGGAAAAAGAGGACTTCGAGACTTTCAGCAATTGCATGACCCCAGAGACCCAGGACGCAGCGGCGGCCGCACTGGCATTCGCCGGCATCATGATGAAAAACATGGGATCCACCTTCAGTGACATCGCATCCAAAGCAGGAGCGAGTGGCTCAAAAAGCATGGACGAAGCCAAGGACGCCATTGGAGCTCTCCTGGAAAAGCACGGAATCAGCGAGACCGCCATCAGCTCCATCACAACCACCAACCAAGATGAGGCAATTCAAGAGATCATCAAGCCCATCAAAGACAAGGCTGCATTCATGAGCGAAATGCTCGAACAGATGTCGCAAGTTGGAGACGACAAATCGTTCGGCAATGTGAATGGTGATCTGATCGATCTCAAGGTCGAGGGTGATTCGGCGACAGGAACCCTCGTCTCGAAGAAGAACGGCGCGGAAGAAAAACGCCCCATCAAATTCGAGAAGTCGGATGGAAGCTGGAAGATCGCGCTTTCCCTCACTCCGTGATCCTTTTTCTACGATCAACGGCCGGCTCGCGGGCGATGGGTCCTCTAGAAACCAACGCCAGGAGGGCCGGCCGAGTCAATCCTCCCAGACAGCAAAGAGAAACGCTCCAGCGATCGTCTTGAGAAAGCCCCATGACCTCCATTGGCAAGCCAAAGAAGATCTTGTTCGGCCTGATATCGATCTTCCTTCTCGTCATCGTCGCCGATTCCCTCTTTCGTGGGTATCTGATTCTGATTCGAGATCGGGACACCAGTCCGTCCTCCATGGAAACCCGGCTTCGCGCTCACTTCGACACCTTTGAAAGTACGACCCCCAGCAACTTGAGAGGCTCGGAAGACGGCGAGTCATCCCCTCGAGCCTCCTCGGCCACCATTCATCCCTTCTATGGTTTCGAGGACCGCTACGACCTTCATGGAGTGCTTCGCTACTTCGAACAAGAACGAAAAGAGGAAGACTACGTAGTCGTTATTCTGGGGGGATCCGTCGCGTCGGTTCAGGCCAACCGGCAGGACAATACCTTCCGCGCAGCAGTCGCAGGAGGAAGAGGAATCGACGAAAACCAGGTCAAGATCCTGAACTCCGCCCACGGCGCCTACAAGCAACCCCAGCAGGTCATGGCTCTCTCGTTCCTTCTCTCCCAGGGCTTCGTACCGGACGTTGTGATCAACATTGATGGATTCAATGAAGTTGCCATCAGCGCCCACAACGCAAGCCTGGGCGTTCGTCCTGAATATCCGTCTGTCACCATGTGGGAGCCTCTCGTCAAGTCAGGAATCGGCTCCCCCGACTCTCAGGAAAAACTCCTCACCATCTTCTCTCTTCGTAAGCAGGCAGATCGACTTCTTGCCAACAGCCTCCGATTCAAGGCTCACTACAGCGCCATGCTTGGCACCTACATCGATTCGCTGATGCGTCGACTTCGTCACAATTATCTTCGAAACTACTCGGAGTGGATCGCTGAACTGGCCAAAGCACCTACCCCCTCCAAGAATCTTGCTCCTCCCTATACAAGCGACGTAAAAAACGCCATCGCCTCTTCGGCGGATCTCTGGTTCGAGTCGTCCCTGACCCTCAAATCTCTTTGTGACGGGCGTTCGATCGAGTATCTGCATTTCCTTCAGCCGACCCTTCTCGACCCGGGAAAGAAAGAACTCACCGAAGATGAAGAGGAAGTAGGAGACGCCCTCCCGGAATGGACCGAAGGAGTGAAGATCGGATATCCTCTCCTACTCTCTCGCTCGAAAGAATTCCCGGGGAAAAACATCTCTTTCTTTGACTGCAGTGGCATCTTCCAGAAAACAAAAAAGACCTTGTACATCGATTGCTGTCACTACAACACGATGGGTAATGACATCCTGGGAGCTTTCATTGCCGCCCAGCTTGGCAAGGTCGTGAGCCAGTAGCTCCTACCGCGCCCCGAGTCGACGATGCCGATAGGGCTGCTCCAGCATCAAGACGCAAAGAGCGGTGGCAAAGACTCGACCACCCGTCTGCCGCTCGTACAACCCGATCGGCTCCCAGGATCCTTCTTCGCACCCCCGTTTTTTCTGATGGGCCAGCAAGGTACTCTTGGTTCTGGAAAACCAGCTTGCCCAGGAGGATCCTCCGTGATGAAACGTGGCAATCGTCCCGTACCACCATCGATACATGGAGAGATGTCCGACCTGAGCCGTGACGACCCCTCGACCGGGAACCTCGACCTTTTGAAAGGAGATTCTCCAGGATGGCCGCTCGCGCGAAAGTCGATTGAGGTGACTTCGATGAGTCGTCCGTTTCACTCCCACCTGAAGAAGCTCGCGAATTGCTGCCGAGCAGGCCCCATTTTCCGAGGTTGGAGTATATCCGAACCGCCGCCCTTCCTTGATGTAGGCCAGCCGACCCTTCTTCGTTTCAAGCGAAGCAAGGAACCCGTCGACTCCGTCTCTTAGCCCTGCGGAGAGCGAGATTTCGGCATCCTGGGAGGCGGTGAGCGCCTGGACGACAAGTGCGGTGTAGGGAACATCCGAGCCCCGACCAAACCCGGTGGCGTATCCCCAGGCTCCATCCTCCGCCCTGGAGGAAACGAGATCGGCGATCAAGATCTTGAGCGATTCTCCGTACTCATTGGTGCCGGTCATGGCTTCCGCCTCGGCGAGAGCCAGAGCAGAAAGAGGGATGGACCACGACCGCCCGCGACGCAACAGGAACTCGAGCCCTTTTTCAACCACCTCGGAGTAGGGGTCGCCATCATTCCCGGGGATGTGACCTCGGCCCAGGAACGCCAGTGTTGCCAGGGCAGATATGGCTCCATCGAAAGGGCAAGGGATGTCCTCTCCGTGCTGCCCCTTTCCCTTCCCGGTGCAGGGAGATTTCTCATCCACACAACGAGCATCGAACCCGTCCGCGTCCCAACCTCCGGAACTTTCCTGATGCCGGGCCAGCCAGCTCAAGCCCGACGTCACTGCCGCCTCCGTCCTCTGACTCCCTCCGTACCGGCGAAGAGCCTTTTCACGATCAGGAGAGAGGCGGGGTCCGATCACCAGCCGAGGCGTGGACTCCTTGACAACTTTGTCGGTCTCTTCCCCGAGGGCTTGGCCAGACAGGGCACCCAGCAAACACAACACTAAAAGGAACATCTCTCGCATGATCACATCTTACAATGACAGGGCATCAAGCTACGGAAAACAGTGCCCGTGAGTGCCGACGGGAACGAGCGGACTCGATCTCACTAGACTCCATCGATTTGATTATTTGATTCTCGCTGGCTCCTGCGGATGTGATGGACTGCGTTGGAGGAGAGCTGGCAGTCTTCTTGGATCTGGGTCTTCCTCTCGAGAATCTTCCCGGACTGGAAGTCCCCTAAGCCCCGCACCATCTCCAGCCCGCAGTCACGGTGCGTCGCACTTCCGGAGCCCATTCTCCGCGAATACGGCTCTACGGCTCCTCTGCTATGCTGAAAAATCGGGCAGCGTTGTTGTAAAAGATATCCCTCTTCTCCTGGTCGGAAAGAAACTCCGCCGACTCGATGCCGTCGATGGCCAGACCGATCGCTTCCGGCCACACCATCTGGTCGGATCCGAACATGATTCGTCGTCCGAAGCCGGCGTCCACCAGCCGGCGCAAGTAGGCGTGAAACTCTTTGGGGGGCACTGCCCAGTTAATCACGCTCACGTCGACATATACCTGAGGGTGCGCCCACATCAACGCCACCATCTCATCCAACAAGGGCCACCCCGCGTGCATCACATA
>JAJDCM010000299.1 GCA_029260825.1 Planctomycetota bacterium | reverse complement strand
CTGTGCCGGGAACTTTGTGGTGAGCGCTTGCCTCTATCTTCTCGGCGGCTATGTGGGGCGGACCTATCTGGAATCCAAAGGAAGACCCGCCTTCATCGTCATGGAGACGATCGGGTCTCCCTCGAAAGATGAAAAGTGATGAAGACCCCAACATCCGGCCTTGCCGACGTCCAGATTCTCTCCGAGGCCGCAACGTCAACTTTCGATGAATCCGTCGAATGGTACGACTACGCCGGCATGGATCACTTCTGGTTTCAATGGCGGTTTGCGGCTCTTGACCACATGCTTCAGAAAGCTGGGATCGCTTTCGATTCTCCTTTCCGTGCCCTCGACATTGGATGTGGAACGGGAATTCTGCGAGATCAAATCGAAGGCGAGACCAAATGGGTCGTCGACGGAGCAGACCTCAATCTGGGAGCACTGCGGCGAGCGAAGGCAGGACGCGGAGAATTCTTCTACTACGACATCCTGGAGGGGCGAAAGCAGTTTCGGGAAGCCTATGACCTCATCACGCTCTTTGACGTGATCGAACACATCGAGAACCCAACACCCTTTCTCACCGCATCTCTCAATTGCCTCAAGCCCGGCGGTTTCTTGATTGTCAATGTTCCTGCACTTCAATCACTTTTTAGCGAGTATGATGTTGCGGCCGGGCATGTGCGTCGATACGACAAAGCGACCCTCGCGCAGGAATGGGGGACCTTGGCCGTCGACATCCTGGACACCCGATACTGGGGCTTTTCCATGCTCCCGATTCTCGCGCTGCGCAAGCTCCGGTTCCACCTATCCCGCTCCAAAGAGTCGATTCTGAAGAGGGGATTTGTGGCTCCCAACGTCTTCATCCACGAAGGGCTAAAAGCCATGATGAGGATTGAAGTGGGCCTATGGAAAAGACCTCTTCTGGGTACTTCGGTCCTGATGGTCGTGAGAAAGCGAAACTAGGATGGAGGGAAGAATCGGACTGAAGCCTGCTTCGAGAAAAGCTCTACTGCCCCTTGAAGAACGATGTGTCCTTTACCTCATCGTGTTGATGGCTTCCTGGTTCGTGGTCGCAACCGGCTGCACCGCCCTTGGCCTATCTTTCAAGACCCTTTGCTGGGTCTTCAGTTTTGCATTGCCGGTTTGTTTCATCCTGATCAAGCGGTTCTCCCTGGATCGGACGGATGCCCATGAAAGTCCGGATCCGACACCCGTGGCAGTTCGAATCATGCTGTTCTTACTCTGCATGCTCGGGGCATCTCTGGGGTTCCTGGAACATTTCAACATACCCGACGATGGTTACTACTTCAGTGGGCGAACCGTCTACTATCTGGCCAATCCGGATGCCTCTCTCGACTTGAATCACCACAACCACGCTCTCCTTGCGTGGCCCGTACGGTATCCCCTGGTCTTACTTCAATCGATCAGCTTGTTGTGGGCGTACATCGCGTTGCTTACCGGCTCCACCGGCCTTGGCGTCGTACACTTTGTCGCTCCCACGATTGGCGGGTTTTTTCTGCCGATCGTCTGCTACCTGGCTTTGAAACGTTTCGTGAAGAACCCGCTCGCCGCAATTGTCGGCGCCGCCGCCATCCTGGCCTTCCTCTCTCTTGACGGAATCACCCGACGCAGTTACGGGTTTTTTCTATTCGTTCGTCTTCGACATGGAAAAGTATTTCTCATGTCGGTCCTGATCCCTCTCTTCATCGCCTATTCGAGAGATTGGTTTTCCAGGCCAAGCTGGCGTCACGCAACGATGCTGGTTCTCGTGAGTTTGGCCGGGGCGGCAAGTTCCGATTCGACGTTGTTCATGATGCCGATGCTTGCCGTTTTCCTGGCGACCGGGTGCCTGTTTTCAGAAGGCATCTCCAAAGCAGTCCTCAAGAAGCTTGTCGGATACTTCACTTCGATGATCTTCCTCTACATCATCGGGGTTTATTTACTCGCAACAATGGATCGCAGCGCGATGGACTACATCGGCTTCGAGACCTTTGGAGAAGGAACTGATTTCGCCGCGCATTTTCGGTTCGTCTTTGCCCAATGGCCCCACCCCTTCTTTGCCCTCTATCTCCTGGCCACCGGGGTCACATGGCTTGGCCTCGATAAGAAATCGGATCGAAGGTTTCTCCTCGGATGGTCCGTTGCCGCAGTCGTTATCTTGAACCCATTACTTTTTGGCTTCATCACAACCAACCTCACCACATCGAATGCCTACTGGCGTCTCTTCTATCTCCTACCATTTCGGGTAACAATCGGTCTTGCCCCCGCCGTTCTGCTTGCAAGGGCAACCTGGTTCCGGACTCCCATCGCCATCGGAGCGATGATCGCTTTTCTCTCACTTGCGTTCGTCGGGCATCAAATTGATTTTCTGCACAAGATCGTCGTGTTTCAGAGAGTTCCCATGTCGATATCAGGCTACAAAATTCGGGAAACCGTTCGATCGGACGTCGAACTCATGATCACCCGTGCCATGCCTGGGGCGATGGTCGCACCTCGGCTATACAGTGCTGTCGTGCCTCTCTACACCCACGAGTTTCCTCAGGTTTCGGTTCGTGGTTACCTTCTGAGTCACAGCGCGATCGCTCATGGCCAGCCAAAACTCGCCGATTCGCGACTTCTTGCCATTGACTACCTTTCAGGAGAGGAAGCTGGGGTTCAAGATCTAAAGCTTCTTCTCGCAAACGAAGGGCTCAAGAATGTGGTCGCCTCTTCTTCCTGCGCGAATCGCCCCCAATTTCAGCGACTCATGAAAAAGCATGCCTTCACGAGAGTGCTCAAGGAAACTCGCTTCTCCCTCTTCGTAAGAGGTTAGAAGCCATTGCCCGAAAAGCCCATTCTCGTGTACATTGAACCGAAGCAAAAAGAAACATGCCCGGAGAAGTTCAATGGATGCTCACGAGCCCCCAAGCAAGATTCGTTCCGTGAACCAGAGCTCAAGAAATGTCCGACGCGCCGTATCCGGTGATCGCAGCCAGCAAAACTGGTTGATCGAGCGATTCACCCCTCTACTCCTCGCTCAAGCCGAATACAGACTGAGCACCAGGACCCGACGTCATCTCGACCCTGAAGATCTCGTGCAAGAAACCTGGGCACTGGCCCTGCCCAAGTTTTCTCATCTGACTCCGAACGGCGCCTCTCGCATGACGCCGGTCCTTGTCAAGTACGTATCACAAACACTGCGACACCTCTGCCTCAACGCCAACCGCCGCATCACCCCTGGTAGCGGATCGGTGAACGACATCCCGGAGGCAACTCGAGGGGTGGTCACCCGCGTCTTCCAGCAAGAAGCCAACTCCAAACTTCTTTCGACCATACGGAAACTCCCGGAGACGGATCGGGTCATCATTATTCTTCGAGGGATCGAGCAGCTGAAACCGACGGAGATCGGATTGATGGTCAACATGACTCCCAATACCGTCTCTCAAAGATACCGACGGACTCTGGATCGATTGATGAAGGAACTCGAGGACTCCGGCCTGGAGCTACTTCCAAAGGAGTAGTTAGCTCTACTTCTTTCTTGGCTTGGGAGCCACTTTCGCCTTGCTCTGTCCGGGTTCCTGTCCGACAGCAATCGCGTCCGAAAACAATCTAGCTTCCCGCCCAAGACGATCGAGTCGCGCACGCAACTTTTTCTCCCACCCCTGGAACGTTCGTGCTTTTCCCTCGATGGAAGTCAGGGACTTTTCGATCTTTTCGATCCGGGCAAAAAGGGTGGCCGCCTTTCCGAAGGCTCGCTCGTGCTCATCAAGCCGTGCTCGGAGAGGAAGAAGGTTCTCAGCGACCTCTCTGGACACGCCACTCGAGAGATCCATCTCCAGGGTCTTTATCTTCTCCTGAGCCTCTCCGAGCTTCGACTTCAGCTTTGAGACTTCGCGAGCCAGGGAAGACACGGAGACGGCAGAAGGCGCCGAGGATCGACCGTTTTGAACCTTTTCTTCCTTTTGGGGGCTCTTGCTACGGATGATCGAAACGATCTCATCGGCGGTCTGAATTCTTTCGTCTCGGTTTTTGGCGATCATCCGTTGGACGAGTTCATCGACCCATTCCGGAATGGAAGGATTCAGCTGCCGCGGACCGGGTGGAGAAAACTCAAGATCCGAAATCTCCGAGATGGCGGCCCGACTATATGGGTTCTGATTTGTCAGCAAGAAATAGAGAACAAGCCCTAGCGAGTAGATGTCCGTACGATGATCAACATCCAAACGATCCAGCTGTTCGGGAGACATGTACTGAAGTGTTCCGGGGGCTTCCCATTCACCGGTAAGGGATTCATTCGCACCCCCGTCTTTCTTCATGAGCTTGGACATGCCAAAGTCAACGAGCTTCACTCCTCCATCTTCGGTCACAAGAATGTTCGCGGGCTTGATGTCCCGGTGAATCACTCCTTTCTTGTGAACGTAGGCCAAGGCACCTGCCACATGCTCTACTGCCCGGAGAGATTCCTTGAGTCTCGTGACGACGGTCGCCAGATTCTCCCCCGGAACAAGTTGCATGACCAGATAGCACATTTTCCTCCGGTGACCTGGATCGACTTCGATCTCATCCTGTCCCCAGTAGTGAAAACGAACGATGCTCGGATGATCAGAATCTGCGAGTACCCTTGCCTCCCGAAGAAGCCGGGGGATGTCATGAGACTTCTTTGGAAAGAGGATCTTCACCGCAACCGGCAGATCAAGATCAATGCTCGTTCCGCGGTAGACCGTTCCCTGACCACCTTGACCGATCGGGGAATCGATGCGGAACCCACCCCGAATCACTCGCCCAAGGAGAGGGTTCTGTGGCTCCGTCGTGACCGAGGGAGCTCCGGAACCTGGAGGCAACTCGGCCGGTGCGAAGGTCTGAATGACCGGGTCATAGCCACTCTCGGACTCGAGTGGAAAAGGCACGACGAACGAGTGCTCACATCGACCACACCGGGTATCGGTTCCCGGCGTACACGCATCCCAGCTCTGATAGGCACCGCACTGCGGACACGGAAAATGAGTGATGTCCACCAAGCTCATGAGCTCATCTACTTTTGCCGGCTCGAGAGCTCCTGCGAGGGATTGGCGAAGATGGTCCGGATCCTCGACTCCTGACTCCGGAGGAGCCGGAAGATCCTGAATGATGGCAAGACCTTGAGCCTCCGAAAGATATCCAAGTTCTTTTGCCGTCTGGACAACGACTTCAGCTCGACGCATCTGGTCTCTCCTTCCTCCCCTCCCGGAGCCGTCCCGTTTCCGGTCGGATGTTCGGCATCACACTACCAGCTTCAATCAACGGGATATCCAATTCCAGATTTTTTTTCGAGGAGCCGTCACGATCCTTGCGCCCAGCACATGGAGGAGGTGCCGGGCGGGGCAAAAAGGACGCTCCACCCTGATTTTCGACCTTCCAACCTGTAGCCGGAGTTGATCATGAGCCGTAACCGCCCGAAATTGAAAGTAGCCTTCAAGCGACTCGCCTTATCAGCTCTTTTCACCTTGGCCTCTTCCCTTTCCCCGGGCGCCGCGAAGGACAGGCTCCCATCCATCGAAATCCGTCTTTCCCAGAACACCCGATACTCGGTTTCGCTCGACCAGGAGAAAGTTGCTCGTCTCGACGGCTCGATCGTCGACGTGATGAACTGGGTAACGGGCGAACACCGTCGTTTTGATGTGGGTCGACGAACCCATGACCTTGACTTCGAACCGGACGGGAACTCCCTCATCCTGATCTCGCAGCAGAGCAGTCTTCGACGACTTTCCCTGAAGACCGGTATCATTCATCCGATCCACGAAAGGGTCGGGGGCATTTACGTCGATTCCGAAGATGAGCGAATTGCGGTGGCACGGTCCGATGCTTCCTGGTCGGTTCTGACCGGGACCGGTGTGATCATCGGGCAATCACCGGAGCACCTCCCCCGGCTCAGCGGGAGCCCACACGAGTTGGTGCTGCTTCCCGGAGCTGAACAGCTTGTCCTGATCAGTCGAAGATTGCATTCACTTGACAAGACCATCTTGCCCTACCCACGACACGAAGCCCAGATCTGGCCGGTGAAAGCGGGCCAATGCTTGTTTCAAACAAAACCTGACGAAGACTTCCTTCTCATCTCCGGAAGCCGAGCCCTCATCGTTGACGATGCGGGAACCATCTTCGCCATCGACACGACAACCGGGCGGTACGTGGCCCGATTACCGGAAGCTGGATTCTGGCGGGAGGGTCGCCGGCTCCATACCTTCGATCGACGCAAAGTAGCCCTCGACAAGGAAGGGCGACACCTGTTTCTCGTGGACAATTCCAGGGAAGGAGTCTGGGATCTCAGGACAGGTCGGCTCCTCTGGGAGAGCTCGGAGCGACAGTTTCAGATCGGGTTTGGATTCGACCCCCTCGGCGGATCCTTGATCCTCGCTCTGGAGCAAGAGATCAAGATCATCGAGCCCACCACGGGAAAAATTCTTATCCGGATGGCTCAGCCCAAAAGGCGCTTTGGAGGTTCATCGCCCGGTTCACCGAACGTCCGGCTCTTCGAGACGGAGACCTCCAATGGATGTTTGCTTCGTTCCCACAGGGGTTTGACTCGAATCGTGTTCAGCGAGTGATGGACGAGAACGCTCTCCAGACCCAGATTCGCTGGCAGTCCTCACCTGTCGCGTTGAAGACCGGTTCTCGTTCGGCATTTGACCAAAATCCCGAACTTCTCTGAGAGCCCCCGAAGGCTCTGGAGAACCTGGCGACACACCACTTTGCCTCCTAACCCCAGACTCTGCAACAACTCTTGGAGCCAACCCCGAATCGCCGCTCCCCCCTTCAAATGACTTCGGTTTATCCATAAAGACGAAACCCATGAAAAGGCATTGCGCAGATCCAGATCCCCAGTTATCGTCCCCCCAAAATCTTCGCTTTCAGTATTGAATTTCGAGTCCAAGCAGCCGCCGTTTTGTGCAAGAAGAACGCCCCAAGTGGGCAGGGGGAGCCGTGGTAGATTTGGCCCAAGGGCCTCATTCTCATGGATGGAAGACCCTGATCCCGAGGTTGGCTCTCGTTTTCTTTCTCCTTTACTCCTTTCTCTGTGCGGTCACCATGTTGGGTGGGACGTTCAAGGAGATGGGAGAAGGTAAAGCGGTTGAGCTCGTAACTCACCTATCCCCTCTTGCCTCCCTTGCCGTAGGCATCCTCGTTACCGTTCTCGTCCAGTCGTCTTCCGTGACCACTTCGCTGATCGTCGGTGTGGTTGCCACCAACTCCGGCGGTAACCTGGTCGAAGACATCAGTACATTCATCCCCATGACCATGGGCGCGAACATCGGGACCACCGTCACGAATACACTGGCCTCGATGGGTCACGTCACTCGATCAAAAGAATTCGAGCGAGCCTTCGCCGGGGCCACGATGCACGATTTCTTCAACTTGCTTACCGTCATCATTCTCCTGCCCATCGAGCTCATGACCGGCGCCCTGGCCAAAGCCGCGGTCTTCCTCGTAGAAACTCTTCAGCTCTCCGAAGGCGCCGAGTTCGAAAGCCCGATCAAAAACGCGGTCAAGGCCGGCGCAGGTCTCATCAAGAATTTCGTGAGAGAAACTCTCGGGATCACCGAAGTCCCGTACTACGTCATCATGCTTGCCCTATCGGTGATCATCATCTTCATCTGCCTCGGGTTCATCACAAAGAACATGCGGGTCTTGATGGCAAACCGCCTGGAAGTATCAATGAACCGAGCACTCGCAAAAAGCGGTGTCCTCGGGATGTTCATCGGTCTGGCAATCACCGTTGCGGTTCAGTCCTCCAGCATCACCACGTCAATCCTGGTGCCGATGTTCGGGGCTGGGCTTCTGACCCACACCAATGGGTTTCCGATCATGCTCGGAGCCAATGTGGGCACCACGGTAACCGCGCTGATGGCGGCGGTCGTGAAGGGACCGGCGGGTCTCGCCATTGCCTTCGTTCATCTTCTCTTCAACCTGGCTGGCATTCTCATCTTCTATCCCATACCGTTCATGAGAAACTTGCC
Organism: Planctomycetota bacterium; assembly: GCA_029260825.1. Taxonomy (GTDB): domain Bacteria; phylum Planctomycetota; class JACOTG01; order JACOTG01; family JAJDCM01; genus JAJDCM01. Next base: position 3,153 of record JAJDCM010000299.1, on the reverse strand, counting down.
AATCCGACTTGCGCAGGCTCTGGCACGATCAACGACTCGTTCAAAATGGTGGATCCTTTGGTACGTTGGGGGTGTGTTCATTGTAATTCCCCTTCTTGGCTTCTTGGTTTTCGGATGACCGTTACCGCACGGGCAGGAGACTCCAAACATGTTTGAGTGGCTAAAAGGTTTGGCCCAAAGTGCTCCCAGCAGCCTTCAGAACATGTCCCTTGCTTTCGGGCAAATGCTCGATGCCGGGAGACACATGTTCGAGACCGCCTCGAACGCTCTTCTTGGCGGAACCGATCTCTCGGTCATCAGAGATGACTTCTTCGCCACGGATCGAAGAATCAATCAAGCCGAACAACAGATCAGACGAGAAATTGTGGTTCATGCTTCCGTCCACGGAACCAAGGATCTTGCCGCCTGCCTTACCCTCATGAGTACGGTCAAAGATGCGGAGCGAATCGGGGACTACGCGAAAAACCTCTTTGACGTCGCCGACAGCTCGCCCTGTTTGAACAAAGATGAAGAGCACGACGATCTCGTCAAGCTCAAATCAAAGATCTCCACCTGCCTTGCTGAAACCCGCAGGGTCTTCGAATCTCAAAAAGAAGAAGAAGCATTACAACTCGTCCGAGAACTTGCAGCCATCGAGGATCACTGCGACGAGAGCCTTGTCCGCCTCATCGAGATTCAACAGACCCATCCAAGCCCGGTGACCTACGCGTTGACCTATCGTTACTTCAAGCGCGTCGCCTCCCACGCAATGAATATCTCGACATCCGTATTCATGCCCATCGACAAGCTCGATTTCTTCGACGAAAAGCCTCGACCGGAAAAGCCCCCTGAAGAGGAATAGTCGATCCGAAGCCCGGGAGAAGGGGCCCCCCCGCTACCGCAAGTATCCGGCTAGCCTCCTGGCAACCAGCTGGCTACAGTCACGTTCGGAACCAGGATCTAACGCCTTGAAATCAGAGTGATGACTGTTCTGGAAGTCGACAAGAACCCATTCTCCTTCCCGATCACACACCACGAAATTCACCCCAAAAACCTTCTCGTTATCGGGACGAATGACGAATTGAGCGACGAGAGAGTAGTCAGCATCCGGTCGCACTTTTCTAACGTGCTCCTGAAGACCCCGTGCCAGATCCCAGACCCACTTCTGTTGATTGCTGCCGCCCTCTGATTCGAGAGTCAGCGGCCCCTCACCCACTATCGTCTTGATTTTGACTTTCTTTTGAATCGCCTCTGCAAGCTCAATCGCCTGGTTCGGGTTGAATCCACCAGCCGTTTGGACCGAAAAGATATGGAAGATTGAGCCGCTTCCAGATTTCTTCATCTTCTCTGCGCGAGACTTCATCGACCTCAATTCCGTCTCCGATGGACGCCCGGATTTTCCCATCACGAGACGCTCCATTCGCTTCTCTTTCGCCGTCCCTCTCGTCTTCGAGGTAAGATGGAAAGGAGAGCGCAGAAGATCCCGGACGAGAACGCAACAGGCCATCGGGTTCACCGGATTGGCCCGACGAAATGCCCGGTCATTCGCCGTCTGCTGGCTACTCCACAGCACCACACCCTTGGCGTCTGAAAGAACGGTGCGAACCTCGCGGATTCCGGTTGTTTGATCCCCGATCACCTGGGTCAATAGAGCACATTCAGTTTCGAAGGGCTCTTCTCGGACGAACTCAGAGAATTCATCGACCAAAAGGTCCATTCCGCCATCGGGCGAAGGAGTGAAGTTTCTCTCGGTTGTCCAGACATCTGGCATCCCCTCCTGTTCCAGCATCATCCCGAGGACATCGGCAACATCTCGATTCGGACGAGCCATGAGAACCACCGGAACCACGGTGATCGAAGTGTTCGGATTCAAGTCGCCCCCGGCCGCACTCTCTCCCTCCACACCGGCTCCGCCAAAAGAACATCCAGCAAGCGCAAGAGCGGAACAAAGAAGCCCTGACAATGTCGCTCTCCGTTCTTGGTATCTCAGTTTCATCTTTCTCCTCCTCATTTTGTAAGCAATCACTTACATCGGGATCAAAAAAAATCACACAACCATGAACCTACCCATCAAGAAGCACCCGCCCCCCGTCTGAAAGCAATCGTCGTCTCTGTCGATCGCTCACAAGTGCAAGCTCCCTACCGATGCTCGCCACGGTGCCAAGACCAATGACAGCCCAGGCGGTCAGGGTGGCATCAAGACTTGTTTTCTCTTCATTGTCACCCCGGTGAACTCGAATCTGCCGGACGAGAAACCGCTGGTAACGCTCATACATATCTGCGATGGCTTTTTGAATCTCCTCGTCATCCGTTTCACTCAGACCGGCAAACACGATCCGATACAACCCAAATTCACCGTGATGGCGGGACTCATGCGCAAGCAGTCGTTCGGCAGGGCTGGTATCGCCATTACCGTCTTCAAGCAACCGGTGCCAGATCGTTACTGAATGGTCATAGACATATCCAATGGCGGCAATGAACATCGCCTTCTTGTCGAAAAAAAGGCGATAAAGAACGTTCTCCCGGACACGACACCGCTTTCCAAGCTCGGCCGTCGTTGTTCGCCTGTAGCCAAGCTCAGCAAATGCCCGAGCAATGATCGGCAGTAGCTCCTTACGCCGCTCTGTGGCTTGACTTGGCCTTGACACGCATTCGCTCTCCGGAATTTCCTTCTGGTAAGTAATTACTTACACAATAACTCCATTCCTCTTTCTTGTCCAAGAAAATGGGGCTTTTTCTTTTTTGCCAGGTTTTTTCTCAAGCCTTACCCCCGAATCTTCCGATGATCTCTCGCTCAACGCCTCGACCCAATCGGGAAGAGGTCCCCCCATTGAGCCTGAATTCGGGCCTCTCGTCGGATGCGAGATTCCTGCAGGATGTTTCATGTGAACCGCTGTTTAATCCCGCTCAAGCCATGGTTTGTGGAATTCATCCTGAACGTCTGCGTCGAGGAAAACCGGTCTCATTGAATCGATCCCCCCTCGTCCAGACAACCGGCTTGGAACAATTCTCTTGAGGAGAAGAAATGACCAAGGTCTCCGGAAGTGCCTGTCGTCCTCTCACCTGGATCGCATGTGCGTTCCTACTTCTATTCTGTTCCCCGGTGCTCGCCCAGCCGGAACGGGGAGCACTCTCCTTCACTCCCGGGCAAAACGATTTTCTACGTATTCCGAC
>JAJDCM010000298.1 GCA_029260825.1 Planctomycetota bacterium | reverse complement strand
GAACTTGATGCGAACCCGGACCGCCTATCGAGGAATGGAAGCGGTGGATGTGCTCCGCGAAGTGATTTCTCAGACGAAGGAAGACGCTGCAACTCTTCGTCAAGCACCCACCCTCGGAGGGGAAGAGCGAGACGCTTTCTTGATGTCGGAACAGAAAAGGCGAGAGAAAGTGCTCTCGTCCGTGCAGCGCCTGGGGCAGATTGCCTCCGGGTTCTCCGAGGAAACGACTCAGAAGTTGGCCGAGCCTCTTCAGGAGTTCCTGGACACGACGCTCCAGGCTCAGGAGGAGGCAGCTGCCGTCTTGAAGAGTACAGAAAAGCTCCAGCTTGAGCCCTCCGAGGAGGCCGAGCTCGATGCGGCTCTGGTGCGACTTGATCAGGGGATCTCCGAGTTCGAGGAGCAGATCCCCGAAATGCAGTCCATGCTCGCCAGCGACGTGGATAGCATCAAACCGGATCTTGCTCCAAAGCAAGCTGAGCTCGATGAGTTGACCGGCGCCGTTGTCACCGAAATGGAACAGATCATCCAGGGAATGCTTGCCCAGCAAGAAGCTCAAGCTAGCGGGGCGGTCCCTGGCGCTCCGCCAGGAGCACCTCCCGGTGGTCCTCATGGTGCTCCTCAAGGCCAGCAACAACCCGTCGATCCGGAAGTTCTTGACGCGTTTCAAAATGCCATGCCTCATGTTCAACTGGCCAAGGGGCATCAAGCGACTGCCAGCTCACTTCTTATGAACACTGATCTCGTCGGGTCGCAAGAGCCTCAACAAAAAGCGGTCGAAGAGCTGCAAAAGGCTCTGGAGAAGTTCCCAAAGAACGAAGATCAAGAAGACCAAGAGCAGCAGGATCAGAGCCAGGACCAGAATGAGGATCAACAGGATCAGGAAGATCAGCAGGGAAAAGAGGATCAAGAAGATCCGGACCACCAGCAGAATCAAGACGAAGGCGATCAGGGGCAAGGCCAGCCGGAGCCCCAGCAAGCTCGTCCACCCGAGAAAGACCTCGCCGACAAGATCATCGGAGAGGAACGGGACCGACGTCGCAGCGATCAGGCACCGAAGCAACGAGGGCAATACCGCCGCGTGGACAAGGACTGGTAGAGAAAAGGGCGACCCATGGACTCATTGAAAATCGGTTGCCGAAGGGCAGGAATCGGCGCTTTCTTGTTCGTCTCGATCTTGCTTCTTCATGGCGGGAGAGCGGGGCTTGCCTGGCAAAAGACTCAGGTCTTGGCGGTGCTGGATCGTCAGGTCCTCTACCTCGGAGATGAGGCCATTCTTCAGGTGAGGGTCATTGGAGTCGGCGAAGTCGGGGATCCGGTTCTTCCCGAGCAAAAAGGCTATACCCTCCGCGGCGGTGCCCGAAGAGATTCGAGTCGCACTTCGATCGTGAATGGACGGGTCGATCAGTCGGTCGAAGCCACTTATACTTATGCGGTGCAACCGACCAGACCAGGTGTCCTGAACATTGCTCCTTTCGAGGTCGACGTCGATGGGACGACCTATCGAACACGTCCTCTCAGCCTTCGGGTAACCGAAGCGCCTGAATCCGGTTTTTTCCATATCGTTCAGGAAGTCGAGAAGCTCAACCCTTACGTACGGGAGCCGATGACCGTCTCTCTTCGGTTCTTCATCAACCGAAACTGCGATACGCCTGTATTCATCATCCCTTGGCTCGTCTCCGATGATTTTTCCGTGTCTCTTCCGGATAATAGCCGTCGCTCAACGACTCAACTCGGGATCGGGGCGCCCGGTCATAATTCCGTTTCCCGCTCTTTTGTTGAATCCAAGGAAATGTATGAGGGGACGGAGCATCAGGTCTACACCCTCACCTTCGAGCTTTTTCCCCTGAAACCCGGGCCGATCAAGCTGGGGAGAATCACATCGAAGATCGAGTTCCGCTCCGGCACGGAAACGACCCGAGGTATGTTCGGGAGGCGAGTGCCAAAAACCGAGACCGTCTTTGTCGCCTCCAATGATGTGGACCTGGACGTGCGCTCGCTCCCAACCGAAGGCGCTCCGCCCGGTTTCAGTGGTTCGGTAGGAACCTATGATCTCAAAGTCCATGCGGCCCCAACGATGGTGGATCTGGGGCAACCCATCGACGTTTCCATGACGTTTACCGGAAAAGGGCTTCTTTCTGGGCTTCAAGCTCCTCCCCTTTCATTGATGCCTGCGATTACCGACAGGTTCAAGGTTTCGGGAGACCTCATCGCCGTTTCTTCGGATGGGGCGCCGGAGAGGATCTTCACCCAGACTTTGAGAGTGAAGTCCGCAGAAGTGACCGAGATTCCTCCCATCTCATTCCACTATTTTGATCCCAAGGCGGAGAAGTACGAAGTTGTGACCAGCAAGGCGATTCCCCTCACGGTGCGAAAAACCGAGCAAGCCGGAGGGACCCAGCTCGAGATCACGCCGTCTGGTGGTGGGGATACGACCCTTCGCAATGACGTGAAGTCTTTTGCCCTGGGGATTTCCGAGTTACACACGAGCGTTGCCGCTCTCGAGAATCAGTCGACTCGAAAGATCTTTTCCGTGACCGCCCTTCCTCTTTGGGTCATGCCTCCGGTTCTCTACTTTGCCGTCTTCTTCGGGCTCTCCCGGAGGCGTCGTCTGCAAACGGATGAGGCGTTAGCAAGGCGAAAAGGAGCTCGGAAGGGGGCTCTTCGGAGACTGGATGCCGCTCGTGAAGCGACGGATCCCCCGACCCGGTGCGATCTCATTGCAAAAGGGGTCTGTGCTTTTATCGGTGACCGAACCAATACACCGGTGGCAGGTCTTACGGCTCAAGATGTGGCGGGTCGACTTGGCGAACGGGGAGTCTCGGATGATCTCGTCGCGCGGGCCGAGGCCCTCATCGAAGAATGTGATCTAGGTCGATATGCGGCGTCTCAATCGGAGGAGGCTAGCGATCTTTTGAAGCGGGCCGAAGATCTGATTCGTGAGCTGGAGAAGATAAAGCTGTGAGACTTTTCATGGGCATGTTTCTGAGCGGTCTTCTTTTCCTGGGAATGGGAATTCTTGGGTCGGTACCGGTCATGTCGCAAGAGCAAGATCCCGGAAATGGCGTGTCTGCAGATGAGATCCAGGATCTCTTCAGTCAGGCAAAAACCAAGTTCCGGGATGGGCTTGATGCGGTTTCAAAAGGTCAGGGGCAACGGGGTGATGTGCTGCTGCGGGAATCTGCAGCTCTCTTTCAAGCCATCCTTGACCGAGGCGGACTCGAAAATGGCTACCTCTACTACAACATCGGAAACTGCTATTTCTGGTTGAATGATCTGGGGCGGGCCATTCTCAATTACCGCCGGGCGGAACGCACCATCCCAACCGATGGGGATCTGCGTCAGAACCTCCACGCTGCCCGGCAAAAGACCATTGATCGTTTCACCAAGACAACCGAATCCAAGCTGATCGAAACTCTCTTCTTCTGGCACTTTGCCCTCCCCACCCGGCTCACTGCCAGGGCAACCCTTGGTCTTTTCTCCGCTTTGTGGGTGGTTGCTCTTCTCAACCTGTTTCTGAGAAAGAAGGCGCTTCGAATCTGTGTCTTCATTCTCGGTTTCTTTCTACTCGTCTTTGCCGGGTCAACCGCGGTTCACCTCTACGAAGCGAATTCCGTTCAGGGGGGAGTCGTCGTTGTTGACGAAACCACGGCTCGAAAGGGCGATGGCGAAAGCTATGAGCCTGCCTTCGAAGATCCCCTGCATTCCGGCACCGAATGGGAGCTCGTGGAGGAGCGCGGGAACTGGCTCGAAATTCGTCTTCTGGACGGTCGCCAGTGCTGGGTCGAGAAAGCCGCGATCTCCTTCGTGTAGCTTTTCCTCTCGACGTGCTCAAGGGGCAGGCTCCATACCTTGAAGCCCTCGTGTTCTCCGAGAACACAAACCGCCCCGACTTCATCGGTCGAGAACACGGGGATATCGAATTTCGTTGCTACCTTCATGAGATCTTCCCGCCGATCGGTTCTTGCGGCGCTGACGATTGCAACCTCGGGATTTACCCGACGGATCAGCTCGGCGAGGGCGAGCTGGGAGGAGCCATGATGAGGAACGAAGAGCACGTCGGCTTCCAGATCGGATTCTCGAAGCAAGCTTTCGAGCCCAAGACCGGTGAGGTCTCCCGGGATGAGTAGGCTCGTCTTTCCCAGCTCGATGCGAAGGACGAGGGAATCTTCATTGCTCCCGGGAGTGGTGCAGATGTTGAACAGGGGAGCCCTTTCCGGAGCAGGCGGAGAGAGGACTCGAATTTCGGTAGGCCCGGCTACCGTGATGATGTCTCCAGCTGCCACCCGCTGAATCGTGGAACCGGTCGTGATGAGTTCGGACAGAACTTGTTCTTCCGCGGCACGGGAATCACCAAAGCGAGAGCTGACGAACACCCTTTTTACCTTGAGGCTTCTTGCGAGGCCAGGTGCACCGTTCAGGTGATCGGCGTCTCCATGAGAGAGCACAAGATGGTGCACGGTGAGGATCCGACGACTCAAGAGGTAGCGGGTGATTGCCCGGCTTGCGATCCCCGAAGATGGGGTTGATCCGCAGTCATAGACGAGGATCTGTGATCCTGGAAGCTCGGCAACAATGGCTCCTCCGTGACCGACCGCAAGAGCGGTGACCCGAAGCTCGTGGTTTTCCTTTCCTGGAAGAGGAGACAATGAAAGGACAAGCAGAACTGCAAGGCCAATGACGGCAAATCGTCCGAGGCATTGTCGATGAACCAGACCGGCGAACAGAATTCCATAAGAGAGCCAGGCTCCCACGACCCCAGGCCCGGGAACACGCAGGTACAGGTTGGTTTTTTCCAGCCATTCAAGAGCCGTTAGCAGGCCGGCCAGAAGGATTCCGATTCCCCTCAGCAAGAAATACGCCTCCGAAAGATCGGGAAACCACCAGGTGGCCATCGCGGCGATCGCGGAAAGAGGAAGGACAAGAACCAGAACGGGAAGAGCGAGAAGAGAGCTCAGCGGAGAGAGGGCGGTCAGTAGATGAAAGTGATGGGAGATGAGAGGCGCGGTTGCAACGGTGGCAACGACACTTGCACGAAAGCAACTTGCAAACGGGCGAAGCAGAGTCAGGAAAGGTCTTCTCCTGGTCGCGGTTTCTTGTTCGGCATCGATTTTCAGTGGAGCGGTTCTTCCGGCCAGGATGAGGGCGGCGACGGCGATGAATGAAAGTTGAAACCCCGCCCGGAACACATCGGATGGGGTGACAAAGAGAAGAACCAGCCCGGCAAGCGCAAGAGAGTTCAATCCATCGGACCTTCGTCGGAGCAGATGCCCAAGGAGGAGGGCGCTCGTCATGATCGCTGCTCGCAGGACCGGTTGGCTGAGGCCTGTCCACCAGGCATAGCCCCAAACCAGGGGAATCAGGATGCAGCCCCGGGCGCGAGGGGAAAAACCCATCCACCGGAGGGCTCCGTTCAAGAGAAGACAAAAGAGGCCGACATGAAGCCCGCTGATGGCGAGGAAGTGGGCGGCACCTGTCTTCTGGAGAGTCTCCCAGCAGCGGCTCGGGACCGCGTCCTTCTCACCGAGGAGAAGGGCGAGCAGGACCCCGGCTTCTCGTGCCGGGAGTTGATCGAGGATGGTCGAGCGAAGTCGGGAGCGAAAGAGGTCGACCGATCGTCGCCAGCTTTCGGGGGAGCGTTCGAGAAGAGTCACGTTTCCTTGCGTTGTATGAATTCTCGGGGAGGTCACCTTCGGTTCGGAAAAGGGTGGATTCATCCCGCCGCGTGATGGACTCAGCATGCCCCGGACTCGAACGTGATCTCCAGCGGCGAACGAAAGGTCTGATCCGTCCCAGGCGACCTGAACGGCGGGAAATGCGGGATGCCTGTCCGACGGATCGGGTTGGATGACCATTTGCGAGCGTTGCTGGTGACCGATTCGCGACAAGGAGGCAAGGGAGGTGGGAGCACGGATCACCGAACCCGTCAGCGTGACGAGGGCCGGTTCGGAACGCGGGGGATGGATGGGTTTTCCATTTCCGGATTCCCTTTGGACCTCGGCCCGGAAGAAACCGAGGAGGAGAAACAACAGGCAAAACCAGGGCCGTCTCCCGGGAACGAGCTCGAGTACCAGCCGGAGGCCTCCCGGAAGAAGGAGGAGAAGACCGGCAACGAGAAGCAGGAGGAAGAAAGGGAGGGAAACCAGCGAAGCTCCGGCAAGGATGATCCCGGTGACAAACCCGAAGGTGATGGGGAGGAGGGGGCGGTCTATGTGGTCTAGATCTCTGTGATCTAAGAGATCTATGTGATCTAAGAGATCCGGGCGATCTGGCCGAGGCAGGCTATCCATGGCCACCGTGACCTTTCATCGATGGCCCGCAGCGGACTGGAAGCATGGGAAGCTTGGCGCTGGATTCAACTTCTTATCATGCCAGGAGAAGAGAAGCAAACCCAGGGCAACGGTTTTCGCTTCCATCCGTTCCCCATCAGGTATAATCCCCCGATCGTGAGGATGATCGTTTTGCCGCAAGCAAGGCCGGGCGGTGAAGCTCAACATCATCGAGTCAGGATCAAAAAGAGTGGAAGGAGCGAATGTGGCGAAGCTCTCCATGCGTCGAGCGGTTTACCCCGGGACGTTTGATCCTGTGACAAACGGTCATCTCGATCTGATCGAGCGTGGCGCCACCATGTTTGATGAGCTCATCGTGGCCGTGGCGAGCAACCTGGAGAAGGAGCCCCTGTTCTCGGTTGAAGAGCGAGTCGAGATGATCCGAGAACGTGTGGGCCATTACGGGTCGGTTCAGGTCGACTCTTTTCAAGGCCTCGTGGTCGACTATGTCCGGAGCAAAGGCTTTGGGGTCATCCTCCGGGGCCTGCGAACCATCTCGGATTTCGAGTACGAATACCAGATGGCTCTTACGAACCGGTCGTTTGCCGAGGATGTGGAAACCGTTTTCGTCATGCCCAACCTGAAATATGCGTTCATCAGTTCGAGACTCATCAAGGAAGCGGTGGCGCTCGGCGGTCACGTTCCTGGATTCGTTCCTCCCGACGTCGAGAAGCGTCTGCGGGAAAAACTCTTGAATACACCCTGATTCAGAGTTGGGATCTTTGCAGTATGGGTAGCCAAAGCCACGAGCATTACTCGGAACTTGCCCTTGAGCATTTTCGGAATCCCCGGAACGTAGGGGAAATCAAAGATGCGGGAGGAGTTGCCTGCAAAGAGCACCCGGCTTGTGGCGATCGGTTGAAGATCTGGGTGCGACTCGATCAAGATGAAAATGTAGAAGTGAAGTTTCGGGCCAGTGCCTGTGTCGGAACGGTGGCTGCGGCGAGTGCGGCGACCACCATGGCGGAAGGGATACCCGCAGCCGATGTCCTGGTCAAAGTCACGGAGCAATCGCTTTCTGATTTGTTTGGCGGCTTTCCGCCGGGAAAGTCACACTGCCCCAAGCTGGTAGCTACTGTGTTGCATGATGCCGTTTCGGCGGCACGAAAAGCGCAAGGAAAGGACTCTCGATGAATCCTGAATCGGTTCGGGATCTTGGTTATCAATCCCATCTGGTATTTCCCGCGAAGCGATTCAAAGAGGGAGATCTGAAGGCGTTTGCAAACGAGCTAGAGGATCGTGGTGTTTCTCACAATCGAAGTGCTTTTCAGGACAACTTTGCCGAACTCGTGCAAAACGATGGTTCCACGGACGAGCTGACTCGCACCATCATCAAATCGGACCGGTTGCTTCTCAGCCACGACAACGTTCAAAGTCAGGGTTTTGCAATCTTCAGTCAGAAGCTGGAGATCATCGCCCAGGCGGCTTTTGAGCACCTATCGGTGGGAGTCATCACGAACCAGCTTCATACGATCCAGAAGCTCGTCACTCCAAAGAGAGGGGCAGATGCCCGGATCTTCCTCCTGGAGAAGCTGTGTGGAATTGGCGCGGACAAGAGAAAAGTCCTCAAGCGGCCCCTCCACGGTGCAGGGCTTCGGCTTTGTTTTCCCATCACGGACCGCCAGGATCCTTTTGAGTATGACGTGAAGATCGAGTCCTATCTGCGGGATGGCACCCTCCTTTATGTCCAGAATTCGGGGAAATTTCACCTGCCGCTAGTGGCCCAGAGCCTCAAGAGCCTGACCGGAAACCTGGATCGCACCAACGAGTTCTTGCTCGGTGAGATCTTTGATTTCCTGAAGCAGTTCAATGATGGATCCGGAGAAGGGGCGAAGGAGGATTGGGGCAAGGATCACGAGTAGAAAATGCCGCGGGGAAAGAGCGAAAGGGAAGTCCCCGGACCAACCTTGACAGACCCTACAACCAGGGATACCATCATCCGTTCGGTTAGATCGTATCCACGTAGTTTCGTGGCGGCATAGCCAAGTGGCTAAGGCAGAGGATTGCAAATCCTCCATCCCCGGTTCGAATCCGGGTGCCGCCTCCACGGATTTCTAGCTCGGATGATCGAGCCCGTGGAAGATGACCTCGACCCCTGCAAATCCCTGAGGCCTCTCTTCGAGGCCACGCCAAGTCCATGGAGCCCTGATTCATGACTCAGATTCCCCTTCGAGATGCGCTCGAACGAGCCGCGAAGATGGAGCATTCTGCTGCCGACTATTACGCAAAGGCGGCGGAAGCGACAAGGCTTCCCGGTGGTGGTGACGTGTTTCGTCGACTCGCCGAGGCTGCGAGCGCCCATGCGAAGAAACTCCAGGGAGCTCATGAGGGAGTTGGAGCGGAAGGGGATCAGGCTGTCGAGTTTGACGAAGAGGTGGAGAAGAAAACCCTGAATCCCTGGCCGGAAATCACCACCCTCAACGCCCATGTCTTTGCTCTCAAGAACGAGGGCGGTTCGTCTTCCTTCTATACCCAACTTGCTAATTCGACATCCTCAGCGGAGTCCAAGAAGCTCCTGGAGGAACTGGCTCAGGACGAAAAGAGCCACCATGCCGACGTGATTGGCTGGTTCGACAATATCGATAGCGGTATCGCAAAGAGAGAGACCTGAACGATCAGCAGGATCGGACAGTCATAGGGCGAGTGGCGGAATGGCAGACGCATGGGACTTAAAATCCCTTGGTCCTCACGGACCGTGCGGGTTCGAGTCCCGCCTCGCCCACATTTCTCATTCCATCCCGGAAAACTGATTGTGGATCTTACGTGAGTTCCCGAGAGAACCCCACCAGGCGACCTTCCTCATTGAAAATCGGGTGCGGTCTGAATCTGTGTCCCGAAATGCCGATGCTTTCTCCAGAGGAGTTCGAGACGGTTTTGGATTCCGCCGGTGGGATGTTGGCTTTGCTGGCCACCGTTTTCGGCGTCTTGAGTTTGAAAAGCATGTCTGGTCTCCGTGGGAACTGTTCTACGCAATCGGCAATCTTCAAAGTGAGAAGAGCAAAGACCGGTCCGGAAGCCTCGATTTATCACGGGTTTTCCGGGTAATTTGCTCATTCGGCCAGATTTCGCCGCCTGAGGCCAGGTGGGTCTGGCCGAGCCGACCATGGCTCCCAGCGGAACGCTCATTTTGATCGAGTCGAAATGAGATCTTTGCCGTCAATCAACGGCAGGCGGCCGAAACGAGCTTCTCGGCTGCGTTTTGAGCGCCCTTCTCCCTTTGCATCGGTTTTGCCAGCTCGGCTGCACGGAGTCGGGTCGTGTCATCCAAGAGGAGGGAGCCCAGCGCTTCCGTCAGCCTCGGCCGGGAGACTCTGGAAAACGGGATCACCTGAGCCACCCCCAGGCGACGTGCCCGAGCTGCTACATCTGGCTGATCAAAGCCCACCGGAAGAAGAAGCATCGGTAGACCAGCGCGCATGGCCTGGGCGGTGGATCCGATCCCGGCGTGGTGAACGGCGGCAAGGCTTCGAGGGAGAACCTGAGAAAGAGGGGCATAGCCCGTCGATAGGACGTTTCCATCCCGAACAGGCCCTCGGTTCCCGCCCTGAAGAAGGATGGACCGCTGTCCCAAATCCTTTGTCACGGCTCGGGCCGTGTCGAAAAAGGACTGGAGAGAATGGACGACCGCGGTTCCCATGCTGAAAACGATGGGAGGGGGGCCGTCGTTCAGAAAGTCAGTAAGGACCGGGCAGAGTTGATCGGACTGCAGAGGTTGGTCAAAGAAGGAAAACCCGCAGGTGACGCCGTTCTTTGGGTCGTCGGACCGGGGAGGGCGAAAGGACGGAGACCAGAGGCCGAGGTTGATCAGGCCTTCTTGCATTTCTCTCCTGTGGAGGTTCGCTTCCCGAGGGAAACCGAACTGATCCGCTACCCGGAGGAGACCTCGACCGGCAATCAGGTGAAAAATGGGGCGGGCGGCGGGGATGGCCACCCGAAAGGCCAGGGTCTGGGCCCTGGAAATCCAGGGATGGGGAGACACTCCTCGGTCGTTCGCCGAAAACCACTGACCCGGAGTAACGACGGCCACTGAGCAAGGGATCTTTGCTTCCTGGCAGGCCCACCTTGCCCCAAAAGACATGTGATAGCGCAGAACGAGATCCGGACGAAAAGTATCAAAAGCCGATCTCAGACCTTGAATCGTCTCCGGGGCCAGATCGATGAGCTTCTTGAGATAGCGAAGGGGCCCTCGAATCCGGTGGGATAATTCGGGAGATCGAGCGAGTTCCAGGAATCCCTCCTCCGTGTCAAGGGGGAGAAATTCGGCCCCGATCCGCTCAACCGAGGGTCGAAAATGAGGATTGACCAGACACGAGACGTGGTGCCCAAGGTCGCCCAGGGCCTTTCCTACTCCCAGAAGTGGGTGGACATCACCCCCGGAACCGTATGCAGTGATGAGTATTCGCATGTCTTTCTATTACTGGAAAAAACGATTTTGATTAACCAAAAAATAACAGAAGGGGCAAAAAAGAGCTGAATATGTCGGGTGGGGGCGAGAATAAGGGGTGGATTAGAGTCCTTGAAAACCGTCGTTCCGACGGGAAGCGAGAACATGGTTACTTTCATGCCTGATAACAGGTTGCGGATTACGGCACATGGCGCAACTTCCGTGGGAGGAAGAAGTTCCAACCAGGATGCCTTTGCTGTCTATCAGATTGCTGAGGCGAAAAACGGAAGTGATCTGTTCGTTGTTGCCGACGGCATGGGGGGGCACGGTGGAGGAGGGCGAGCGAGTCATTTGGCTCTGAGTCGCCTTCATGAGGCTGTAGTGACGGAGGGAAGCTCAGATTTCTCCGGGGTCGAGGCTGAAGAAATGCTCCGCAAGGCCTTCCTTGGCGTGGATCAGTTTCTTCAGGAAACCGGGAATCGAGATCCTCGTTATTCGGGGATGGGCACCACATTGACCGCAGCGTGGCTGCGGGGTGATTCGATGACATTTGGCCATGCCGGAGACTCCCGTCTCTATGTTCTTCGGGACGGAAAGCTCAGGCAGGTTACCCAGGATCAAAACGTCGCCTATCGCCTCTGGCGGGAAGGGCGGCTCACGGATGATGAATATCGACAAAGCCCGTACCGATGCGCTCTCCTGAGTTATGTCGGTGGGGGAAAGATCGATGTTGAAGCGGGATCGATGATGATTCGAGCGGGCGACCGATTGGTCCTCGCAACAGACGGTTTGGTGGATGAAGTCGTGGAGTCGGAGCTGCTCGAGGCGGTGACATCTGCGGTGGATCCAAAATTCAGTGCAGAAAAACTTGTACGGCTGGCTGAGGTAAGGGGGGCAAGGGACAACATCACGGCATTGGTCGTGTTTGTCGATCCCTACTAGGGACTGGTACAGTTTTCTAGAGGGCCTCATTCCCGTTCGCAATACAACCGAGACTGAGAGAGAAGTTCCTATGTGGGACACAATGATCAGGATCAAGGAAGCCAAACGAGCTCTCCAGGATGGGCGCCTGGAGGAAGCTTATCGATTGGCCTCGCACCCCGGAGTTCAGGAGCACCGTCGTGCCCGGGATATCCGGGAAAAAGCGATGCGAGATATCTATTCCCGAGCCGTGAAGCATAAAGAGGCTCACAATCTTTCCCAGGCGTATCTTGACGTCAACCTGGTCTTGACCGGGGGAGAGCGGAGCGATAAGGCGGTCCGATTGGCCGGCGATATTCGCAAGGCTCTCGAGGATCGTCGTGAGCTGGATCAGTTTCATGGGGATCTTCTCCGAGAAGCTCGATCCCTCTCGGATCGAGGTGAGCTGGTTCAGGTTCAGCGTCTCCTCGCGCCTTTCCAGGGAGAGAGCAAGGCGGCCGAAGGCCTGCTGAAGCAGATCGAGATCCGGGTGAAGGAATGCCAGGAGAGCCTTTCTCGTGCAACCAAACACGTGAACAAGGGGGACCTTGAGCGGGGTCGAGAGTTGCTGGATACAGCGCGTCGCCTTCATGCGGGAGCTCCGGAAATCGGAGAGCTCGAGCAGCAGATCCATGGCCGCGAGGCCGAGTCGCGGGTGGAAAAGGCGATGGCTCTTCATCAGGAGGGAGATCTCGACGCGGCCTGGGAGGAGCTTCGGTATGCCGAGGCCTGGAGTCCCACCATTCGAGATGGGAAGGGTTATCGGAAGGTACGCGACGCGGTTCGAAAGCAACATGTCGAACGCCTCCATAATGACCTTGAAGAGGGACGTTTCGAGGCTGCCAGAGGATCGGCCGATCGACTCGTGGAGTTCTTGGACGACATTCCTGAGCTCACGGAGTGGATGCAATCTCTTTCCAACCTGACTCGAGCTCAAGAGCTGCGAGCTCGGGGAGAACATGGTCTGGCGACCCAGCTTGTTTCCCGGGGGGCGAAGTCCAAACCTCTGGCCAAGGTGAGCGATCGCCTTCTCAAGGAGATCAAGAAGGAAGAAGAAGCGGTTCTTTCCGCGTGTGCCCTGGCAAACAAACACGTTGTGGAAGGCGACCTCCGGAAGGCTCTGGGGGAATTGCAGTCGGTTCTTGCCAAGCATCCCCGGCATCAGGATCTGCGGGATCAGCTGCAACGGATCGAGACTCAACTTCGTAAGGGAAGTGAGGTCCTGCAGTCGGCGAACGAAGCCCTGAATCGTAGTGATATCTATCAGGCTCGAAAAATCTGTTGCGACCTCGTCACCCGTCCAGGCTTTTCCGCCCAGGGAGAGGAGTTGCTTGCTCGGGTCAAGAATACGCTTGAGGAAGTGAACCTGAAGATGATCCGGGCTGAGGTCGCGTTGCAGGGAGCCGATAGCAAGAGGGGAGATCTTGAAGAGGCTTTGATCGGGGTCCAGGCCGGGCTCGAGGTTGTTCGGGATCATGCGAGTGGTCCGGAGCTTGTCGTTCGCTTGAAAGATGCGATGGAATCTCTGATCGAGGCCGAGCGGGGTGATAGCCACAAGCGGATGGACGATCAGGACGGAGCCCTTTCCTGTTTTGCTCGGGCGGCACAGTTGTGGCCGAGCAACGCAACGCTAGCCCTCCAGCACGCAAGCCTTGCCGGGCGAATGGGGGCGCAGAAGCTCGTCGAGAGCGAGCGGCTCCTCCAGCGCGGTGAAACTTCCCAGGCCAGTGACCTGGTCAAGGAGGCACTGGCTCTTCTTCCGAGTCAAAGTGCGGACAAGCGGCGAGCCGGTGCTCTCAATGTTTCGATCGAGCAGGCGAGTCTGGAGGGAGAAGCCCTTCTGACCGCAGCTCGCGATCGAGCAGCGCGGGGTCAGTATGACGAAGCGGAGTCGGCCTTGCGTGACCTGGAACGAGTCTGTCCCGGACATCGCGATGCGAAGAGAATGGGAGAGATTATAAGCCAGGGCCGGGAGGCTGAGGCTGTCACCGGCGGAGAGAATCGAAAGGACCGAGCAAAGGAAATCGAGAAACTTCTCCTTGCGACGGCTCGTTCGAGAGAGGAGCGTGACCTGGTCGACAACATCCGAGGGCGACTTGCTCGCAAGAGAGACTTCGGGGGAAATGACTTCCTTCTGAGAGTCGAGGATGGGGGAGAATACCTCGTTCTTACCGGCGATTCGATTCGTGTCGGCAACGTGCTGGAGTCGGACGTCGAGTTGCCGATCATGGCGAACATCAGCCGGGTTCATGCCCGATTCGAGCGAACCCGGGACTTCCATCATGGCGAGCGCTACCGTCTGGTGGCCGAAGGAGGTTCCAGGTGTTTTGTGAACGGCAAGATCATCCGCCAGGCGGACCTCAAACACGGAGATCGGATCAAACTCGGATCCGATCTGGAGATGGTTTTTGAACTCCCGACGGAAAAGAGCGTCTCTGCACTTCTCCAGCTGCAGGGAGACTTCAATGTCGATGGCGTGGACAAGATCATCCTCATGAAGCCAACCGGTGCGGACGGGAAGATCCTGATTTCCTCCGGGAAGAAATCTCATGTCGGGGTGAAGACCCTCAGCCGAGATGTTGAGATCTATCGCCGGGTGGACGGGCCCACCGCCGGGGGATTGGTGTGTACGTCCCTCCTCGGTGTCGAGGTGGACGGGCGTGGCGGAAGAGCCGAGGAAAATATCCACGAGGGCTGCGAAGTCCGGTGTGGCGACCTCCGGTTTTCCGTAGGGGCTCGCGCCTGACTGATCCCGAGAATTTCGAACGCAATGATCGAGCACCCAGGCCGTTTGGTCTGGGTGCTCGTTTGCGTTCGTGGGCCAGGCATGGCGCGGAGCGCCATGGCGGCGCTCTCAACCGGGGAGCGAAAGTGAACCGGGAAGTGACTTGGAGGTGAAAGTCCTCTGGAGGCCTTGATGGCAGGAACTCCTAGCCGAACAGCAACTGCGGCATCGCGAGGTGTTCGTGGGAAGGAAGCTGTAAGCAAAGCTCGGTCGCGATGCCCACGTCGCCGTTTTGTGAACAAGCTCAGGAAGGCGGTGGTCGTAGGAACGGCGGAAGCACCAGGCCGCGCGTACACAGCATTCTTGACACCAGCGCGCGCAACACGCACCCCGTCGTTATGCCACTTCGAGAGCCTTCCTCACAATCTCTGGCTGGGTCGCGATAACCCGGAGGTAGGATCGGATCGCCTGGTCTGGGATTGAGCGGCCCTGCTCCCAGTCGCGTAGCGTCGCGACGTTGAATCCGAAGGCAGCAGCAAACTCGGCCTGGCTCATCCGAAGTCTACGTCGAATAGCTCGGACGTTCGGGCGCGTGCGTGCAAAGCGCGCAAGCTCGGACTTGGTGAACGGCCGGTCCTCGTCAGATTGTGTCGGGCTCATGGTACTTCGCTTCCTCAGCGCGAGTGGAGTTCCAGGCGGTGATGATGCGGATCTTCTCTTGCCGTTCTGTATAGACGACCGTGAGCAAGCGCCCCGAAGCGGTCGCGCCAATCACCACCCAGCGTTCTTCGCCGTAGTCCTCGCGGTCATCGAGAAACTCGACACTATCGAGATCTTGAAAAGCCTCAACGGTCTCGTGGAAGTCCACCCCTTGGTCGAGCTTCGCCTCCGCCTTGCGCTCGTCCCACTCGAATCCATCGGGCGCTGATCTCATCAAACAAATATACGGGAATCCCGTATAGATGTCAAGCAGGCTTTGCCGAGTTGGCGAACGCGAGTGGGAAACAACCTGAGCAATCTCCGACTCTCGGAAGTGAAGGCGAGTTTCGAATTCTTGGATCAATGGTTGCGTCGGAAACTCCGCTGTCTCCTTTGGCGGCATTGGAAACGTCCTCGCACCCGAGCCAAGGAATTGATCCGCCGAGGGCTGGATCAGGTCCGTGCCTATCAATCTGCCTACAACGGCCATGGGCCGTGGTGGAACGCGGGCGCGAGCCACATGAACCAGGCCGTTCCTACGAGTGCCTTACGGCGTCTAGGACTTGTGAGCCTCATGGATGAGCATCGAAGACTGGCGTGTTCCTCGTGAACCGCCGTATACGGAACCGTACGTACGGTGGTGTAGGAGCTGGGAGGGGGCGACCCCTCCCGGCTACCTGATGGGGGACGACCCTGATCTTCTTCGTGTTCGGTTTATGTTCTGTTTTCGGAAGAGCTCGGGGAGAGAACATTGTGGAGCGAACGGGTCTCCCGTCCTTTTTTTTACCAATATTCCGGTCTGGCTGCGGAAGAAGGGGTGGCGAAAGTTGGATGCAGGTAAAGACCTGCGGTCACTTCCGGGAAAGGCAATGGAACAATGATGAGATCGATGTTGGCAGTGTTGGTGGCCGGCGCAATCTTCGCGGGTGCTGGGATCGCAACACCCGAGCGTCTCAGCCCCTTGTCCTCCCAGCACGCCGCCTGTCAGGATCTGGCGGAAGACATCTCTTTTGAGCTCGAACTTGCCACGAACCTCGCCTCTCCCACGGTCATGCTTGTTTCCGTCGATACGGCGCGGGAAGCAGAAGAAGACATCCTGAGCGCCCTGGAAACCCTGAAGGCCGAACTCTTCGATCGAGGTTTCCGACCAACGATCCTGGATTACGATCTCTACAAGCGACAGATCGCCCCCTTGCTTGAGTCCCAGATCGGGGCGGCCGGCGAGGAATCGTCGGATGACGCGGCGGAATTGCCTTATTCGCTATTTTTTGTCGCTCTGGAGAAATCCAGGGGAACGGGGCACATTCAGGTCCGGGGAATTTTACCGGCACTCAAACCGATTGCGGTCTCTTACGTTGAGAAGGACTGGGTTTCTCAGTCGCCTGAGGATCTTCAGATCATCCACACGGGGAAGACATCCCTCGTAGGGCGCTCAAACCTGGAAGGAAGCGAGACCGATGCGAAGCGAGCGGCCGTTGCAGACGCCGCTGACAAGCTCCGCAACGTCGTCACGGCTTCGGTCCAGGGTCGTCTTTCCCGTTTTCTGGACTGGGGCGGCGCGGATAGACTTCGTCGTCACGTTGCAGAGGTACTCCCGAACGCTATAATAGAAAGAAGTTACGTTCAGGACTCCTATCTTGATCAAGTGGAAAAGCCCTACGGAAACGTGCATCGAGCCCATGTGCTTCTGGTCGCAGAGCTCGGAGAATTAAAGCGAGTCGCCGAGCAGGCCTATAGTTTGACTCGACGAGATCGGAACTTCGGTTTCATGCGAATCCTGGTTGCCTTTCTCCTGGCTCCGATTCTCTTCGTGACCTACCTGGGGCTTGATTCAGCAACGAAGGGATACGCGACCTGGGCCTTGAGAGGCGGAAGCGTTCTCACCTATGCAGGCGTTCTTTGGGTCTTGATGCAGAGCGGAAAGTTCTTTTAGTACGCGTTACCGTACAGAGTTGATTCGGGTGGTTGATGGCGTCAAAGCAGGTTTGCTGCAGAGGGCACACCGATGAATTGGGAAAATTTTTACAGAAACTATCGCACCCCGGACTACATCTCCGGGTATCAGCTCTTGAACAAGCTGGGTGGTGGTGTCTTTGGATTCGTGTACAAGGCTCGCAAGGAGTCCATCGGGAAGAACTATGCGATCAAGTTCCTGAAGGTCGATGATGAGGTCGTCAAGAAGGCGGTTCTTCACGAGCTCGAGGCCATCAAGTTCTTCGCCCAGGTGGACCATCCTCACCTCGTTTCCATCGAGGACAAAGGTGAGGTCGATGGCATTCCTTTCATCATCATGGGATATGCCGGCGAACGAACTCTCAAGAAGTGGCTGGAAGAAAAGAAGCAAACCCAGTTTGATTCGTTTCAGATCTTCCGGCAGATCCTGAGCGGAGTTGCCGCTCTCCACGAAAAGTCAATCATTCACTTCGACCTGAAGCCCGGAAATGTCTTCCTGAAGGGTGATTTTGCCCGAGTAGGAGACTACGGTCTTTCTCGACTCATGAGCGAGTCACGAAAGACCCTGTCTTTTGGTCGCGGCACTCCTTACTACATGGCACCTGAGCTCCTGAAGAAACAGGGCGACAACCGATCGGACATCTACTCTCTTGGCGTCATCTTGTATGAGTGCCTGACGGGAGAGGTTCCGTTCCACGGTGACTCCGAGTGGGAGGTTTTGAAGAAGCACGAAGAGGAAGAAGTCAAGTTTCCGGCTCACGTCTCCGAGCAGGCAAGATGCATTATTCGCAAGATGATGGCCAAGAGACCTGAAGATCGCTTCCAGGCCGTAAAAGATATTATTGACCAGGTCGACATCGTCTTGAGCCCGGACATGGCTGGCGCAAGTCGTTCGGCTGGAGATGGAGCTGCCGGCGGGGACACGAAGCGAGTTCCTCCTCCCATCGGCAAGAAGAAGAAAGAACGCTCTTCCTGGGCCGGGATGGGCATGGCTCGCGAAGATTGGAATGAAGTCGAAAGTGCCCTCCGGGATGCCGGCGTTGAAGTAAAAAGAGTCGGTTCAGAACTCAAGACCGCCGGGGTCGAAATGAACAAGGCTCTTCGGCAGGCTGGTCGAGCCGGAGCCAGGGTCAGTCTTTCCATGGGAGACCACATCCGGAATCATATCCTCATTCCCGTCTACGATGGGTTGGATGTGGCTCGCGAAAAGTTGCTGTCGGTGATCGTTGGCAACCGAGCTTCGGCGAAACATGCAAGAGGTCTGGAGAAGGGTTTGGCGTCCAACGCCAACGTACGACAGCGCCCGAAGAGAACGGTTTCTCTCTTCGTGCGATCCGTTTTTCAGACCATGCAAGTGCTCATATTGGCTCTGCTCGTTCCCATTCGGTTCATTGGATCCGCGTTGAAAGAAATCGTCGAGTTCGTGCTCAAGCTGCCATTCCGCGTGTTTGGTTTCCTGGCCCGAGCCGTCCTGGTCTTTTGCGGATTTTCCATCATCTTCCTGATGATCTTCGCTCTTGTTTACGTGGTCGTGAACATTCCTCGATTCATGATGGTTCGTTTCTGAGATCACGAAGGACTCCAGTCACCCGATGTTTGACATTGACAAGCTAAAAGAAGCGGATGAGATCGAGTGGGGGAAGCTTCAAGAGAAGTACTTCCGCCGGATCTTCTTCTATGTACGTCGCCACGTGGGAGACTACCAGCGCAGTGAGGATCTCACTCAAGATGTCTTTCTCGGGGCGATCCGCGGCATCGCTCGTTTTGATCGAACCTTCAACGTCGAACAGTTTCTGTTTGGAATTGCTCGGAACAAACTCATCGATCATTTTCGAAAAGTGGGGCGAGGCGGAGTCAAGGTCGGCCTGGGCTCGACGAGCGACGAAGAGTCGGACGTGCTCGAAGCCATCCCCGGTACAGATCCCACGCCGAGTCGAGTGCTTGTTGATGCCGAGAAGCTCGGGCGTCAGCGAAACGTGCTTGCCGATGTATTGAGGAGCTTGGTGGGGAAGTACTGGAAGAAAAGTGAGTTCGAAAAGCTCAAAGTGATCGAACTGATTTTCTGCAAGAACATGCGATATTCGGACATTGTTCCTCGCGCCTCGGTGCGGGATGAACGCGCAGTGGCCAGCATCAAGTTCCAGGCAATCCAGGAGCTTCAGCGTATGGCCAAGGGGCACGATCCACGACGGACACTCTTTTCGGGGCTTTGGGAATAGATGTTTTCAAAGAAAAGCAAGAATCCTGAAGACTGCATCGACCGGGGGACTTTGCTCTCTTACGTCGAGGGCTCCCTTTCGCCCGAGCAATCCGACGCCGTGCAAAGCCACGTCGAAAGTTGTGACCTGTGTGGCAGGTTTCATGGCGAAGTCGAAGGTGAGATCAAATCACTCAGCATGAGTATCTCCCTCGTGTGGACCGAGGAGGGGATCTCCTGTCCGCATCGTGACATTCTCAAGGCGTACCTCGCAAAATCCCTGAGTGGGGGAGAGGCCGACTACGTCGAGTTTCACCTCACGGAAATCGCGTGCCAGTTCTGCAATGCGAATCTGGAAGACATTCGCGCCCTGGACTCCGAAGAGGAGTCCCGTTACCTCGACTCCGTCCGGGAGAGGCTCAACCAGAGTACCAGCGCGTTTCTCCGGAAGAATTGATCCTCCGTTTCGGAAGAACCATCCCACCACCTGCACCAGATTCCGGGCCCGCGTAATCCCCATCTCCCGACCATTCCCCCGGTCACTCCTGTTCCCTCTGCTTCCGGGCAGGCAGCGGCCCCGAGAACCTCGAAAACAGGGCCTCCGGTCGCATTTCCCAAGAAAACGGGGTTTTTGACCAATGATTCAGGGGTGACCCGAATATCCCTGTGTGAGATGGCCAACCGGGCACCACCAGGGGAGCCCAAGAGGCAGTAACACCAAGGTTTATACAGGTTTTTGAAACCTCTAATAGCAGCGGAGGAAAGGTCATGTTGAAGAAGGCAATCATTATCGGATTAGGTGTGACGCTGGTTGGAGGTGTCCTGTTGGGCACGAATGCAGCTAGCTATGTAAGGACCACCGCAAGTGTGGTGAAGGACGAGATCCAGGGACAACTCCCGATCGAATTCGAAATCAAGAGAGCTGAAAAGCTCATCGAAGAGATCGTTCCTGAGATTCAGGCCTGCAAGAAAGTTGTGGCCCAGGAAGAGGTTGAGGTCGAATATCTCCAGGATGAGATCTCGAACCTTGGACAGTCGCAAAGCAAGAGCGAGCGCAAGATCATGGTTCAAAAGGTCTCGCTCGAGAATCAGGCCGCCTACTACACATTTGGTGGCAAGCGTTACAGCAGGGTGGAGGTCGAGTCGGATCTCGAACGAACCTTCGAGACCTTCAAGAATCGCGAATCTCTTGTCGAGAGCAAAAGACGGCTTCTCAAGGCTCGTAGCGACTCTTTGATCGCCGCCAAGCAAAAGCTCGAAAGCGTCCGGATGGAAAAAGCCAAGATGGAGAACATGGTTCAGTCGCTCTATGCGAACCTGAGACAGCTCCAGGCTGTAGAGAATTCGGGCACCCGCTTCGAGCTGAACGACTCGAATCTGACCAAGGCTAAAGAAGTCTTGACCCACTGCAAGAAGCGACTGGACGTCCTTTCCAAGATGATCGAAGGTGAGAGCACTACCGTCACCGGCATCAACGTTGACGCTCCTCCGGTCCGGAATGTTGTCCAGGAGGTCGACCGTTACTTCGCCGGCCGCACCATCGCCCCTGAGGTTGATGGCGCCGACGAAATCGATCTCGCTGTCAACCGATAAGATCAAGGCACGACCCTTCCGCCCGTGTCGATCTGATCGCCGCGACTAGCGATGGATTGAACTCGATATCAAGGCCCGGTTCTCCCGCGAGGGAGGCCGGGCCTTGCTTCGTTGCTGACTCGCCTTGCCCCCTCCTCTCAAACCTTCCCAAGATCCCCCAGATTCGTCTCCGGGCTACCCCGCTTCACCTGTTAAACTGTGCGGCTAACTGGCTCGCATTCTTCAGAAGCAAAAACCCAAGGACCCTGCAGCGGGGCGACAAGCTCGGAGCAGGATAAGAATCTATGGAATGGATGATCCCGGTCTTGCTGGCTCTTTCGGGGCTGATCGTGGGGGCAGTGGTCCGCCACCTCCTGGATGGCCGTGTTCTGGCGAACGCTCAGGAAGAAGCGGACAGGTTGGTCAAAAGCGCTCGTGAGAAGGCTGATGCCGTTCTCCGCGAGCGAGTTCGAACGGGCCGCAAAGGCCTCGAAGTCAAGCGCGCCGAGCGTGAGGAAGAGGTTGATCGAGGGCGACAGCGCATCGATCGGCTTGAAAAGCGCACCGACGAACTTGCCCGGCAGCATGAGGTTCGCAGTCAGCGCATGCGGACGAAGAGCCGGGACATGGACCTGCGAAAACGCGAGTTCTTTCGGGCTCAGAAGGAACAGCGCCAGGCGAAGAAAGGGGTCAGGGCCAGTATCCTGAGCTCTCAGGATAAACTCTGTGAAATTGCAGAGCTTACTCTCGAAGGGGCTCGTGATCTCCACCTGAGCCGTCTCGATGATGCCCTGACCAAGGAATGCAACCGCTACTCCTACATCCGGGCCCAGACCCTTGAAGAAGAGCTGGAGGATCGTGCTCGTCGCATTCTTGGCATTACCATTCAACGTTGCACTTTTTCTCACATCGTGGAAACGTCGGTTTCGGTCACCCGCTTTACAGATCCATCCCTTCGGACCAAGATCGCGGGAAAGAACGGCGAGACCCTTGCTCGGATCAAAGAACTGACCGGGATCGAGGTCATCGCCGATGAAGCGAATCCCGATATCTTCTTCTATTCAGGATACGACGGTGTGGCCCGGGAAGTTGTGCGGCGTACTGTCGATCGGCTGGCCAAGAACCCCAATTTTGACCTGCGAACCGTTGACAAGCTTCTGAAGCGGTTTACCAAGGAAGTGGATCGACAGATCCATCAGGCGGGGAGAGGAGCGACTCAGAAGATGGGGCTCCGCAGGCTTCACCCCGAGCTTGTTCACTACATGGGGCGTCTCCAGTATCGATCAAGCTATGGCCAGAACGTGCTCTGGCATTCGATGGAAGTGGCCTATATCGCCGGGCTCGTCGCCGAAGAGCTCGGGATTAACCGACGCAAAGCCCGGCGCGGCGCACTCCTCCACGATATCGGCAAGGCGGTGAGCCTCGAAGTTGAGGGCGGCCACCCGGAAATCGGGGCTGACCTGGCAAAGAAGCACGGAGAGCGGCCGGAGATCGTCGCTCCCATTGCTCTTCACCATGAGAGTACCGGGCTGACACAGCTGACCGAGCTCACTCGCATCGGAGATTCAGTCTCCGGTTCCCGGCCGGGTGCGCGCCGTGATACGTCAGAGAAGTATCTCATGCGCCTCGAGCAGATCATGACCATCGTGAATTCCAACCCCGGGATCGAGACCTCCTATTCCATGCAGGCGGGTCGAGAGATCTGGGTGATTCTGGACTCCGAAAAGGTTAACGATAACGCCGCCCGCGAAATGGCAGCAAAGATCGCAGGTGAGATCGAAGAGACCGTTACCTATCCAGGAAAAATCAAGGTGACGATGATTCGCGAGGCCAAGGTGTATGCCACGGCAAAGTAGGGGCCGGTAGAGGTCTTGCCGGGTTCTTCAGCCGTAGATCCATAAGGATCCAAGCTGAAGGGGTATCCGGGGGTGCGCAAAGCCTGGACAGACCCTGCGCCAACCCGATCAGGGTGAGTTTTGAGGTAGGATTCGAGCAGCAGCAGAACCTGAGCTTTCGCTCAGGTTACTTGCGTGCTGGTGGTTTACGCTTACGCTTCGTGGCAGCTTTTGCCTTGGCGGCTTCAGCTTTACGAATGGCGCGCTCGCGCTCACGCATCTTCCGGCGCCTCTTTTCGGTCGGCTTCTCGTAGAAAGCCTTGCGCTTGATGTCTCGAGAAAGGCCTTCGCGATTGCACTTACGCTTGAATCGACGGAGCAGGCTTTCGATGTTCTCAGTTCGTTCTCTAACGACTTTGATCATGAGCTTATTGGGGTTATCCGTGTGGGACCGCGGAATGTCGGGTGACACCGAAAGGGCAGGCCGATCGGGCGACTCTTCGCCCTGTACCGGCGAAGGAGCTACTGTACTTGTGTCGAAAAGGGCCGTCAAACAAAAATTCATTGTCTGCATTTAGTTTGTTGCTAGAATTGCATTTACGGCTCCTCTACGTTGGAAGTGTCGTCTATCGTGGAACTTGCGGCCGTCCTCAAGCTCCAACTTCGTCGATCGATCCCACGGAAATTTCCTGGCCCGGACCCATGACTCGGTGCGGGCCAACCACTCCAATCAGGTGAACCTAGATGAAACGTGATCAGGGCCTACGCACCCTCGCTCTCGTCGTTTTCTTCCTGTCCGGCATTTCCGGGCTGATCTACCAGGTCGTTTGGACCAAATTGCTCGGTCTCACCATGGGCAATTCGATGTTGTCCATCACCACGGTGGTGACAGCCTTCATGGGAGGCCTTGCTCTCGGAAGTTTCTTTGCTGGAAGGCTTTCCGACCGAATCAAGTCGCCTTTTCTTGTTTTTGGAATCCTCGAAGGCCTGGTGGGAATCTACTGTCTCATCATTCCGTCCATCATCGACGCGACCGAGCCCCTGATGCAGTCTATTTATCAGAGTCTTGGCCCTCAGTTTCTGACCTTCCGGGTGGTTCAGTTCCTGATTGCCGGTGGGGTGCTTCTCTTCCCCACTACATTAATGGGGGCAACCCTCCCCGTTCTGTCCAAGCACGTGACGGCTCGATTTGACCGGGTCGGATGGTCGGTCGGAAGGCTCTACGCGATCAACACTTTTGGGGCAGTCGTAGGGGCCTTTGCCACCGGATTTGTTTTCATCCCGAACCTTGGGCTCTCACGGACCATCTTTCTTGGCGTGAGCATCAACCTCGCCATTGCGGTGGTTGTCATTGGCTGCTGGATGTTCACTCGAAAGTCCCAGGCCTCCCGGACTGCTTCGGTCAAAGATGACCAGGTGCCCCAACCTTTGCCGGATGAGGAGGAGGTGGCAACCGGTGGTGCAACCAACCCTCTTACTCGTCTTGCTCTTTGGTCCGTGTTGCTGTGCTTTTTTGTGAGTGGCTTTGCCGCCATGGGTTTTCAGATCGGGTGGACGCGTGTCCTTTCTCTGGTTTTTGGCCCCTCGGTCTATAACTTCACGTTGACCGTAACCACTTTTATTCTCGGGTTGGCGCTGGGGGCGATCATCTTTGCCCGTTTCGTGGATCGAACCCGAGATCTTTTCCTGCTTCTCGCCGGGTGTCAGTTCTTGATCGGTTTATCGGGCCTCTTCGTCATGAAGATGTTTGGTGATCTACCCGTCGATCTTCTGGATCTATACCTCGCCGCGGATCAGTTCTCCTTTGGCATGTTTCAGTTCGCCCAGTTTCGCCGTGCTTTCATCCTCATGCTTGTGCCGACGATCCTCATGGGAGCGGTCTTTCCCATTGCCGCCAAGATCCTTGCCCGGGATCTTCGCCAGGTGGGAAGAGCTGTCGGGAACGCCTATTCGGTCAACACCGTCGGTTCGATTCTCGGTTCCTTCCTCACCGGGTTCGTCTTGATTCCGGTTCTTGGCA
Source organism: Planctomycetota bacterium (assembly GCA_029260825.1). Classification (GTDB taxonomy): domain Bacteria; phylum Planctomycetota; class JACOTG01; order JACOTG01; family JAJDCM01; genus JAJDCM01. Next base: position 472 of record JAJDCM010000298.1, on the reverse strand, counting down.
TTCAGGGAGCGCTTTACTTCTCGGTTTTTCTCTACCTTGCAGTCGGGATCTTGCTCCTGGGGATCTCTCTTGCTCAAAATGGATTCCGGTTCAGGTTCGTGCCTGTCTGTCTCCTGGCGCCGGCGTTTCTGCTGGCGCTCATCGTCCCGAAATGGGATTCAGAAATCCTCGGTAGTGGTGTCTATCTCTATGCCCAGCGTCACAAAGATGTTCTTCGGGAAGACCCGGGGAAGATCCGTGAAATCATGCTGGGGGATACCGAGCTGCTCTACTACGAGGAAGGAATCACCACGACCGTTTCCATCCGCAAAGCGGAGGGCGGCCTCGTCTACATGAAGACAAGCGGCAAGACGGACGCATCTTCCGCGGAGGACATGTACACCCAGATCCTGTGCGGCCACATTCCGATGATGCTTCATCCAGCTCCCAAGGAAATCTGTGTGATCGGTCTGGGGAGTGGTGTGACTCTTGG
>JAJDCM010000297.1 GCA_029260825.1 Planctomycetota bacterium | reverse complement strand
TCGAGGGTTGATCTGGACATGTTTGATCCTCGCTCTTTCCCGGGGTCTATCTGAGAAACGCTTCGTGAAGTCCTCCATCGACACTCAAGATCTGGCCCGTGGTCTTATCCGATGCGTCTCCGAGAAGGAAAGCGATGGTCTCCGCAACATCTTGAGGATTCACGGAGCGCTGGGTCAAGGTGCGGCGGGCGTAGAAGTCTTTGAGCTTGGTCCGCAAGGATTCCGTGGTCTCTTTTTCTTTGAATTCAATCTTGTATTTCGTCAGGGACGCAAGGATACGATCTCGGGGAAACATGGTTGAACCGGAGACCACGGTGGCCGGGGCGACACCGTTCACCCGAACGAGGGGGGAAAACTCGATGGCGAGTTCGCGCACGAGGTGGTTTGCCGCGGCTTTGCTTGCGTCGTAGGCGAGGCTACCCCGTTTTGAAACGACTCCGTTCACGCTGGTCAAGAGGACCATGCTTCCCGCAAGACCCTGCTCGATGAAGAGATGGCGCACCTCATCGGCCACGATGTAAGCACCGTGAACGTTCACATCGAAAGTTCTTTTCCATCCGCTGTCGTCCACATGACCGGAGCGATCGGGGGGAACATAGATGCCGGAGGTCACGACCACGTGATCAAGACCGCCATAGGCGAGGATTGTTGCCTGAAGAACTTCTTGAACACTCTCCCGGCAAGTGACGTCAACGACGTGATGAACGGCGTTTCCACAGCTTGAGATCCCGGTACCGGCGACTCCCACTCCTTCGCCGACCCGGGAAAGAATCGTCCGGGCTGTTACCTTTGCAGCACCTTCGTCAAGATCCGCGCAAACCACATGGGCGCCCTCGGCGGAAAGCCGGAATGCGGTTTCCTTTCCGATCCCGTTACCCGCGCCGATCACCAGAACGATTCTTCGAGCCAGGGGGAGTTCCTCGGGCATTCGTTGAAGCTTGGCTTCTTCAAGCGCCCAGTATTCTATATCGAAGGCCTCCTGTTGTGGTAGTGATATATACTCATCGATGGCTTCCGCACCCCGCATGACCTCGACGGCACAGCCGTAGAATTCAGCGGTGACTCGAGATTCACTCTTGTTTTTTCCGAAGGTCACGGCACCGATTCCAGGAATCAGGATGACGGTCGGATTTGGATCTCGCATGGAGGGGGAATGAGAGTGATGGCATTTTTCGTAGTAGTCCGCGTAATCCTGTCTGTATCGTGTGAGACCATTCGATAGCTTCTCTTTCAGCTCCGCGATTCCTTCCTCCCGCGGATTCCAGTCGACGAAGAGAGGCTTGATCTTGGTTCGCAAGAAATGGTCCGGGCAGGAAGTTCCGAGTTCGGCCAGTCGTTTCGCGTCAGCGCTTCCCGTGAACTGGAGCATGGCATCGTCCGCCTGAATGGTGACGATGAAACGGTCGGCCTGAGATATTTGTCCTCGGAGCCAGGGCAAGATCTGGGCAAGCAACTCCTCCCGTTTCGGCATGGCGACCGGAGAAATTGCCTCCCCACCAAAGGTATTCTTCCCCTTATCTCTGGAAATGACGAAGCGAGCCGCTTTTTCGATGATGTCGAGTGTGAGGTAATAACAATCCTTACACGTATCGGCCCAGTTGATCACCCCGTGTTGACCCAGAATGATTCCCTTTGCTTCCGGTTGATTCCTGCAGATATCTTGAAGAACCAAGGCCAGATCAAACCCTGGTCGTTGCCAGGACGTCCACACGATGTCCTCGCCGAATACTTCCCGGGTAAGCTCCGAGGAACGCCGAGATGCGGCGATCGCAATGACTGCATTGGGGTGCATGTGGTCGATGTGCCGGGCGGGAATGAAACTATGGAGGGGAGTGTCGATCGAGGAAGGACGGGGATTCAAATTGAAGGTGCAATGAAGATAGTTGCTTACCATCTTGTCCTCTATTTCTGTCTTCACTCCGTTCGGGGTTGTTGACCTGTAAAGGGGTTGAAGGGCAAGGAGTTTTTCCTGGTAAAGGGACGAGAAGTTGGACGGGGTCGAAGTCCGCAGGTCTCCTCCGGAACCTTTGACCCAGAGCACCTCAACCGATTCCCCGGTCAAAGGGTCTGTTCCCTGGAGCTTTGCCGAGGTGTTGCCGCCGCCGGTGTTGGTGATGCGCTGATCGGCCCCAAGAAGATTCGAACGATAAACCAGCTCCTCGACCGGGTTCAGACTTCTTGCTTCCTCGTCTCGCCACAGATCAAGAACGTGGTTTTTGTTTTCGTTGGTCGATGACACCATGAGGCTCCTTGGTTGGCTTCAAGTCCCATCATCTCGGGATGGTTGAGTCCACTCACCCTTTTTGAGTACTGGTTTGTTATGTCAAATCCGATTCAGGTGTCGCAAGAACCCTTGGACGTTGGGTCTGTGCTGGGATGACCCTCTCGGACGGATTGGACTCTTATGAGTCGGAAAACACGCTCTATAATGTAGGAAAGCGGCGCTGGACGAAGGACTCAGGTCTCCTGACGGTCTGGATCCTGGGGATGGCGAGGAAAGTACTCGGAGTGGGGCTCACGCGGATTTCCGCTGCTTTTCGCCGAGATTGACCTGAGGTTGGTTGCTCTGGTGTATTGTTCGCATTTTTGCTGCCATGCAGGAGATTTGCTTCAACAAGAGTCAATGATTGCCTTAATTTGCTTTCCTTCAACTGATTGTGCCAGTTGGGGTTGCAGTCGATAAGGCTCTTCTTGACGATTCCTCGTAATGGGTTTCCGTAACTAAGGCTCCCTCTTGGGAGGACTCATGATATTCTCCCGTGCTCGTTTGCGTCAATTTGTGGCGCCAACGGAACGTGAAGTTGACCGGATCAACAGGGTTGGTCAGCTCCTCGTTTACCGTTGATCCCTCACTAACTCGGTCAACCTCACACAAATCGATGAACGGGGTTCCCCCGCTACCAGATGTCGTTTGTGCGAGGAAGAAAAGCTTAGGAAAGGAGCTTCGCATCAAGAATCCAGAAAAGAAGGAGCTCGATTCACCTGCGGTGACAGAGAATCCAGAAGGTCCGAATTGGACTCGAATCTTACGACCCTATTCAAACCCGAGCCTCAAGGCCAGTGTATGGCAGCTTGCCATCACTCTCACGGGATTTGTCTCTTGCTGGTTTCTGATGTTACAGGGCCTCAAGATCTCCATCTGGCTGACGGTTGGTCTCTCTGTTCCGACAGCCCTCTTCATGTTGAGGCTCTTCATCATTCAGCATGACTGTGGCCATGGTTCGTTCTTTCGCTCGCGAATGGCGAATGATCTGGTCGGAGGTGTCCTCGGAGTCACCTCCCTTACTCCCTATCGCTACTGGAGAAAGACTCACAGTATCCATCATGCGACTTCCGGGAATCTGGATCGACGTGAGTTCGGTGACGTGTACACCCTCACGGTTCGTGAATATTATGCTCTCTCCTGGTTGGGACGGTTGGGCTACAGGCTCTACCGCAGTCCGGCTGTTCTGTTCGGCGTGGGCCCTCTCTATCAGTTCCTCTTCAAGCATCGCTTGCCGATTGACATTCCCCGGACGTGGAAGAAGGAATGGGCGAGTGTCCTCTGTACGAATTTGGGCCTGGTAGCGCTTGCGCTCGGGATGACATTCACGGTTGGTTTTGTGCCCTATCTGATCACTCAGGTTTTGATCATCAGTGTGGGGGGGACAATGGGTGTCTGGTTGTTTTATGTGCAACACCAGTTTGACGACACCTATTGGCGTCGTAATCAGCAGTGGGTCTATGAGGATGCGGCGTTGCAGGGGAGTTCCTACTACGATCTTCCAAAAGTTCTCAAGTGGTTTACGGGCAATATCGGCCTCCACCATATTCATCATCTTGCTTCCCGAATTCCCAACTATCGACTCGAAGAGTGCTTCCGGGAAGTAAAAGAGCTCCAGAAGGTCCATCGCATGACCCTGTGGTCGAGCCTCGAATGTGCTCGCCTGAAGCTTTGGGATGAAGGCGAAAAGCGACTCGTCGGTTTTGGTGAGGCGGATCAAGTGGCGCGCAAGGCGAGCTAGCAGGCGACTTCACAGTCTCTCGCCATGGGACGACGGTAGCATCTTGCCTGATGGCGTTTGCTAGCGATTCGAGAAGCCCCTTTTCGTAACCGCGGTGAACAACGTTACGAGAGCCTTTCGGCAGTGTAGAATCGTGATCATGAATTTTGCTCAGCTCGAGTCGAAGCTCAACCAGCTAGGGCTGGAACGTCTGGTGTCTCACCTCGAAACGATCATTCGCCCTTGCGTCCGTGTGCGAACAGTGCGGGTGGAACAAGACGAGGTTCCGATGGGTGCGGCTCGAATCGGGGGCTTCCCAGATGTTCCCGAGTCCTTCGTGTGGCCGACCTGGCGGGATGTTCCTCTATCCTTTCTCGCCCAACTCGACTTTGCCGAGCTTCGAGAGCTTTCGGCGTGTTCAGGTCTTCCGGCGGCGGGGAGGCTCCTGTTCTTCTACGATGCGGAGCAGTCTACCTGGGGATTTGACCCTAAAGATCGGGGAAGCTGGTTCATCCTTCATGACACATCCCCGATAGGATCCCTGGTCAGGAGGGAGCTTCCTCCAGACATTCCAGCTCATGCACGGTATCGACCCTGTCGTCTCGAGTATTTCGAGGCTCTTTCCCTTGCGAATTCCGATTCTCCTCAGTTTGAACCCCTGTCTCTTCAGGAGGAGGAGCTGGAGCCGCTCGGAGAATTCGGGGATTCGCTTCGGACGTTTCCTCGGGATGCGTATCACCAGATCCTGGGGTTCCCCGATTCGCTTCAAGGAGATATGCAGCTCGAATGTCAGCTTGTGGCCAACGGTCTTTATTGCGGTGACGCAACCGGGTATGAAGATCCAAGGCGAAGGGTCCTGGCTCCGGGAGCTTCGAGCTGGCGCCACTTGCTTCAGCTTGCTTCCGACGACAACCCGGGGACCATGTGGGGGGACGACGGGAACCTCTTTTTCTGGCTGGATGCTGACTCTTTAGATGAGAGCGATTTCGTGCACATCTGGATGATTCTTCAGTGTACTTGAACCCGCTTCTTCACTTTCCGATTGCTGCCTCGTAGGCCTCCGTTGCGAGAGGGTGATCTAGCTCGGCCTTCATGGCGTGATAGGAACCCTCGTTGAGTACCTCCGCCGCGATCCGCCGGGTCAAGGCAAGCGCCGCTCTCATGGGTCCTGATCCCACGCTCACTCTTGAAACGCCTAGTTGTTCGAGCTCCGGAATGTCCGGAACAACCGGGATTGAAATGGCCGGGTTTGCCACGACATTGAGGGGGGCTTGAATCTCTCGCACGAGTTCCCGGATCGTATCCCGATCAAGACCCCCGGGAACAAAGACACAATCGGACCCTGCTTGAGCGTAGGCATTGCACCGTTCAATGGTCTCTGCGAGACGAGTTCCAGGGCTTCCCGGAGTGGTGAGATACGTGTCCGTGCGGGCGTTGATGACAAGATGGATCCCAAGATCGGTGGCTGCCTTGCGGATGGCTCCTATTCTGTCCGCCAGAGTTGAAATGTCGATCAGGGGTGAGCTGGGATTCCCTGTTCCATCCTCGATGTTGATTCCCACGGCTCCGGCATGAATGACCCTCGTTACGGATGAAGCCACTTCGTCTGGGGTATCTCCATAGCCAGCCTCCATGTCCGCCGTGACCGGTAAATTGACGGCCCCTGCGATGCGGGAGACAGCATCCACCATCCGGGAAAAAGGAATCTGTTGGATGTCGGGGTAGCCCGCGGATGCGGCGATTCCCATGCTTGTGGTTCCTATGGCATGCGCGCCAGCACTCTCAAAGACACGGGCGCTCGCAACATCCCACGCGTTCAAGAGGACGAGAATCCGGTCGGATTGATGGAGGCGAAGTAGCGCTTCAGCCTTCCGGACGAGCTCTTTGTTCATGATGATCCTCCACGGGCCGCCGTCCGGTTGCGATCGATGTTCCGTCTTACAGTCCGTAAATGGGACGAAGTTTTCCTTCGAGATGACGCATGAGTGGCTCGGGGGAAAGTGGCTTTCCCGTCACCAGACGGCAGAGTTCCGCCGGGAGATATTTCCTGCCGTGTTGATGGATGTTTTCGTTGAGCCAGGTTTTCAGGGGTTTGAAGTCGCCTCGGGCGAAGAGCTCCGGAAGGTTTCCAATCTTGCTTGACGCGGTTTCAAACAGCTGGGCAGCGTAGAGATTTCCGAGGGTATACGTCGGGAAATATCCCATTGCGCCCATTCCCCAGTGGACGTCTTGCAAGCATCCGGTGCGATCGTCGGGGACGGTGAGTCCAAGGTAGTCCTTGTATTTCTCGTTCCAGCAGTCCGGGAGATCGTTGATCGTCAGATCACCGGAAAGCAGCAGTCGCTCCACGTCGAACCTGACCATGATGTGCAAGTTGTAGGTTGCCTCATCTGCCTCGACCCGGATGAAGCCAGGTTTGACGATGTTCGCACCGCCGTAGATCTCTTCGAGGGTCAAATGTCCCGTTCCTTCCCCGAAGAAGTCTTTCAGCTTGGGATGACCCCATTTCCAGAAATCAATGGAGCGGCCTACCTGGTTTTCCCAGAGTCGGCTCTGGCTCTCGTGAATCCCGAGAGAAACCGCCTGTCCAAGGGGAATTCCGGCATTCTCATACAAGAGACCTTGCTCATAGATGCCGTGTCCAGCCTCGTGCATGGTGCTTCCAAGTGCGTCGTTGACGTTATTCTCGTGAAAGCGGGTCGTCATGCGGACATCCCGGCAGTGGGAGCCGCCACAGAACGGGTGAGTGGATGTGTCGAGGCGGCCGGCAGTGAAATCAAAACCGATCTGCTCAGCCACGAACCGCACGAAATTCTTTTGAGATTCGAGGGGAAGCATCGTCTCGTTGAAACGATTTGTCGGGGGGCTTGGTGCTCCGAGGATCTCGTCAATGAGCACTCTCAAACGAGTGCGGAGAGGAGTGAAGATGGCATCGATGTCTCGGGCCTTCATGCTGGGTTCGTATTCGTCGGCGAGAGCGTCCCATCGTTCACCGTCTTTGGGGTAGCCGAGGCAATCGGCTTTTTGTGTGAGGAGGCCGACGAGCTTCTCCAGCCAGGGTTGAAACTCCCTGAAGCTCGACCTGGCTCGAGCCTCCTGCCATGCGTGAAGGGATAGGCTCGAGGTTTTGGCGAGTTCGGCGACCAGGGTCGCGGGGAGTTTTGTTTCCCGATCGTAGTCCCGTCGCATTTCCCGGACGTTGGCCTCGACTCCTGGTTGATCCAGAAGGTCCGGGTCCTCTTCACAGACGGAAAGGAGTTCGCCGATCTGTGGGTCAACACACAGGTTGTGGGTCATGCGGGCCAGCTGTTCCAGTTGAGCCGATCGGTGATCGACTCCCTGGTTCGGCATCATCGTTTCTTGATCCCACTCCAGGATCGCGGTCGTTGAGGCGAGGAGGTTAGCCTCGCTGACCCGATGCTTGAGTTGATCGTAAGATTCTGACGCTTTGGTTGGTTTTACTTGGCTCATAGACCTTGCTCTGGTGGTGTTCAATTTCACGTTCGATCGCTTCCTGGCCAACACGAGGTCCGGGAATCAAATGAGAATAGAAAAGAAACCCAGGTCTTCGGAGAAAGTTAAAAGGAAAGAGAGATCCGAGCGCTCAAATTCTTATCAGTGACCAACTTAAGCTTATACAAATTGATCAAATCACCCGGGTCCTACCCTTCATGAGTTGGATTCGGTATAAAGGACACTCGGCCAAGTCCCATCAGAGGGATTGACTCAGCCAACGCTCCCCCGTGGAGCCCAATCGTCACGAATCCGGAAGTCGACGGGTGCTTCCGGATGTATGTGAAAAGGGGATGGGTATATTGCGGACAATGCTCACGCCGTCGCGTGTGATTCGCAAGGCGATTACATCGAATCGCCAGCTCGGTCTCCGTTTTTGCACTTCTGGCCGCGGTCCTTAGACAGATTCCAATCGTCATGTTGTGGTCGTTATCTTCAACCCTGACGGCCACGTGCAACTGGTGTTTCTTTCTCTTCTTTCGCAGGATTCGGAGAACCGTGAAAATGACCCGCAGAGCTCTACCACTCGTAATGCTTCTCGGTGCCATCGGTCTTCTGGCCGCCCCGTCACAAGCGCAGTTGACGGATCAACCCTTGACCGGAGCTGGGATTCTTAAATCCCTCTCGGAGCAAGTAGGGGCTGGCCATGGAGACGTGATGACACCTGGATCCGCTGTCTACATCATCAAGCGAGATCCATTCCGATCGATTCGTCGCGGCCGGCAGATTTTCCAAAGGAAGTTCACCATCAGTCAGGGCCTTGGCCCAAGAACGGTTGATGGTCAGGGCTCGATCGCCGCTGACATTTCGATTGGCGCCGGTCTGGCTGACAGTTGTGCTGCCTGTCACGGACGACCCCGTGGTTCGGCTGGGCACGGTGGTGATGTGTTCACTCGACCTGATAGTCGTGACGCACCCCACCTGTTTGGTCTTGGGCTGAAGGAAATGCTTGGTGACGAGATCACAACCGACCTTCGCGCCATTCGCGACAATGCAGTTACTCAGGCGATGAATTCAGGTCAACCCGTGACTCTTCCTCTGACCTCAAAGGGAATCAGCTACGGGCAGATCCGCGCCTTCTCGGATGGTCAAGTCGATTCGAGCCAGGTAGAGGGTGTGGATGGGGACCTTCGCGTTCGACCTTTCTTCCATCATGGCGCTACCATTTCCATGCGAGAATTCGCAGCGGGTGCGTTCAACGCTGAAATGGGCCTCGAAACGGGAGATCCGATGCTGAACGTAGCTGCCGCTGGTGGCGCGATCGTGACTCCCTCGGGAATGGTCCTGGATGGCTCCCTTGACACAACAGAAGCTCCTGTTGCTGCCGATGATCTTGACGATCCGGATGGCGACGGTGTTGTCAACGAAATCGATCCGGCAATTATCGATCACATGGAGTTCTATCTCCTCAACTACTTCAAGGCTGGTCGCTATCGACAGACTCCGGCAACCCGAGCTGGACTGCGTATCTTCAGCGAGCTTGGTTGCACCGAGTGCCACATCCAGAACCTGCAAATCGACAGCGATCGACGTGTTGCCGATGTGGAAACGGTTTACGACGAAACGAATGGGCACTTCAATCAGCTGTTCGCGACCGCAACTCCTCTCTTCCATGAAGTTGACGATGGAATGGGCTTCCCGACCTTGAAGGTTCCCAATGGCGATCCGTTCCTGGTCGAGAACATCTTTGCCGACCTCAAGCGACACGATCTTGGTCCCAACTACTGGGAAAAGAACCACGACGGCACCATCCAGAAGGAATTCATCACCGAGCCTCTCTGGGGCGTTGGCACGACGATTCCTTATGGACATGACGGTCGTAGCATTAACCTTCGAGAGGCAATCCTTCGTCATGGTGGTGAGGCTCAGGCTTCCCGCGATGCGTTCGCCTCCCAGAACCTGAAGAAGCAGAGCTTGGTCGAGATCTTCTTGAACTCGCTCGTGATCTTCCCGCCTGATGATACTGCCTCGAATCTTAATCCTGGCAATCCTGGCGATCCGCTCTTCCCGCAAGATGGTCATGGAAGCATCAACCTTGGTGCTCTCTTCAACGACCCGGGTGAGGGCGAATAAAGTAGACGACTTGTCTAACTGCTAACCGCCAAAAGGCGGTCTTGCGGCACACCTCGTTTTGGCGGGGTGTGCCGTTTTTTTTTGCGAGGATGGAGAGGAGTGGAGGGAGAACCACAGTTAATAGTTTTTTCTATGGTCAGCCGCAGCGGTTCGAAAGATCGGGGGAATTCACGCTTATGTAAGTAGGAGAATAGGGGAAGATGGTTGGAGATGACGTGAATTTTACACCATGTAAGGTAACCCCGACGATTGCTTTCGATTGATCAGGATTTGTCAGAGAACTTGTCCACTCCGGACGCCTTAAGGCTACGATAGATGTCTTGCGTCGAGAATTCGGTATGGTCCTGATATTTGTTTTTCCGGTTTTGGTCCAATCTGGGTGGTCGGTCATGTTTCTACGCATTGCTCTCTTTTGTGTCCTGGGGATCCCGGTTTTCTCGTTCCAGGATTGGGACGGCGGTGGAGTGGAACCCGAGATTCCCGTGCGTACCGCCGAACCTGGTAAGACCAGGTGGTATGGAGATTTAGACCTGGCGCTGGCGGAAGCAAAACTGCGTCAGGCGCCGATTGTGATCGTCATGGGAGAAGATACGTCGGCAACCTTGGATTACATGCTTGCCAAGGTTTTTCTGACCCAATCCTACACCAAGGCCCTTCGAGGTTCAGTAGCTCTCATTGCCATGAAAGGGCTTTCTCACCCCAAGGAAGACAAGGAAACCCGGGCCGGCAAAGAGATGGTTTGCAAGCTCTTTCAGATTCCGTGCGAGGAGCATGACGAGACGTACCAGGTTTTGTTTCATCGCTTTGTCCATCGGAGTTTCTGGAACCCTTTACTCCTGATTCTCAATCCGGAAGGAAATGAAGTTCTGCGTCTGGAAGGAACCACTCATGCGGTGAGTCGGCTCGAAGATGAAATCGTCTATGCACGAAAGATCGTGGAGGCGAAGTTTGGGAAGGCCATGACCGATTCCACCTATCGAAAGCTGATGGGGTTTGTTGAGCGAAGTCGAAAGGCTTTGGGGGAAGGTCGCGGGGGCGCGGCGCTTGAGGAGCTGGGCAAGCTTGCGAAGACATCAAAGCTGACCCAGGGGTTCAAAGACCTCATCGAACAGGAACGGGGGAAGATCGATGTTCGGGGTCGCGACCAGCTTCGAATGGCCATCGAACTCTCGCAGAAGGGCGAGACCCGCGAAGCCCTCTCCCGGATGAAGAAGATTGCGCGAGAGTTCCGGGGCCTCCCGGTTGAGAAGCTTGCTGCCGATGCTCTGAAGAAGATGGATCGGCAGAAGTGAAAAGAGCTCTCATTCGGGAAAGCTCTGCCCCCGGCGTGACAAAAAAAACCGCGAAGGCGATGGTGCCTCCGCGGTTCAAAGTTACGGGTCTGGTGCCGTCGGCAGGGTTAGCCGGACAGCCCTCCGTCATCGAATTTGAGTCTCTGAGCATTCTCTTCCCTTGCCTTTTTCATGGCGGCTAGAAGAGCGGCAGGGGTTGGAGGGCGCTTGAATTCCTTCAGCGTTTGACCCTTCGAATCGAGAAGGACGATCCGGAATGCCGGAGCCTTTTTCTTTTTGTCTTGGGTCACGTTTGCCATGTACTTTTCGAGGACGTCGCGATGTGGAACCGGTCGAATCAGTTCCTCACATCCGTAGCAGATCTTCTCGCAAGCGAAATCTCGAGCAACTTTGACGATGCGCTTTTCGTTGAAGCAAGACGTCTCGACATCCTTGCAGAACTTGGCGTTGTTGTCGTCAACAACGTGTCCGTTGTACAGGTAGACGAGTACAGGCTTTTCGTCGACGGGTACCGTGGTGTTCCAGTAGAGATTCCCATCTTTACCGGGGATGAAATCGGGTACCTCGGCAGACTGGGTCGTTCCTCGCAATCCTTGCGTGGAGGAGAGGCCTCCACTGGGTCGCAATCCACTCGATGCTCTTGCTGATGGGCGACCGCCCGAGCATCCTCGGGGACCTCAACCAGCTGAGCTCGCAGGGACATTGACTGCCCACAGGAGTAGGGCTGCAGTTCCGAATGCTAGATGTTTCAGCTTCATTTCTTTTCCTCGAATTGCTGGGCAAACCCTGACTTGGTCTCCCGGGTCACGGTTCATTGTAGAAAAGACCCGGAATAACGGCCAGGTTGATCTTGATTCCATTCCATGGCAGGCGGTTCTAAGGATAGTATATGAAGTAGATTAGAGCGGATTCTATCGCGGGGATGAAACCTTGCTCCCGTCGGACTGTCGCCCTTATTCCTTGCGTTTGAACAAGTAAGCGCAGTCTTCGTGCCGGTTGGTCTTTCCATCATTCACGGCGAACTTTCGTCCACTCCACATCGCCGCTGACCCATATTCTCCCGACTTCGAGATGGCATAAAACACCACTTGAAAGGCGGGTTTTCCATCCGCCTGTTGAAGCCTCTTGGAATGGTTGTTGTCGGCAATTCGTTGGAGAACGGCGAGACAGGCTTCCTGAGGGCTCTTTCCGTTTCGCATCTGTTCGACGATGGAAAAGGATCCACAGTTCAGAAGAACGGCTTCACCACGCCCGGTTGCGCCGGCAGCTCCGACCCGATTATCCACATAGAGGCCGGCTCCAATCACCGGTGAATCTCCGATTCGACTCGGGATCTTGTAAGCAAGACCGCTTGTGGTTGTGACTCCCCCCAGATTCCCGGACGAGTCAAGGGCGCAGCAGTTAATGGTCCCGGTTTCCCGCTCTTCTTGCTTTGCCTCTTCGGGAGAGACCCAATCGTCGGTCGAGCTCAGGTTCTCTTTCCAGCTGAGCCACTTCTTTCTGGCTTCTTCCGTGAGGAGGTTCGTCTCCTTGAATCCGTGGGCTTTTGCGAACTCGAGAGCCCCTTTTCCGACAAGCATGACGTGGTCGGTTCTCTCCAGGACGAGCTTGGCGACCCGGGATGGATACATGATGTTTTCGAGGGCAGAGACGGATCCAGCGAGATGGGTGGGGCCGTGCATGCAGCAGGAATCAAGCTGAACAACCCCTCGCTCGTTGGGAAGTCCTCCATAGCCCACGCTCATGTCCTTGGGATCTGCTTCAACGAGATTAACCCCCGCCACGGCAGCGGCCAGGGGATCCTCTCCTTTGCGCATGAGCTCAACGGCAAGTTCGGTCGTTTTCAACCCGTTCCAGCTGGAGATCGCAAGAGGGCCGGCGGCGCCCGTGCTCTTCTGCTGGGCGAGCGCCTCGGCTGGGGAGAGGGCGGTCAGCGCGGCTGCGGCAGTCGCACCCTGGATGAAGCCTCTGCGGGAGATTTCTTGATTCATGACGCTTCTCCGGATGAATTCGTCGGGGGGCCTTTTTGTCGATGTTTAGCCTGCTTGGGACTTCAAGTGTCTGGATCATACGGCAGAACGGGGAGCGTCGGAAGGGAGGGTGCCGGTCCTCTCCCTCCACGTGAGCCGAGCCACAGGCTAACGAAAGTGCTATCTTGGTGTCTTGAGCCAGTTGTAGAATGTGACATGTGCTTGACAATCGGGGCTGTTTGGGGAAACATGTTCTGCTCGAATTCCTTTACCACGAAGGAGTTGAGCATTTGGATGACGGAATGAGCGACAACCCAGAACCCACGAAACTTCGATTACCTCCCTGGATTCGTGTGAGTCTAGCCGGGCACGGAAAGTACACCGAAACCCGGCAAACGATCGAGGAGCTGAAGCTTCATTCGGTTTGCGAAGAAGCACGTTGCCCGAACCTCAGCCACTGCTGGGGGCGAGGGGTGGCTACCTTCATGATCCTCGGTGATATCTGCACCCGAGGCTGCCGTTTCTGCTCGGTGGGCAAGGGAAAGCCACTTGAGGTGGATCAAGAAGAGCCGGTCCGGGTAGCCGAGGCCGTCGACCGTATGGGTCTAAAGCATGTGGTGGTGACCTCTGTCGATCGGGATGACCTCCCGGATGGAGGTTCGGAGGTGATCGCCCGAACCACGATGGAAATTCGTCGTCGAAATCATCAAGTGACCGTCGAGCTTCTGGTTCCGGATTTTCAGGGTGCGGAAAAGAGTATCCGGACCGTGGTTGAATCTGCCCCCGACATTCTGAATCACAACCTCGAAACGGTTCCTCGGCTCTACCCTCGAGTGCGCCCCAAGGCTGGCTATCACCAATCACTCCGGCTCCTCCAGTATGCAAGAGAACTTCGGTCATCCATCGTAACGAAGACGGGAATCATGGTGGGTCTGGGGGAAGAGCGACGCGAGCTTGTGTCGCTGATGCAGGACGTGGTGGAGCATGGGATTCAAATCCTCACCATCGGGCAGTACTTGCGTCCGACCCGGAATCATCTTCCGGTCAGTCGGTACGTGACCCCCGACGAGTTCGCCGAGCTCAAAGAAATCGGGGAAGCTCTTGGCATCGGTCACGTCGAATCGGGTCCGCTTGTTCGAAGCTCGTACCAGGCTGATGCTCAGTTTGACGCCTTGAACGCGAACCGACTCGTCCAGAGCTGACGCTTCCGCCCTATTCCAGCCGAATTCTTGATTGTCGAATCGTACGAAGAGAGGCCCCCACGAGCCGCTCTGTGTCATAACCCGCATGGAATGTGTTGATGTCAGGAGCGCCCACCCTTCCCCAAAAGTAAGTGAGCCACTGGATCGCGAGCACGAACCCGAGCGTATTGGAAAGGAGCGTCCTTCCCGCCGGGACAACGATTTCTGAATCCATGCCGACGCAGGGCTCGACGGCACTCGATCGAATCCACAAGATTCGATCCCCGAAGAGTTCCTGGAGGACGGGTGATATCTCTTGAGCCCGGTGTGAGCTGGCAAGATCGGGTACCAGGAGAACAACTCCATCACCTTCTCGGGTGATGAAGTACTGAGTATGGCAGTATTCTTCAATATCAGAAAAATGAGCCAGCCGATTGTATTCGAACATCTTGTAGGCGGAATAGCGGGCCATGGGGAAGCCAGCGAGACTTCCCAGAAAAAACGACTGGGTGGCTTCTGCAAGGGATTCGGCCGGGGCTTTGATGGGTAGGAAGAAGGAGCTGGAAAGGAGAGAGTTGATGCTCTCCGGAAGATCATCTTCATCCGGATCCGATGCGGGCCGGGCGGCTTGAGCCAGGGTCAGAACCACCGCTACAAAGCTTTTTGTCTGGGCGACGTCATGATGATAACCAACATATTGCTGGGCTGCCTCGTCGGTGTAATTCGTCTGGGTCAATGCTGTGGGAGGAGAAGCTCCAATGAGCCACACTTCGTCAGCTTCTTCGGCAAGCGGGCTGCTTGGGTCATCGGTAATCCCGATGACCGTCGCTTTCTGCTGGTGAGCTCTCTTCGCCGCTTCCAGTGCCCGGGTTGTTCTGCCCGAAACACTGATGGCGATGAGAGCGTCTTGAGGTCCTATTTTTCGGGCTTCCTCGCTTGCCGCGAGAATTGGAAGCGCAGTGGCGCGGCGTTCAGGATACAGGGCTGCGACGAGCTCTGCGGCGGCAAGAGAGTCGCCAGCCCCGGCAAGGATGGTGCGTCTGGCTCCGGGCCAGGACGGTCGCGGCTTCGATAAGATCAGCCGGGCAATTTCTCCCTGCTCCTGGATCTCCTGGTAGATGTACTCCTTTTGCAGCTCATTCATCTGGATTGATCCTGGTATTTACTGAGGAGCAAGAACGGTCAGCACCTGCTTGACACAGGCGACAAGTGTTACTCCCCCGTTTTCCACCGGCGCGAAAGCACCTCCGACGAGCTGAAACTTCTGAGTCGTCTCTCTTACGGAAGTCTGGATTTGACCCGTCTCGATGCCAAAGCTGTAGACAGCTGACCCGGTTCCTTTTTCTGCCACAAGGTGCATTTCTTGACCCATGAGCTGGAGGTCCTTTTCGATTGATTCAAGTTGAATCTGATCGGTGATGATGCCGGTTGCGTTCATCAAAGCAAGTTGGCTTGTGACGGGAAGATCGCCGATCATCGGCACCGGAAAGAGTGCTTTATGGGTCCACTTTTCGCCTATCTTGACCGGGGCAGCCGGTAGAACCGGAAACATGTCATTGAAGCTCAGGCGAAAGGTTCGATCGGTATAGAGGTCTTTGAACTGGTCAAGTGTGGGGGCCAGGCTCGGTTGGTCGGCTTTTACTTTTTCGAAGGCCGGTTTCATCAGGCTGTCCACTCCGGAAAATTCCAGGACCTCACCTCGACTGGTGATTCTCAAGATGAATGGTTTCTTCACGAAGGCGTTGTTGAGGCTGGGCCGGACATCGAAGGCAAACGCAGAGTCTGGATCCTTGGAATCGTAGTCGATCATCGGGCCCTTGACCCGAAGGCGAGTGACGATGATCTGAATGGTCGCGTTCTTTTCCTTATCTACGCTCAGGACCTCGAATCGAAGTTCCCGGGAATTCACCTCCTTCTGGTCCATCCCTTCGCCCATCTCGGTTTTGCTGGTGATCTCGTGAAGGTAATGACTTACGTCCCCGACCTCGAACTGGTACCGGAGTTCGACCGGGCCACCAGCGAGGGCTGAAGACGGGGTCACAAGAACTCCGAGGACGAGGAAAAAGAGCCTGTATCCAATCATCTGAAATATCCTCCGTGATCAAATTCCTGCAACGATCGGGCCTTTTGCCACTATCCCATCTTCCCTTGTCCCAAGCGATGGAAATGAGGCAGGATTCGGTTGAAAGATTCTTGTTAACGTTCTGATGCTCCCTGCGTGATAGCAGGACACCCGGTGTGTGCACTCAAAGAAAAGAGACATTCACATTTCAAATCAGGACAACAATCCGGCCCTGAAAGAGGCTTTGGCCCATTGGCCTGCCGCCTACGGCTTTGCGTACCAGTTCACTGGAAGCAAGGCGAGAGCGGAAGATCTCTGCCAGGAGGCGTTCCTTCGACTTTGCCAGGTGCTTCCGGAGCTGGATGCGCAAAGGCCTCTGCGACCTTACCTCTTTCGCATCATCCAGAAC
>JAJDCM010000296.1 GCA_029260825.1 Planctomycetota bacterium | reverse complement strand
TGCCGGATCGGAACGTTTCTGCGGGTCGCTCATAGCTCTGGATCCTAACCTCACAATCAGAGAGAGGCCATACCTGCCCCCTGACAAAATGAGATTCCGTCGAGGGTCTCCGGGGAAAAGCTCTTCATCAACGGGTTCATCGGCTCCCATCCCGTTCTGCTACAATCGGGCCATGGTATCTCGATCATGGCAACCTGAGAACGATGTGGATCTTACTTCCGTCCATTTGGGGCGGGCCCGTAAAGGAGACCGGAGGAGTTTGGAATGGATGGTCATTCGATTTTCTCCCCTTCTTCTTGCCCAGGCTCGGTATCGGCTGAGCCCGAGTCTGCAAAAACTCTACGATCCACTGGACCTTGTCAACGATGTTTGGCTCGTGGCTCTGGCCAGACTGAAGAATCTCGAAATCAAGGACGGGCACCAGACGCCGGTGGTTCTCAAGTTCTTGAGTACGACGTTGCTCCACCATGTCAACAACCTGGTGCGCAAAGTCATTCGGCGACGCCTTGATCGACAGGAAGGGAACTTCGTAGATACCGATAGAAATGAACAATTTGATCCCGTCTGCGTCGAGACAAAGGGGATCGTAACTCGTGCAGCTCATCAGGAAATTGGCGGCCTCGTTTCCAGGGAAATCGAGGCCTTGTCATCTCGCGATCGGGAAGTGGTGATTCTTCGCGGCATCGAACAGTATTCGAACCAGCAAGTCGCCGAGCTCCTGGGGCAGAGTGCGAATGCGGTTTCTCTGCGGTATCATCGGGCCCTGACGACCTTGAGGGAGCGCCTCAAAGATTCTGTCTTTGAGGAGTTCTTTCTGGAAAACGAACTTGAGACTTCCGGAGACGATTCATGATTCAGTGGTTTTTGACCCTCGTAGCTCCTTCCCTTTTGCTTGTTTCTGGCGAGTTCTCCATCACTCAAGAATCACTCGATTCGGTGGCTACCGAGGCTGTTTCTGCTTTCAATCGGGTCTCGGAAAAGAGACTGGAGAAGACCCCGGCTTTCCGCATTGTCATGCGGGATGAACTGTACGACATCGTGTACAAGGAGCTCCTTCCCCAGATCACGGCTCAGGTTGGTTCAGTGGAGGGAGAGGGTAGTGCGAAGTCCATGTCGCTGGCCCTCTCGGAAGCACTTCTGGCCAAGTATGTTCCCGATTCGGACACCATCGTTGTCTGTGCCAAGAACTTCGAATCTTTAGCAAGGGGGCTCGACACACCAGGGCTTCGAACTCGCAATGCCTTGGTGGCCGTTCTTGTTCACGAGTGCGTCCATGCGCTGGATTCTCACCGGTTCAAATGGGCAGAAAAGATTGAAGAAATCTCGAGTGATACCGAACGGCTTTTGGCTTTCAATGCCGTGCTGGAGGGGCATGCCCAGTTTGTTGCCAGGCGGATTTGTTCCGAGAGTGGTTGGACTGACGGTTTCGAGGCGTTCACAAGCTGCATCGGGAAGATTGTGGGCGAGGATGCAATGGGCGAGGGTATGAAGATCTTGTCTCGAGTCGTCACGGCGGGAATGGCCAGTGCCTACATCGATGGCGAAACATTCATGGCTGCGATTCATGAAAAGGGGGGAGACAAACTTGTTGTTCGCGCCTTTACCACGCCTCCGGTTGACGTTGAAACGATTGCTCATCCCGAATGGTTTATTGCTCCCGATAGCCGTCCCTCCTATGTGTTTGATCTTTCTCGAGCCGCGGAAAGAGTTTCCGCCGGTTTCGACAAGAGTGTTTGGACCGCCCAGGCGATGAGTGTGGGGAGACCTCAGCTTCAGGCTGCCCTTGCCCTCCTGTCCCCTGAGGAAATCACCCAGATCCTGGATTCCATGCGGCAAAACAAGACGGTGGTTCTTGTGCCAACTGCTGCCCCTCAGTCCAAGATGGTCGCTGGAGCCTTTTTCGAATTTGCAACGGCTCTGGACGCACGTCAGTACTTTGCATCTTCCGAAAAGCTGGTTCGTCTCAAGGATGAACGGATGAAGTCGGGCATGATTCGAATTCTGGATTCTGAATATTCCGAGGTTCGACGGAATGGATGGCAGGGTCTCTACTTCGTGAAGACCGCGAGCGTGGGGGCTGAAACGGTGAAGGTGTCGTCGGTAGTCGCGGTTCGAGGAAAAGTCGGCGCCGAGGTGATCTTCTCCAACGAGATGATCTCCAAAGAAAAAGTCATCGAACTTCTTGATGCTTGCTTTGCTGAAGTCCTGGCCGTCGATTAGTCTAATTCTTGCTGGTTGGGATGAACGGAAGTTCGATGGCGGATGCCAGATCCGCTCCTTGATATAGAGTGATCACGGGCGGGGGATCGAGTTCCGGGGTTTGAGTGTTGTTTCGATCTGCGCAGGTAATGGTGATCCGAATCCGGTTCTTTGCATCGAAGATGTTTGACGTCGGCTGCAGGTCGATCGACAGAAGGGCGGGGTCGCCGGGGAGTTCGTTCACATCCTCCTTGAAACTTCGGTGATACGGAAGCCCGAGATAGTCATAGGGAGGAGTCGAGATGGCTCGATGCGAAGCCCTCAAGCAGCCTTCGGTGACATACTGGGACCGGTTGTTGGGCTCGACTTCTTCAAGGTAGACAAAGAAGTCTCCATCTTTGGCCGTGGAGCTGATCCAGAGGTGAGCAATCGGGTGTCCGGTGATTTCCACGTCGGCTGGAAGGGGCGCGGTTGTGAAGGTGACCCCCTTTTCGTCGTTGGGTGCCATATCGGTGTATCCGATGTTGCCCCCGTATCCGTTTCGCCATCGATTTCCGGTGCCGCTACTTGTCGTGTAATCCACCGTGTAGCGAAGTTGGTTTGACTTCTTTGGTTTTGCCTCGGTCAGCTCTCCTGCATGGTCCTCTTTTCCGCCGGAGAAGAAGAACGTGCGGCGTTCTTCTTCGGGGAGGGGCCAGGCGTTTGCCGTTCGCCACCTTTCTCCCTCGGGAGCCCCGAAGGTGTAGTAGTGGATCGGGGGTTCGTCATCGATCCCGTTGTCGATTCCCTTCAGGTAATGGTCATACCAGCGCAGGTGTTCCCGCATGTCGTCAAACTCGTGACGTTGTTGATGAAACCAGGGTCCCATGGCAATTCGCTGGGGGCCCTTGTAGTTCTTGAAGAGGAGCCAGGCGTCCCGTGTGAAACAATCGAACCAACCAGCCAGATGGAAAATGGCCACATTGGATCCGGAGATCTTGTCTAGATGCTGGAGGGGGCTGATTTCAAGATAAGGTTGAAACTGAACGTTTTCGTCCACGCTATCTCGGTAGGGAAGAATCTTGAATTGCTCATCCGTGTCGCGATTTTTCAGGTGCTGTTTGCGGGCTTTTGCAAGGAGGGACTGATCGGTGTCCGCGTCGACTGGAATCGGGCTTGACTGGGTGTCGAGTATGGTTGTCAAGTTGCTCCAGTTCCGTAGGAAGTCGTTTCTGTAGATCCCTCCAGCCCAGGCGAACTGGTAGATGTCTCCGGGGGCAACGGAGGGGATGATCGCCTTCAGGTGAGAGTTTCTTGTCGACGCCGCGAGATACTGGGTTGCTCCCAGATAGGAGCCGCCGAACATCCCGATATTGCCGTCGCACCAGGATTGTTCCGCGAACCAGTCGATGACTTCGGATGCATCTTGGGTTTCGGTCGGGCTAAAAGGGCACTCATACACTCCAAAAGAAGCGCCCCCTCCGCGAACGTCCACGGCAGCTACGATGTATCCCCGACGGACGAGCTCCCGCAGGGTGGGGTTCAGCATCTTATCCACGGTACGATTGCCTTGAGATGAAGATCGGTTGTAGCGATCGTGAGTCCAGATCAGCGGAAGCGGATCGGTGACGACTTCTCCTGTCTGAGCCGGCCTGAAGATGTCGGCCGCGAGCCTGACGCCATCTCGAAGGGGGATGTAGACAGCTTGCCTGTCATAGCTCCGGTATTTCTGGGGTGAAACTCTGGAGGATGGCTTTGTGGCCTGGGCAGCCAAGGTTGAGGCCATCAGTGAAAGCAGGAGGATCGATGGAATCAAAGTGTAGGAAGCCATCTTGGCGTAGAATGAGCGCATCGATCGTCTCCGGATTACATGAGAAGAACCGTGGGGCGGCCTGGGCCTTTTGGGATATACATCTCCGGCCTCAAAGAGTTCCCGAGCTTTGACTTTGTTTCGAGATTTGTCGTCAGGCCGGTCATGCAGGGTCTTTCTCACCGGAACCCATGAATAGTCCGGGCTAGGCGTTGACGGGTTGTCTCCCTCGACTTACGCTCCCTTTTACCGGGATGACCCGGCCTTTGCCTTATCGCCTCATCGAAAAGCCCCCGGACAGGAGGTTGTCCATGTTTCAAGCCGATACTCGTGCCTCAACGGTTGGCCTTTGGTCTCCTCGTTTTCGGGCTCTTTCTCGAGCTTTCACCCTGGTGTGTTCGCTCGTCGTCGGCCTCGGCGTCTTGTGCTCGAGACCCGGAACCGCTCAGTGCTTTTTTGCCGAGGATCAGCGGCTCTTATCGGATGACGGCAGAAGTGGAGATTCGCTGGGAACTGCCGTTGCCGTCACCGGGAACTACGTCCTTACCGGTTCACCTTTCGATGATTCCGGGGGGCCGAACTCGGGCTCGGTATCCGTATTCTTCTCGGACTCCGGTGATCTTGTGGAAGTGCAAGAAATCGTGCCTCCCCTCAACGTCGGGGCGGGTCGGTTCGGGATCAGCTTGGCCGCAGAAAACGATGTACTGGTGGTGGGAGCTCCTGGTGAAGGGGCAAGTGTTTCTTTTTCCGGTGTTGCCCATGTTTATCGGTTGATTTTCGGACGGTGGGTTTTTGAGCAAACGCTTGAATCTGCGAATCCGGGTGTCGGAGATGAATTTGGAATTTCCGTCTCCGTTTCGGGTGACCGGATTTTGATCGGGGCGAATCTTGATGATGAAACCCAGCCGAACGCCGGAGCCGCCTATGTTTTCGCGTTCTCGGGAGGGCAATGGCAGCTGGAGCAGAAGCTCGTCGTTCCAGGCGCTTCTCCGGGCGACCAGCTCGGGTTCTCGGTCTCGATCAGCGACGATGTCGCATTGGTCGGGTCGCCCTTTTGCAACGAAGGCGTAACCCTTGGCGGATGCGTCTATGCTTTTCGACGCGCGGGCGCTGTGTGGGAGTTCGAGCAGGCGTTGGTGAATCCGTTTGGCCAGCCCGCCGATAGTCTCGGATTTGCGGTGAGTGTTTCCGGAGATGTTGCTCTCGTTGGTTCGCCGGGGACTGATTTCATCCAGCAGGGCGCACTTGATGTAGGGAGCGCTCTTATCTATCGCTTCTTGCTGGGATCTTGGGAGCTGACGGATGTTCTTTTATACTCGGATTCCTCACCCTCGGAGGGTAATAAATTTGGCTACTCGGTTTCTTTGGCAGGGAACGTTGCTCTTGTGGGGGCTCCCTTTGACGATGATCCGCTTCAAGACGCCGGCACTGCTTCCGTTTTTCTCAATGACGGATTGGGATGGGTGAGTCAGGGTGTGCTGCGGGGAAGCGCGGTAACTTTCCTGCATCGCTTTGGATCTTCCCTTGATCAAGATGGGGCCCTTTTTGCCGTCGGGGCCCCGCTGGATCCGGCGATGGGAGCGGTGGCGGGGTCGGCCTACACCTTCTCCGGCATTTTCCCGGGAGCGGTGAATGGAGCCGACTCGTTGACCGACGTGCTCTTCATCAACGGGTCCGCCGGCGGTTCTTCCCGAACGGTGCAGGTGGGGATCGGTGTTCCGATCAGCGTGAGTCTCTCCGCACCTCCAGCGGGTCCGGCGCCGGCGGATTATGTTCTTTGGGTCTGGCGAGACGTTGTGGTGAATCCGTTCATCTTGAACGTGGGAACCTCCACCCTGGGGTGTACGGTGAGTCCAACTCCTCTTCAACCCTTTGCCAGTCCCCAACCAATTCTCTGCCTGGATTCGGGTTCCCTTCCACTTGCGGGATTCTGCGGAGGACTGCGAACTATTCGGGCGTCTGATTCCGCGCCGTTCGAAGTCACCAAGAATGCCGGGCAACCCCGTCGATCCTCATTCCTGATCCAGGGAGTTGTGGAGGATCAGGGAAGCATCAGTATTGATGGCTACAGTGTTACGAATGCGGTGATCCTCGAGGTGAGATGACCAGCCTTCGCTCTTCGAGCTTCGGCGGAGGACCTCCGTGATCTGGCGTTCCAACGTGCTTGCACCCGAAGAAGCTCGGCTTGTGGTCTGTGTCCCGGGAGAGTAAAGCGTGCGCCGGATCGTTCCTTTTCTGCTTGCTGCTGCACTTGCCCTTGGTTTCTTTTACGTTGCATTCCGTTCGGATGACTCTGATTCCGAGAGGCGTTCCGGCCGTCGATACTCTTTGAGTGAGCGACGTGCTCTTCAGAAGCAGGAACAACAGGGGGCGTCAACTTCTGCAAACCGTCAGGACGACGAGGAAGAATTCGTCGAAGAGGACGTACTTCCCGGTTCGTTTTTTCAGGGGCCGGAAGAAGAGTGGGTGGGGACGGGGAAGATTTCGGTGCGCTTCGTTGATGATTGGACGGATGAACCGGTTCCTCACCTCGGGTTTGTGGTCTACAGTGAACGCCCGGGGAAGCATCTTCTCGGTCGAGGGAGGAGCGATGGGGAAGGTCGAGTTGAGCTGGAGAAACTTCCTGAAGATTCCATTTTGATCCAGACGGAACGGAGTCCTCCTTTTTGTTCGACGGTAACGGCGACGTGGCTTCCTGATGGGGAGTCAAAGAACAAGATTGTTCGGGTTCGACGGGGGGGAACTCTGGTCGGAAGAGTTGTGGATGACCTTGGTGACCCGGTGCCGGATGCGAAGATCTTTCGCGAGACCGGTATGGTCTTTCCCCTCGAAGAAGTGGAGCGACCTTCCGATGTGCGAAAGGAACTTCTCACTCGTTCAAGAGAAGATGGATCTTTTGAAGTAGACCACGTGAGAAGTCGTCCTCATGGAGTGTGGGTCGTCAACGGGGAAGAGAGGCCTCAGCGCTGGGACCCGGTCTTTCTTCGTGTAGAAGCCTATGGCGTTTCTGCACGGCGCTCGGCTGCGGTCGATGACGGTGAACTCATCGAGGTGGGGGACATTGTACTCCTTCGCCCGCGGGTGATTTCGGGAGTCGTTATCGATGAGGTGGGCCTTCCTGTTTCCAAGGCTCTGGTGAGTACTTCCCGGCAGAGGATGTTCTGGGCCATCCGGTCGAGGACGTTTCCCGACACCTCGAGTATTCCCTCCTTTGCCTATGGGCCGG
>JAJDCM010000295.1 GCA_029260825.1 Planctomycetota bacterium | reverse complement strand
CAGCCCATCAGCGCGACCGGAAGAGGGTCATTCTTGTATGGAGCCTAGCAAGGAGGGACACCATTGACCCAGTTACATCAAAAAGATATCTCTGTCGACGTGAATCTTGACATCCCAATCGAAGTTGAAGCTCAGGATTTCAATCGGTGCTGTGAACTCGACATCCATGATGACTCGCTCCGGGTACTTCTTTACGCGGATTTGCTTCCTTGGGACTTCTAGGTCTAAGGATCTAGATTTGTTGAAAATCTCTCTTTCGAAAAATTCTTTGGTGCCGCGAGGCTGTGTCATTGCGAGCTCCTTCATATGATCCTCGAGCTTCATGGAGGCCATTTTAACCGGGACAACCTTGGAAGCCGCGAGCGCAAAGATGATCGCGATGAGAATCCAGAAGATGCAGCCAATTCTACTTTCACCTGATTGATATTGTCTTTTCATCATCTTGTGCACTCCATTCGCAGCCTTACCGAGCTGCCGCTCAACGCACAATCGTCAAGCTGCGCTCCCAGCGACTCTTTAGTATCCACCAAACACGGCCGATCTTATCCCAAGAATCGACTCGTTCGACGACCGGGTCTGGATTCGACCAGTAGATTACTACCGGGCGCCCGATAACGAGTCGACGGGGTACTGTCCCCCATGACCTCGAGTCGTTTGAACGACCGCGTCGGTCGCCGAGAAAAATGATGTGACCCTCCGGGATAGCGGTAGAAAGCTCTTGGCCCACGGGGTCACAGTTCTGAACTTCCCTGCAATCAAAGACGTATGAGCGTTCATCTATTTGCCGCCCATCAATCGCCAAACCAGTACCGTCAAGCGAGATGAAGTCGCCTGATAGCCCCATACATCTCTTGACGAGCTTCCGCCAGGGCTCGGTCGGCGCACTGAAGACAACAACATCACCTCTGTGCATCTGGCGTGCTGGCAGAAAACGACTTCTCGACTCGCGACCGAGACGTACGTTTCCGTAGATGAACTTATTAACCAGGATGTGATCACCAGCTCGTAACCCAGGTTCCATGGAGTGACTCGGAACCTTGAACGCCTGGACAACAAAGGTACGAGCGAACGTCGCCAGGATGACGGCTATCACAAAGGCCGTGAAGTAGTCTCTGAGACCAGAGCGTTGTGTCCGCTCCGTAAAAAGAGTGGTCACCGAACGAGATGAAAAGACCGTCGCCAGCGAGTCTGAGAGAAGAAGCCACTACCAGTCCTCCCGATCTGGCCTAGCTTCTCATTCCAGCCATTCCACTGACCGTCAGGGGTCTCACCGCCAAAGGACCAATAAATCATTAGAGCTCTGCCCTTTAGGTAGTGCCGTGGCACGGCTCCCCAATACCTCGAATCGTAAGAGAAATCACGATTGTCGCCTAGGAAAAAGAAGTGATCGTCGGGAACAATAAACGGTCCGAAGTTGTCGCGTTTGCGGGCCCTACGATCGAGGTAACGCCGATTCGGGAACGTTCGATTGGCGTCCCGATGAGAAGCATAGCCGCTTTCTTTGGCAGGCACGCCGTTGACAAGCAACTGTTTGTCTGCAATACGAATCTCGTCACCGGATAACCCAATGCAACGTTTCACCAAGTCGGTTGTTGGGCTCTCGGGGGAGCGGAAAATCACCACATCACCGCGGCGGACCTCACGAAGCGGAGACACCTCTCGCTCCAACGGTAGCGAACTCAAGCCAAAGATGTACCGATTGACGAACAGATGATCCCCGATCAAAAGAGTGCTCTCCATCGATCCGCTAGGGATGTAGAACGTCTTGATCAGGAAAGTATTAGTGAAGCCCAAGAAGATTCCGGCGATCAGCAGAGCCTCGAAATACTCACGCATCCAATATTTTTGTGCTTCCATGACCTGCGTAATCTAACTGAAATTGGCTGTTTATAGCGAACTCATCAGCTTATCATCGCATACGCAAGCTCGCTGGTCACCGTCAAGAGATTTTGACGCTGTCTACTTCTTTTGCGGCTACCTCAAACCCGATGGGCATGGCACCGAGCAGCCTTTGCAGCAGTCCATCCTCTCGCCATTGCAGAATCACTTGACGGTAGCAAGAACCTACAAACGTGAGCGCTGCGGCCAAGTCCTTTGAATCGAGTACTTAGTCAGGAAGAGGTGCTGGTACGAAGCTTGAAACCTCCGTTGGATAGAACGAACGTTCAATCAAAACGGAGGAGAAAATGCGTTACAGACAGTCGGGTTTCAATCTTATGGAGATCGTTATCGCCATGGCGATCCTCACGATTCTTGTCGCTGTAGGGCTTCCGCCGATCTCTGTCTGGGCAAGCGGGCTGCGAGTTGAGTTGGCTGCAGGTGAGATATCAGGTGTCTTACATCTTGCGAGAATCTACTCCGTTCGCAACAACGTCAAGGTCGCCGTGAAGTTTCGTACCGCTGCGGACGGGGTCGTCTCCCATGCTCTCTTCGCCGATGGGGATGGTGATGGTGTCCGCAATGCAGATATTCAAGGCGGAATAGACCCGGAAATTCGAGGAGCGCGCAGATTGGCGCACCTAGGCAAAAGGGTCCGATTCGGTTTCCCAGCTGGAAGGGCGCCGACAGACCCGGGAAACTCTCGCCGGCGACTAGACCGCCTTCATGATCCGATTCGTTTCAATCAATCTGACTTGGCGGTCTTCAACCCTAGAGGAACGGCCACACCCGGAACGATCTATCTTACAGATGGAAAACGCAATCTAGCCGCAGTCCGTGTGAACAACCGATCAGGTAAGATCTCGATTCTCTACTACGATTCCGACATCGAAGTTTGGCGCTGAGCAAGATTGCTACATCATGCCGAGTTCGAGACGAGCCGCCTCTGACATCATGCTCGGATTCCATACGGGATCCCATACAATCTCTACATTGGCTGTGTCCACACCTGGAACGTCAGCTACCTTAGCCCTAACTTCTTCGGGGAGAGTGCCGGCTACCGGGCACGCTGGCGAGGTAAGCGTCATCGTGATCTCGGCGTGGCGTTCCTCGCTGAGAACAACGTTATAGATCAAACCAAGCTCGAAGATATTGACAGGTATTTCCGGATCGTAGACGGTTTTGAGGGCATCTGTTATCGCATCTTCTACGCCATCATGTTCCATTGAATCTGATTCACCCATGATTGCACCTTTGCTTTGACTGTCCAAACGAGGCCGCTATTCAGTCGATATTGAAGCGGCTGTGTTGTTGTTGCTTTCTTCCAAGGCTGCTTTAAGGGTGTGCCATGCGAGTGTGGCACACTTTACACGGATTGGTATCTGTCGCACACCGGATAGGGCTTCGAGCTTACCAAGATCGATCGGATCACTTGCTTCGCCAGTGCCGGTCATCATGTCGTGAAAGCTATCGAAGAGTGCACAGGCTTCAACGAGCGTCATGCCCTTCACGGCTTCGGTCATCAGAGAAGCAGAAGCAGTAGAGATAGCGCAGCCCGCACCTTGAAACGAGATTTCTCTGACGACACCGGTGTCGATATGCAGATAAACCTCGACACGGTCGCCACAAAGAGGATTGTGTCCCCGTGCCTGACAAGTTGCCGACTCGAGTGGCGAAAAGTTTCGTGGTTTGCGATAGTGATCCAAGATGATCTCTTGGTAAAAATCGCGAAGGTCTGTCATCGCCCAAATACCTCCAAGACGTACTCTATACCGTCCACCAAACGATCAGCTTCTTGGATGGTGTTGTAGAAGGCGAAGGAAGCACGGGCAGTTGCCGGAACCCCAAACCGATCCATAACCGGTTGAGCACAGTGATGTCCAACACGGACAGCAATCCCCTTCTGGTCGAGAATCGTTCCTACGTCATGGGCATGTACACCATCGACAAGAAACGAGACCACGGCCGCCTTCTCATCTGCAGTACCGATCAATCGGACTTCTGGCAGCTCTTCCAAGCGTCGAGTCACGTACTTCAACAATTTCTTCTCGTAGGCTTCGATCGCATCCAGACCAAGGCCTTCCACATATGCCATCGCGGCGGCGAGGCCGATTGCTCCTGCAATGTGGGGAGTGCCCGCCTCGAATTTGTGAGGCGGAGAGTTGTACTCGGTCGACTCGAACGTCACCGAGCGGATCATTTCTCCCCCACCTTGATATGGCTCCATCTCCTCTAGCCGGTCTAAGCGGCCATAGAGAACGCCGATACCGGTGGGGCCAAACAGTTTGTGACCTGAGACGGTGTAAAAGTCACAACCGAGGTTTCCAACATCGAGTGATAGATGAGGGGCAGCCTGAGCTCCATCTATCAGTGTTGGGATGCCATGCTGCTTCGCCAACTCGACCATTTTTCGAACTGGATTGATTGTTCCTAAGGAATTCGAAACGTGGCTCACTGCCACGATAGCAGTGCGTTGTGACAACGAATCCGCGTAAACGTCGAGGTCCACTTCGCCTCGGTCGGTGATGGGCACGACACGAAGACGGGCTCCCGTTTGTTGGCAAACCATCTGCCATGGAACAATGTTGGAATGGTGCTCCAGCTCTGAAATCAGAATCTCGTCCCCGGCCTCGATTCTAGGTCGGACGAAACTCTGGGCCACCAGATTGATGCCTTCAGTGGTGCCTCTAACAAAGACAACTTCCTCAGCACGAGAGGCACCAAGAAACCGTTGAGCAATCTCCCGAGCTCCCTCATAAGCGTCCGTCGCTCGCTGCGAAAGTGTGTGTACTCCGCGGTGTACGTTGGAATAATTGAACGTGTAAGCAGCACTGAGAGCGTCGATCACTGTGGTTGGTTTCTGTGCCGATGCTGCATTGTCGAGATAGGCAAGGGGTTCCTTATGAATGATCTGTTGCAGCGCGGGAAAGTCGAGGCGGACGCACGTCACATCGAAGACCGAAGGCCTTCGATGTATGGGCGTCTCTGCCTCGATGCTCATACAGCCTGTCTCACGATGTCGCCTTTCGGCAAGCGAGTGAAGAGGAACTCTTCAAACTCCTTGCGCACGGCCTCAAGTCGAATCTCGTCGAGCACTTCGCCCGCGAACGAGTAGGTCAAGAGGCTCCGAGCTGCCTCTTCGCCGATCCCTCGAGACCGTAGGTAGAAAATGGCTTCGTCGTCCAAATGGCCCGTCGTGGAGCCGTGGGTACAACGAACATCGTCGGCGAAGATCTCTAGCTGAGGATTCGAGTAGACCAGAGCGCCCTTGGACAGCAGTAGGTTACGGTTCGACTGTTTAGCGTCGGTCTTCTGGGCATCTTGATGAACATAAATCCGGCCATTGAACACTGCACGGGCGCGGTCTTCGAGAATGCCCTTGAACAGCTCGTAACTATGACAGTTGGGCTTGGCGTGATCGACACGCATCTGATGGTCTACGTGTTGAGAGCCCCGCGCCAAGTAGAGCCCGTTGAGAGTGCAGT
The DNA here is from genome assembly GCA_029260825.1 of Planctomycetota bacterium. GTDB lineage: Bacteria > Planctomycetota > JACOTG01 > JACOTG01 > JAJDCM01 > JAJDCM01. Next base: position 2,111 of record JAJDCM010000295.1, on the reverse strand, counting down.
GGATCCCTTCGGCATCCAGTAACGCCTGAATGTCATTGCGCACCAAAGCGCCGCCATGGTTGATCGAATGGGTGAAAAAATTAGCGTCCCGACTCAAATAAACTTTTTGAGTCGCGACATGGAAAGCCCCCAGACTCTCCTGCCCAAGTCGGTAATGGTCGATGACTGAATTCGCCAGTCCGACAATTTCGGTGACGGGACAGGTGAAGTACCGGTCATCTCGAAATCCGCCATAGCTCTCCACCACAGTTACTTGGCTACTTTCTTCGGCCACGAAGAGGTTACGGGGATAGGAGACCGTTGGAGTCCCGTCCCTTGCGGTGGCAAGAAACAGTACGTGGATCGTCTTCTCTACCGTGACGCCGCTCGGTACATGTATGAAAGCACCGTCCTCAATGAAGGCAGAATTGAGGGCTACGAATGGATGGCCGAGATCCGCATACTGGCCGAGATGAGCCTCGACAAGCTCCGGCTTCTGGACCAGCGCGTTTGCCAAGCTGCCGGCGAAAATATCTTTCGGCAGGTCCTCCAGTTGTGAGTGCTTGTGAGAGAAGCGGCCGTTGATAAAAACCAAGTCAATGCAATCAGGTAGCAAGAAAGAGCGAATTTGCTCATGGCTCAAGCTGTTTGTGTCCTGGCTCACACGTTCGAATGAGGTCCGGCCAATGGCTGCTACATTGGTTTTACGCCATTCTTCCTGGCGTGTTGTCGGAAGACCGTTAGCCTCAAAAGAGTCCTTACCCTGACGGCGAAGGTGCTTAATGCTCTCAGGATGGCTTGGGAGACCGCGTTCGAAGGTCTCATACTTGGAAAGGAGAGGGGAGCGTTCCGCAATTGCTTGCATCAACGATCTCCTCCTAAGCCATCACTGCAGCGGTAGAGTCGTAAGTCTTCTCAAGCCAGGAGTAGCCTTTGCTCTCCAACTCGAGGGCGAGTTCTTTGCCACCAGATTGAACAATCCGGCCGTCGACAAGCACGTGGACAACATCAGGAGTGATGTGGCTCAGGAGGCGTTGGTAGTGGGTGATCACCACAAAGGACCGCTCATCTGAGCGCATTGAGTTGACGCCTTCCGAAACGATTCGGAGTGCATCGATATCGAGTCCCGAATCGGTTTCGTCGAGTACAGCCAATCGAGGTTCCAGTACGGCCATGTGGAATATCTCGTTGCGCTTTTTCTCGCCGCCGGAGAAACCATGGTTGACCGGTCGGCCCAGCAGTGATTCGTCCATCTTGACTAGCTTCATCTTCTCTCGAACAAGCTTCAGGAATTCGACGGCGTCCATTTCGGGCAAAGAGCGATGTTTGCGAGAAGCGTTGAGCGCAGCCTTGAGAAAATAAGTATTGCTAACGCCGGGAATCTCTACCGGATACTGGAACGCCATGAAGAGTCCTTCTCGTGCACGCTCCTCCGGAGCCATTTCCAATAGATCCTCACCCAAGAAACTCACGGTCCCTTCGGTGACCTCGTAGTCTTCTCGTCCTGCCAAGACTTGCGCTAGAGTGCTCTTACCAGAGCCATTGGGGCCCATAATGGCGTGCACCTCTCCCGGATTTACATTGAGGTCGATTCCCTTGAGAATCTCTTTGTCCTCAACTCGGACATGCAAATTTTCTATCTTCAACATCGGTTCTCTCCAAGTTCAAAATCGGTCTATGGCACACAGGTATGTCGCGGTGGCTCAAATATAGGAGCACCGTCAGCTAAACAGGCTTGTTCTTCCGACGGGCTAGATCTAGCCGACGCTTCCCTCAAGGCTGACTTCGAGGAGCTTCTGGGCCTCAACGGCAAACTCCATCGGTAATTCTTGGAAAACGGTCTTGCAGAACCCGTTGACGATCATGGAAATAGCCTCTTCCGTGTCAATACCGCGCTGGTTGCAGTAGAAGATTTGGTCTTCGCCGATTTTGGATGTCGTCGCCTCATGCTCCATACGCGCGGTCGGATTCGAAACTTCGATGTAAGGAAATGTGTGGGCGCCGCAGCGGTCCCCCAAAAGCATCGAGTCACATTGAGAAAAATTGCGGGCTCCCTCGGCGCTTTTGAGGATCTTGACCTGACCACGGTATGTGTTCTGGCCTCGGCCAGCAGAGATGCCTTTGGAGATGAT
>JAJDCM010000294.1 GCA_029260825.1 Planctomycetota bacterium | reverse complement strand
CCTAACGTCAGGATCACGGCCCTGTTCCAGAAGAGATCGCTTGGAGAACGATGGAATGAGAGGAAGCTTGTTCCGGGCGAGGAGGTGCTGGAGCTCGGTGCGGAGTTGATTCGTATCTTCTCCTTGCTCCTTTTTCCGTTCGATGAGTTCGAGGTGACCACGAATGTAGCCGTCCGAGGCGAAGTCCTCTGCTCTTTGCATGACCGCGCGGAGGCTCGAGTCCAGAGCGGTGGCATAGGCCTGTCCCTGAAACTCGAGTCGTCTCAGGATCTCGTTTTCGAGAATTCCCTTGGCTGACCGAGAGACCAGGTATCCGCCGACCCCAAAGGCTAGCAAGCAAACCGCCCCGAAGAGTAGGGGCAGCTTGAGTTTGATCGACATCCAGCGAAGAGGTTCAGCCACGATTCTCCTCCACGAGAACAGGAAGAGAAGATTCTCCCAGGATGGGAGAAGAGATGGTTTGACCCAGGTCAAGGTGACCGGTCCTTTTTCTCACGATCTCGGGGCACCTGACAGATGATGCTCCAACGAGCCGAAACACTTCTCAGGTGGTGAGAAGGTGTTGCTCGATGTGATTGCGGAGTTGTTTTGCATCCCGGAAGAGCTGGGTTTTGTAGGCTTCTTGAGTGACGTCAGCCGGCTTTCCACGGAGCATGAGAAGGGCTCGGGATGCATCGGCGGGCTTCGTTGGCAAGGGAATAACGATGACCCCGAGGCAAACCGACGACTCACCGTCGGTACAAACGGTTTCCTCGCAATAGACGAGATCCTTTGCCTCGGCTACGGCTCGAAGGGTAGGGCACTCCCAGGCGCAATCTTTTTCGGCGACAGGAATCACTTCGAAGCACCGTTTGCCAAAGGTGTGTTCCTGGAGAAGTCCCCGAGCTTGGCCATTCACAAAGACGATTTCCATCCGCTCGGTGACCACGACACAGGCGTCATCGACTTTGTCGATAAAACTCCAGCGGAGGTTGGCTTCTTCTTGCAGTGTGGATTGATGCTCAGGCATGGCAGCTCTCCTCGCCGGAAATATTCTCTCGGTAACCCTGAATGGATGCGGATGCGATTCCATTTGTATTGAGAGACATCATAATCCCGATGGCTCTTGGCATCAACGAGATTTGCTGCGAGATTGCCTCTTGTCCGGGACGAGCACCTTGACGGAGATCAAGGAACTCCCGAGGTGAGGCCTTTAAGTTCCCTGTTCTGTCCAAGGATTTTGCCACCAGAGCATGTCATGAATCTCAAGGAGCGGTCTTCGATGAGCTCGCTAGACCTCGCAAGTCTGATCAATCTCCCCTGGGTCGAGTCACCGTTCTTTGATTCGATTCTGGAGAGTCAGTCGCTTGATGATGAGTCACGGGCGCGTGCCCAGCAGTTCCATCGAGATGGATTCATCGTTCTTGACGATATCCTGTCGCAAGAGGAATGCGATCGCATCATCAAGGATGTTGGGCCGCTTTTTGATCCTGAAATCCCCGAGGGGCCACGAAGCCGCTATCGGGTTCAGGATGCCTGGAGAGAGCACCGATCGGTGGCCGATCTTGCGGGCGACGAGCGGATCCTCAACTTGCTCCGCCTCTTTTACAAGCGGGAGCCGCTTCCGTTTCAGACTCTGAATTTTCTCTACGGGACCGAGCAACCGGTTCACTCGGACCTCACTCATTTCTCGTGCAAGCCTGAGCGGTTCATGGTGGGGGTCTGGGTTGCCCTGGAGGACATCACTCCTCTGAATGGTCCCTTGCATTATTATGTCGGGAGTCACAATCTTCCGGTTTTTGATCTTTCCGACTTCAATAGCTCCAGGGGGGATCAGCAGCTTCTCGATCGCTACACGGCTTTTCAAAAGCTCCTGCACGAGTCCTTCGAGTATCAGGAATTTCATGCCCGCAAGGGGCAGGCTCTCGTTTGGGCGGCAAACCTCTGGCACGGTGGATGTCCGGTGAAGAGGGCCGGCGCTACCCGACATTCCCAGGTGACCCACTATTATTTCGACGGTGGGTTTTACTATTATCCGATCAACTCCGTACCTGCTCTGGGTCAGTACGACTTGAAAAGAATCGTGAATGTGACCACCGGCGAGTCAATTCCTCATGCGTTCAACGGGAGTGAAATTGAAGTCGAGAGCTCGGACGGAAAGCCGGGCGGCCTCAGGATGAAGAACCCGGATCAAGAGGACTGAATCGGGAGCGGTGCCTCGTCGGGGTCGAATGTCGCCGGGGCAAGCTACGGTTTCTCGAAGTCCCCTCCATTTACCGGAGTTTCCTGAATTTCGATGCGCCGGATCCGAACATCCGATTGGCCGGGGAGAATTTCTTCGAGGATCTCTTCTCCCTTCTGGAACAACCACTGAGCGAGCACTTCAGTCGTTGGGTCGCTTGGAAAAGTAATAATGCGGGACTCCGGGAGGGCCGATCGGAGGCCGGGTAGAACTGGATCGTCCTCTCTCACCGCCAGGTGATGATCCAGATGCTGGTCAATGAACGTGCGCCAAGCCATTTTCAGGGCCCCAAACTCCACAAGCATGCCTCGCTCGTCGAGGTTTTCTCCCGAAATATGAACTGTTACGCCAAACGAGTGTCCGTGGATGCTCTGGCATTTCCTGGGCGAACCTGGGTGGCTGAGCCGGTGGGCCATCTCGAACCGGTGCTTGATGCGGACGCGATACAAGACTTGCTCCCCATGAGGGATGAAAAGAGTAAACACGCAGATTATGAAATGGACAGGTCCATCGCAAGGACATCAAAAGGAAATGACGGTTCCTGAGTTTATTCGACTGGCTGAACCCGGGGTCTCTCGAACCGGGCCAACACGAGAGGGCTGACTTTGCTCGCGAAAATGTAAAACTGCCGGGCATGGAAAAGGACCTGACGAAGACAACGAGTGATACCCGGAGAATTCTCGGCCTTCCCTCCCGGGGGTGGATCACCATTTTGGGCCTCTTTGTGGTCACCCGGCTCTTGCTTTCGGGGATCGGCGTCGTTTCAAGAGATCTTGTCGATGAGGTTCGCGACAAGCCCTACGTCTGGGTCTATTCGGAACATACTTGGGCCGACGTATGGGGTGTTTGGGACACGGGCTGGTATCTCGGTATTTCCAAGCGTGGCTATCCGGGGACTACGGAGACCAAGCCGGATATTCTGGATGTGGGCTGGTCGGCGAACTATGGGTTCATGCCTCTCTATCCCGGTGGGATCGCTCTCCTCGAGCAGGTGGTGGGCGACACCTACTTCTCGGCATTGATCGTCTCCAATCTGGCGTTTCTTGCCGCAGCGGCGCTTCTCTATCTTCTCGCGGAGTCGCGAGGAGGCCCCGATCTTGCCAGGAAGACGATCCTGGCCCTGTTCTTTTTTCCCGGATCGTTCGTCCTGTCCGGTGCGTTTTCCGAGTCGCTCTGTCTCGCTCTCCTTGTCGGGTGCTTTTTGCTGGCGGAAAGAGGGCGATGGCTCGGAGTGGGAGTGGCCGGGTTCTTCCTTTCTCTTGCTCGTCCGATCGGAGTGTTCATGGTCATTCCGCTTGGAATGATCTGGCTTGCCCGTTACCGCCGTTGGCATCCGAGCTTGCTCTTTCTGGGTCTGATTCCCCTGGGTCTGCTCGTCTGGTTCGGCTACTGTTCGATCCACACCGGTGACTGGATGGTCGCTGCCCACGCCAAGGCGAAGTACTGGGGGGCAGGCTTTCACAATCCGTTCACGAATCTGTGGGAGTGGCTCGTGCACGAGCGTACGGCCTTTCGCCTCAACGCCATTTGCGGGTTCATCTTTTTGGCTCTCATGGGGGTGTTGATCGCCAGAAGACGATGGGTCGAGACGGTGACCTGTGCGCTGCTTCTTCTGGTGCCGGTGGGAGGTGGGCAGATGGGGCAGGCGACTGGTGTGATCCGCTTTGGTGTCCTCCTTTTTCCCCTTTACTTGATGGTGGGGTCATTCCTGGAAGACAGGCTTTTTGGCCGGTGGATCCTTCCCTGTCTTGGAATTATCCAGGGGTTTCTCATGGTCACCTGGGCCAACGGTTTTCACTTCATCGTTTGATGTCGTAGCGGCCAAGAACGCTGAGGAGCAGCTCGCCCACGATCCGTAGACGGGGCCGCAGTCCGTAGATCTTGGTATTTGAGGTCTTCGTCAAGGTGCCTTTGTCTTCTTTTGGGTAGACCCGTTCGTGGGGAACTTCGGTGACCCGCAAGCCGAGGCGAGGGGCCATCCGGTTCAGGTGGTAGTGGAGGCAGTAGTTGCGAAAGACGTGACGGAAGGGCTGAACAAGAGGGTTGAGAAGATACTGGCGAGACATGCCCGTGAACGAATTCGTGGGATCGGTGTAAAAGAAGCGCGAGCCCAGGCTGATGATGGGGGAGATGACGAAACGAACCCCCAGATAGCGTTCCAGGGGAGTGTTTTCGTGACGACCACCCTTCATGAACCGAGACGTCTGGATGAAGTCGTAGCCTTCCTTCAGGTGGGTCACAACATCGGAAACAGTGGAGACCCGGTCCTTTCCGTTGCCGTCCATCATCAGGATTCCGTCGTAGTTTTTGGACAGACCGTAGGCAAGGCCCATGCGGGTTGCCGTGCTCAGGCCACGCTCCTTGGTCACGAGGAGGGCGGTCACGTTTCGTTTTCTCAGGGCATCAAGTGCCGTTGAGCCATCGTCCGAGTTCCCGTCGCAGAGCACGATGTCGACCTGGTCAAGTTGACTTTGCAGACGGTCAAGCTGGTCGAGAATGATTTGCCCCTGGTTGAGGATGGGAATGATGAGGCAGTAGTTGCGGGATTTCTCCTTCAGTTCCGTCACGCTGAACTCAGGAAGTTCCCATGCCCGATCCATTTCACTCATCGGATCAGGCTGGCGGCAACCTGGTCGTGGATCCAGCGGTAGGTTCTCTCGATTCCGTGGCGGAGGGGGAGGCTGGGAGACCAATCCAGGCTCTGATGAATCAGGGTGTTGTCGCTGCATCGTCCTCGCACTCCTTGGGGGGCGGAGAGGTTGTAGTGTCTCTCCAGTTGAACGCCCGCGATTTCTTCGATCAGATCGGCAAGCTGATTGATGGTGACCAGGTTGTCGCTCCCGAGATTGAATGGACTCGAGACCTCGCCTTCCATGATCCGCCTGGTGCCTTCGATGGCTTCATCGATGTAGAGAAAGCTGCGTGTCTGTTTGCCGTCGCCCCAGATGTCAAGGGTCTTGGTTCCCGTCAACTTGGCGAGGGCGATCTTGCGGCAAAGGGCGGCGGGGGCTTTTTCGCGACCCCCGTCAAAGGTCCCCTGTTCGCCAAAGACGGCGTGATAGCGAGCAATGCGAGATGAAAGACCGTAGTCCTCGCGAAAATGTCGACAGAGGCGCTCCGCATAGAGCTTTTCCCATCCGTATCCGTCCTCGGGCTGGGCGGGATAGACCTGGTCTTCACGGAGCGGGTTAACATCGGTGTGATCCTGCCGACTTTCCGGGTAAACACAGGCGGTGGAGGCGTAGAAGAATCGCTCACAACCCTGGTCCCTGGCTGCAAGAAGCATGTGGGCGTCGATGAGGACGCTGATCATGCATTCGGCCTTGTGAGACTCGATGAATCCCATGCCGCCCATGTCCGAGGCGAGGTGGTAAATCCACCGGGTGCCTCGTGCCGCTTCCTGGCAGCTTTCAGCTTTTCTGAGGTCGAGGACCAGGTTCTCGGCGTCTTGGTGGAGCTGATACCATTGATCAAGGCTCTTCTGATCCACGGCCCGAACACGTTTTCCCTCGGCGAGCAGCCGACCTACGAGGTGACCGCCGATAAAGCCGCCGGCGCCCGTGACCAGCTGTATATCGTCATTGATAGCCATGACATATACTGTCGAGTCTTCTTATCCGGGGCTTAAGTCCTTCTGGTTCAAAAACTTCATCCGGAGGAGGTCGGTGGCCGTCGATTTGGCGGATTTGAGCGGAGAGTAGGACTTGGGTGCGGGGTTCAAGAATTCACCCGCACGGATCGATGACCTTCTTGCCAAACTCGTGAATCATCCGGGCTAGTTGAATACCGGAATTCCCGTGATGGCATTCGTCACGCTTGCGGGAACGGAGGCTGCGGAACCCTCATCGTAAATAATTCCCTGAATGGTGAAGACCCCCGGCCTGACCACTCGATCCCGTGAGAAAAAGACATCGGGGGCCGGGTTCGAGGGGAGCGTGGGTGTGCCCAGATGCTGAAACCGCCTCGCATTGTTCCAGGTGACAGTCGGCTGTGGCGAGCCTCCGACGAGCGGAATCGGTAGCACGGAGCATCCGATGCCAAAAGGGAGTTCGTAGCTACTGCGGAGGGGCGGTTCTCCCGGCCAGACGTAAACGGCAAACGGCGCCGATGTTCCAGGACCCACGGCGGGTGGTCGGCGCATTCTCAGCTCAAGGGGTTCTAGCACCGGGTAGTTCACTCGACGTTCCGGGTCGCTGCCCGTTTCATGATTCAGGAAGAGAACGTCTACTACGCGACCAACCCCGGCATTGACGGTTCCGCCGCGACAGTTGAGAGGAGTACGGTTGAGAAGAACCGTGACCCGGTGGGACCAGTATCCGGAGCAAGCAAGATCCAGGCGTCCGTCCAGGTCCAGATCCTTCACCACGAATCGGTCGATGGCGAGGCCTGACAGGTTGAAACGTTGCGGCGGTGCCAGAGTTCCTGAGCCGTCACCCAGCAAGATTTCGATGCTTGATCGAGTGAGATTCCCACACGCCACATCGACCTCACCGTCTCCATTGAAGTCAGCCGTCTGCAAGCACGTGATATCTCCATTGATCAAGTAGTTCCGCAATGGACCAAAGCCACCCAGTCCGTCGGCAGGTAGGACGGATATTTTTCTGTCGCCAAGATGACCCAAGATGACTTCGGGTAAACCGTCTCCATTGAGATCTGACGCAGCCAGACTTGTTCCTGAAAAAGGGAGGTAGTAGGGAGTGGATGGCACAAAAACGTCGACTTGCATCTGAAAGGAAACGGCCAGAAAACTCCCCTGACTTGAGACGATATCAAGCAATCCATTCCCGTCGAGATCGGAGAGTATCAAGGCCAGGTTGGTTCCTGGCCGAATCGGGGGGAAGACTCTTCGAGCAAAGCCACCTGCTCCGTCACCATAAGCAATGACGATCGTGGATCCGCCCTGTCCCAGCACGTCCAGGTGTCCGTCGGCGTCAATGTCCATGGTGGCCAGGTGATCCGAATTCATGCCGGTAATGAACGTGCGACTGCTGAAGAAGCCGTTCCCGTCCCCCGGAAGAAACGAGGGTGTGCCTCCAAACGCTCCTCCGGCTACGAGGTCGAGGCGGCCATCCTCGTTGAAATCACCGGATCGGAGAATTTCGTTCCGGTAGTTCGAGGGAGTTCCTCTGAATGCCTCGGCGAAGTCCCCATTCCCTAATCCGGTGAACACGGATACGACGTCGTCCAGAATGTCGCAGGTCGCGAGCTCGGGGAAACCGTCTCCGTTGAAATCCGCCGCCACAACATCGAACTGCCGTCCCCCGATGGTGCGATAGGAAAGAGCCGGCTCAAACTCGACCTGGGAATAGGCTGCAGCAGGAAGCTGGAAAAGGGCGGCAAGCAGAAGAAAAATCGATAAGCTCAATCTGAACATGAGTATTCCCTCCTACGGACTCTCTCCCGGAGTACCGTTCTCGATTGTAGCTTACCGCAGGAGGCCTGTCATGTTTCTTATTGACGATCCGGTTGCGACTCCGTGGATCCAGTTCTTGGAGCTTGCCCTGCTCTGAAGGCGATATCGGTGATCTCTGTCGTCCTCGAACAAGGCGGTGAGTGTGTCTCGGCGGTATCGGGCTGTCCAAGCCTCAGGGGGTCTGCTCCCTCTCCCTCCAGCTCTGAGCATGATTTGGGGGCTCGCAAGGCCCTCAGGTGATTGTTTCTCTTGTTGAACATGTTGAACCGATCTGCGTTGATGTGGTTTCGTAATCGGGTTGGATTCTCTGTCCCCGAAGATTGAGGAAAACGGGGCTACCAGCATCTCCTTTGACGGTGAGGAAGCCTTCATGGACATGGCTGTGGCAAGTCGCACAGAGGGAAATGAGATTCGACAGAGTGGTTCTTCCTCCCTTTCCCCGGAAATGAATGTGGTGAGCGCCTAAGGCTCCTTGTTCGACCACAACACTTACATCGATTACTGTCTCGAGCCAGAACTCGGTCTCTCATCCACTCTGGGGTTGCTCGGTCGATTTCACGTTCACTCTCTTTGACTTGTGTTTCCTCGGTAAGGTCGATGACCTTTGCGTCAAAGAGAACTCTTTCCAGGGCCTTCTCGTCAACGGGAGCTCTTCCATCGTCGGTAAGGACGGTGGCTTCCTTGCAGGTTGAGCACTTGGTCACAACGACGGTGTAGACGGATTGACTCTTCTTGTCGGAGAGTTTTCCCTGGACGTAGGCTTCGGCCAGAAGAGTGGCCAGCTGAAGGTCGTTCACGCCTTCCCCCATTTCCTCCTGCAAGCCTCTC
>JAJDCM010000293.1 GCA_029260825.1 Planctomycetota bacterium | reverse complement strand
TTGACAACGACGGTCGAAAAGACCTTTTCCTCGGATGCGAATTCAACCAACCCATCCTGCTTCGAAACGAAGGACATTTGCTTTCTCGGGTGCCAGATTCGGGAATTACCACCACGGGAAGAAACATCTCCGGGTGCGTGGCCGACTTCAACAATGACGGAAACCTCGACCTTTTCCTCGCGAACAACGAGGAGCCCCACTGGAAAGCACCCGTCCCTCTTGGATTTGCCGCCAACGCAGAACCAGATCAGCTCTATCTTGGCAACGGGGACGGGACGTTTCGGGACGCGACGGAACAATCCGGGATCCACAATACGGGCTGGTCCCTCGTTTGCGGTGCCGCGGACTACGACCTCGACGGCAATATTGATTTGTACGTCGGGAACGACTTCGGATCCGACCGACTCTACCGGAACCTGGGAGGAGCAAGATTCGAGGAGGTTTCAGACGACGCCGGGGTGAACGCGCCCATCGCAAGCATGGGCGCAGACTGGGGCGATTTCGACGGAGACGGAGACTTCGACCTTTTCGTCGGGGGCATGTCCTCAACCGCAGCCTGGATGATCGATCAACCTGACTTTCCATCCCCTGTTCCCTGGTTGATCGATGTTCTTTTTCGAAAACATGTCCGCAAAGAAGTGCGGGCGTTTTTCCACGGAAATCGCTTCTACGAGAACCAGGGCGATGGCACCTTCACGGAAATCTCAACCCGAAGCGGAACCGCGAACAGCGGGTGGGCATGGGGATCGGTCTTCCTGGATTTTGACAACGACGGAAAGCTCGACATCTATACGGCCAACGGCTTCATCTCCGGCCCCATCAAAGACGATTTGTGACGCCTCCTGGTCATCGAAAACGTCGGTCGACGTAACGAGCGCTGGGGTGACGAGGGTAGCCCGACCGATCTGGGCGATCACTCTTTGAACGGCTACGAAAAAAATCTCCTTTTCTGGAATCAAGGAGGAGGCAAGTTCTTGGATGTGGCGTACCTCACCGGATCGAACCGGATCGAAGATGGCCGCGGTGTCGCCGTGGCCGACCTGGATCGAGATGGCCGACTGGATCTCATTCTTCACAACTATGCAACGCTTGCCGTTCTTTTGAGTGGGCAGGGTCCATCGGGTAACTGGCTACAACTTGAGCTATCCGGAACCCGAAGCAACCGGGACGCGGTGGGTGCCGTCGTTACCGTGAGGGCTTCCGGTGAGAGCCAAACCCGGCAGGTGAAGGTGGGTTCCGGTTATCTCTCCACTTCATCACCAATTCTTCACTTCGGTCTTGGCGGCGCCCAGGCCGTCGATCAGGTAACCATCCGCTGGCCAACCGGCAGAAAGGAAGTTCTGAGTGACATTCCCGCCAACCAAAGGCTCCATATACGGGAAGGTGGAGTAAGACAATGAGCCCATCTACTCTCAAAAATAAACAGCTCTATCAACTTCTCGACCACAAACTGGCCGAGAGCGGCCATGACTGCGTGGTTCGTATTCCCGAGAAGAGCCCGTATTTTCGCGGACATTTTCCCGACTCATCGGTTCTTCCCGGTGTCGCCGAGCTTCAGATCCTGACCGAAATCGTCTGCAAAATAACCGATCGAAATCTCTTCCTCTCGCGAGTCGAAAACGTCGGCTTTCGCACCGCCATCGAAGGAGAAGCCACCCTTCACCTTCACTTCGAACTCACCCGAGACGGGAGGCTGACATTCCAGTTCCAACAGGACGAAAACAGTGTTGCTCGAGGCACCCTTCGTCTTTCACCGATCGAAGCAGGAAACACCCGATGACTCCGACACCAGAAGACCTGATCCCCCACCGATCGCCCATGTTGTTCCTGACCGGGGTCAAACATTGGGACCGTCATCACGCGGTCTGTCAGGCCCAAATAGGAAAAGACTCTGCTTTTGCTCGCGGCGAATCGATCCCGGGTTTTGCATTCATCGAAGCCGCCGCTCAGGCAGCAGCCGTGCATGAAGCCATCAACCGCTCCGAGAGTGACGGGAAGCCGGTGATGGGTTACCTCGTGGGGATGGAAGACATCGAAATCAAAAAAAACGAGGTACAGGCAGCAAAGCAAGTCACGGTCAGTGCGACCCTGGAAACTCTACTCCCCCCCCTCTCGGTGTATCGGTTTTCCGTTTCGGAAGATGATCAAGTCATCATTTCCGGTCTGCTAAAAACCTATGCATCCGGCCACAACGTCCGGAAGCAAAAGAACTGATAGGGCGCCCGTCGGATCGCTGCTTCAACTTCGCAAGCGACTTTCTCCAGAGATTCCCCGAAGTCGGCGTTTCGATCTTCTGTCCTGGGAACTCGAACCGGTTCGCGAACCACCACCTGGTACTTTCGTCGCCCCTTGCGCAGAATGAATACGGGTAGGAGATCCACGTCAGCGAGGCGAGCAAGAGCGTAAGGTCCCACCGGAAAATCCAGGGTCTTTCCAAAGAGATTTGCCGGGCGAGTACGGCCATCGACCCGTGGCCGATCCGCCTGAAGCGCAACGATCTCCCCACGGCCCAAAGCCTCGAAGAGTTTCAAAGCTAACTCCAGATCGCCAGCGAAATGGGTGACGTAGTTTGATTGAGAAAACCGGGCTAGCAGCCCTTCAATAAACTCCTGGGCTGACGGGTCCATCTCCTGCTCCCTCACGAGATGAACCGTTTTTTGATGCCGGGTCGCAGGAAGGGTCGAGCCCATTTCCCAGTTGCCAAGGTGAGAGGTGACGAAGATGAAACCCCGGCCTGATTCCGCTAGACTTTCCCAATGCTCACTTCCCTCGATGTCCGTGTCGAACGAACGTCCCGGTCGAAACTGCTCATAGCGCTCGGTCAAACACCAGGCGAAATTCCAGAACGTACGGTAGATCCGGAGTTCTCTCGTCAAAAAACCGCAGGGACCAAGGATCTGCTCGAGATTGGAGGCGATCGCTCTTCGAATGTTCAGGAGAGCAAAATAGAAGAAGGTGGTGAAAAGAGTAACGAAGAGGAAGATGCCCCACTGCGGTAAGTGGGTCACACCCCAGAAGTGGAATTTGTACCAGAAGACACCCGTTACGTAAAACCTCCCGAAGGCACGCCGCCACCGACTCCCTTCGGGTGCCTGGGGTGGAGAGGGAGGGTCGCCCCCGGAAAAGCCTACATCGTCCATATTGGTGCTTGTTTCATGCTCTTTTGGATGATGAACCTCAGGAGAAACTTCCCTCAAGCCGATGCCCCCGCATCCACGACCAAAGACTGTCCGGTCATGGTAGAAGATGCATTCTGCAACAAGAAACACACCGCGCTGGCGACGCCATCAGCGCTCGTCCCGGAAGGAAGACATTCATTGGCACGAAGTCCCTTGATTCGTTCGGCGGGAATGTCCCGTGTAAAGTCCGTTTCCACGAATCCGGGAACCACGGCATTGACTCGAATCCCCCGCTTTCCCATCTCACGAGCAAGAGACCTTGTAAGCCCAAGAGCGCCCGCCTTGGCGGCTGAATACGCCGTTTGCCCAGCAACTCCATGGAGAGCCGAAAGGGAGGAAACATTGACGATGGATCCCCGACGTTGATGCACCATGGAAGGAAGAACCGCCCGGCACATTCGAAACACTCCCCCCAGATCCACGTTCATGACTTCTTCCCAATCGTCATCGGAAGTCATCGCAAGAAGACCATCCCTCCTGACTCCTGCATTGTTGACGAGGCCAAAGATTGGACCAAGGGCCTCCTGAACCTCATCGACAAGATGCTTGGGACGACGCCGATCTCGAAGATCCAGCTGAAACGCTTTCGCCCGTCCCGCGAGCTCCTCTTCAAGACTCCGTGCTGCACTTTCCCCCTCGCAAAACGTGAATGCCACTCGAAAACCGTCCTGGATCAGGGCTTCAACAATGCGAAGGCCGATTCCCCTGGAGCCTCCCGTAATCAGAACAATCCCTTCGCTCATCATTTTCCCTCGAAACGAGCCCGAATGACGGCGCGTCCGATCCTGATACTGTCGACCACCGGTCTGAAGTGGCTCGTCTTTCGGCCGTCAACGAATCCTAATTCGACCGGAACACAAACCACGTCAAACCCCTTTCGCACCGCTCGTACAACGATCGTGCTTTCTGCTTCGAATCCGCTTTCCGGAAATCCCGTCGCATCGAGCAGGCGCCCGGTATACAGGCGAAACCCGGTCTGGATGTCGCTGATTCTTTTTCCTGCAACAATAGAAATGAGCCGAGAAGAAATCTGGTTCGCGCATCGACGGAGACGACTCATTTCGGAAAAGAGAGAGTCCCGCGTACCAAGCACAAGGTCCGCTCCCTGGGCAGCAGCATCGAGCAGCTTGGGGATCTCCTCCGGAAGGTGTTGACCGTCGGAATCGAGAGTCACCACCTGTTTCGTCCCCTTTTGAAAACATGCGCCGAATGCTGTTTGTAGGGCAGCCCCCTTGCCTCGGTTTTTCGGATGCACAATCAACTCGGCACCAGCCCTGCGAGCAACATCCCCGGTCCCATCCGTCGACCCGTCGTCCACCACGATCACCCGAGAAACCAGAGGAAGAGTTCGCCCGACAATGTCACCCACCGAACCCGCTGACTGATAGGCAGGGATGATCGCAGCCGTCCTGGCACCGGAGTCGTTGGAGGTCATTGAATCACGGCCTCTCCAGAACAAGCCAGGCAGCTGCACCGCCCGAGGATAGGCTCGAGATGAGGATCCTGTCCGGTTGCGCAAGAGATCCACCCGGGTGGGGAATCACTCCAAGGTCCGGGTCTGGAGTGACAAAACCCCCCGAGGGTCCGATTTTGGCTCCGGAAAGTGCAAGCAACGAGGATGCAAGTTGCCCTCCTGCGTACTCCCCCGTCACTCCCTTGGGCGCCAGAATCGGAGGCATCTTCTTCCCGAAGACTCCCCGCAAGACGCCCGCCTCCAGAGCATCCCCCTGGATCGAACCGGATGCCCCGGAAACAACACTGCCCAGGGACTCCACGGTGACTCCGCCGCGCTGGAGCTCATTCATGAGATGGCTGGAAAGACGTTCGGAACCGGTTCCCCAGCCGGTGGACGATGCGGTCGGATCAAAACCTCGAATCGAATGCCTCACCCGGGCAAGAATCTTCGCTCCTCGCGCCTCCGCCCTGGATTCTTCCTCAAGAACAAGAATCGTTGCCCCTTCGGAGGCGACAAAACCGTTTCGATTCCGATCAAAGGGACGAGCAACTTCCTGCTTTTCTCCACCCTCCCGAGAAAGAGCCCCGAAGCGGTCAAGAATAGAATGGGTCAGCGGCATGATCTCATCCACCGCACCCACGAACGCAACCGACGATCGGCCGGATAAGATATCGAATGCACCTCGCGCCACCGCCATCAACGGACCGCATTCTCTCTGAGTGATCGTGATGTTGGGTCCCAGCATCTCGAGGGCCAGTGCGATCTGGGCCCCGGGGGCATTGGCCACGCATTCCATGAACAAGTAGGGGGACGCATTTTGAGGTCCTTGAGAAACCACCTGATCCAAGAGCCTCTGGGTGTAGCGCCCCGGACCAAAACTCGTTGCCAGGCAAATCGAGCTATCTGGCCCCGAAACGGTGATCCCCGCCGCTTTGCAGGCCATTTTTGCGGCGATCACCGCAAATCTTGAGGGCATGCTCAAACGACGGGAGGCCCGGGAAGGTAACCACTCGGTCA
This sequence comes from Planctomycetota bacterium, assembly GCA_029260825.1. Taxonomy (GTDB): domain Bacteria; phylum Planctomycetota; class JACOTG01; order JACOTG01; family JAJDCM01; genus JAJDCM01. The sequence goes on along the minus strand of JAJDCM010000293.1, from coordinate 1,099 downwards.
CGTCAAGGTCAGGAGAGACGAGTGCGGCCATCCGGGAGCTTCGATCCTGATGAAACCCGTCGCTTCGATCCACTTCTCGGAGGGACGGCCTTCCTGTGCGGAGGGCTTCCAAGAGTCCGGAACAGCCAAGACCATGGGAGTCAATCACCCCCAAGCCGGTGACGACGACCGAGCGAATCACGACCACTCCTCCCGGTGCAACGAAAGAACGACGGCCGCGTTGGCCCCGCCAAAAGCAAGGTTGAGTGAGACGGCAACATTGGCGTTCAGCAGGGTGCGTGGCCGCCCCACAACCAGATCTGCTCCAAGGGCCGGATCCAAATCGCCTACGCCAGCGGTGGGATGAACTTCTCCCGCCTCCAGACACAAGACCGTCGCCACCGCTTCCAGCACACCGGCAGAACCGAGAAGGTGACCTACCGCTCCCTTGCAAGAAGTCAGCGGAAGAGTCCCCGCGCCTTCACCAAAAACCGACTGCAAGGCCAGCCATTCCGCCGCATCGTTGTGCGGTGTACCCGTTCCATGAACGTTGACAAAATCAACCATCTCCGGAGCCATCCCTGCATCCAGGAGCGCGGCCTTTACTGCTCTGGCTGCTCCAACTCCATCAGGATGAGGTGCAGCCATGGAAAAAGCATCACAGGAAGCACCGGCACCGACGAGAAAACCATGGGGCCTTGCATCCCGGCGTCGGGCGTGGCTCAAGGTTTCTAGCAACAGAACGGCCGCTCCTTCTCCAAGCGACATTCCTTCACGATCACGGCGAAAGGGACGACTCGGTTTCGGGTCAACGGCACGAAGAGAATTGAACCCCGCGTAGGTCAACTCACAAAGCCCATCGGCACCCCCCACGATCGCCACATCGACCTCGCCCGAGCGAAGACTGTCCAGAGCCGCTCCCATGGCCAAGGTGGAGCCGGCACACGCGACAGAGATGGTTTCGACTGGCCCCGAAATATCGAGATACCGGGCAACCGCATCGCCTGGCCCGTTGTTTTGGTGGGACGCGAGAAGGCTGACCCGAGGGTTTCGATCTCCCCTCAACAGGTTCCGAAAATACCCCTCGCTCTCGAACATTCCACTCGTGCTGGAACCAAAA
>JAJDCM010000292.1 GCA_029260825.1 Planctomycetota bacterium | reverse complement strand
TGGCCCTCCTCGCTCACTCGCAACCGGGAGATGACCTCAGCCGTGTAAACGTTGGCCTCATCGAGAGTCTGACCCGGCACCTGCTCCAGAAGCTCCTTGCAGACTCGAAGCGATTGAGGCCCACTGGTTCGCAATTGCTCGACTCTCCTCGACACTGCTTCCTCGAGAGAATCCGCCGGGACGACCTCCCTAACGAGTCCGATCTCCAGCGCCTTTGCCGCAGAAATCCTCTCTCCGGTCAGGAAGAATTCTCGAGCCGCGCTCTCCCCGATCCGACGAATCACGTAGGGAGAAATACAGGCAGGAACCAGACCGAGCTTCACCTCCGCGAGGGAAAACTTCGCATGCTCGGAGGCGATTGGAATATCGCAGGCCGCCACCAGCCCGGTTCCGCCGCCGATCGCTGCCCCATTCACCTTTGCCACCGTGGGGATGGGAAAGGTGTAGAGTTTTTGCAGGAGATTGGAAAGCTCGATCGCATCCGCGACGTTCTCGTCGAAACTGAGATTCTTCTGCTTCTTCATCCAGTTGAGGTCGGCGCCCGCACAGAAGGACTTCCCTTCCCCGGATAAAACCACCACACGAACACTCTCTTGCTGTTCTTCGATGGAAGCCAGAACCGCCTGGAGTTCGGCAATCAAGACCTCATTGAAGGCGTTGTGAACCTCGGGACGAGAAAGGGTCACCCGGGCAACGCCCCGGTCAAGATCGAAGGAAAGGGTCGAATACGATGCCATCTTTTCTCCACGCAATGTCGCCACCGGGATGTCAAACGCGCCAGGGCCGGGCATCTCTTCTTCGGGGCCCGATGTCCCCGCTGTATTCTTTCAGCAGGACGGCCCAGATGCAAAAAATCAGGACTTCGACCGTAGCCATCACGAATACGGTCACCGGAACCCAACCGGGATTGATTTCCCTTCCCACCGCCGCCAGGAAGGTGTTCACGCTGACCACTGCGTACTCACCATCACCGTGGTATGAATCAAGCACGATCTTCGAGCCCCAGCTCAACAGGATGAACAGGAAGATCCATACGTAGTTGCGCTTCAGCCGCCTGCCGATCGACTCCAGCCGACTCATCTTGTAGGAGGGAAGTAACAGGTCTTCGGCGAGGAGTTTCTTCCAGTTCCCCTGCAAGAGCTTCATGTTTTCCAGGACGACAGGGACCATGAAGTGGGCCTCGATCATCCGTAACCGAGCCCGCCAGGCATCGTAGAATCGATAGCGCCTCGCCTCGATCAAGAGAAGAATGTGCAGCAAAAGAAAGAGGGGCAGGAAAATCAGGTGAGAGACCGACTCTTCCGAAAAAGCCACGGAGATAAACGCCGCACTCGTGACCAACGCCCAGTTGGTGGTTGGATCCAGGCGCTGGCGCCAGGTAAGGGTGCGAGCCATTTCGCCCCGATAGAAGTGGGACATGGCCGTGACGTAGCTCGAACTCATCGAGTCCAGACCGACCTTTTGCCTCTTCTCAACGAGGTCCGCGTCGCTTTGCTCCAGGCCTTCGGACACTTTTTTCTCGTTGGCGTCCGTTTCGTTCACCTTTCCCCCCTCGTCGGCAGCTTGATTCAGGCCGTGCCCACTACCGGATTGGTCAGCATTCCGATCTCATCAATGACTGCGTCTACTGTATCACCCGGAAGCAAAGGGCCTACCCCGGCAGGCGTTCCCGTCGCCACCACGTCACCCGGATCGAGAGTCATCCAACGAGTAATGAATTCGATCAACTCCGCTACACTGAACACCATATCTCGGGTGTGGGCCGACTGACGGACCTCGCCGTTGACCCGAAGACTCAGGTTCAGTGCCGGCGGAAACGAAAGCTCGTCCGCGGTGAGGAGACAGGGACCGATGGGGGCAAACGTATCGAAATTCTTGGCTCGAAACCAGGGACGACCCCGGGCCGCATCGGCCCTCTGCATCTCCCGAGCCGTGACGTCGTTCAACACGGTGTAACCGGCGATCACTTCCAGAGCTTGGCCCTTTTGAACCCGGCGGGCAGTTTTCCCGATGACAACCCCAAGCTCAACCTCGTGGTCGACCCGCCCCATCCCCTCCGGGATTTCTATCGGATCTCCCGGACCACAAACACAACTTGCCATCTTGCCAAAGAGCAGGGGTTCGGCCGGAACCTCATTTCCCCCCTCACGGGCGTGTTCCGCATAATTGCGCCCGACCGCGATGATCTTCCCCGGAAGAACCGGCGCCAGAAGCCGAACCTCCTCCCGATCCAGTCGGTCTCCTCGTTTTTTGCAGGCGTCTTCGAACTGCCGGGGCGAATGCGCCCAGGCGGGCCCCATCGAATCATCCCCCCACACCCCGGAACCATCGAGGATCGTCGAATCAGGGAGAAGAACCCCCTCCCGGGGTGGACCGCCAGCACTGAATCGGACGAACCTCACTCCCCCCTCCTTGCCGAGCTGGAAGGAATCGGGCCGGCAAGAAATGGATAGCGATCGGTTCTACGATCCCCGAGGAAACCGAACTTCTCTCTGGGTTCTCGAACCTTCTCCGGATCGAGGTCGCAAAGGAACACCCCCTCGCGGTCTTCCGGATCGAGGATCGGCTCGCCCAGAGGATCAAACACCACCGAGCGGCCCGGATAGGTGAGTCCCCCTCCTTCTCCCACCCGATTGACACCGACCACATAGGCCAGGTTCTCGATCGCTCGAGCCCGGAGGAGGTTCACAAAATGGCCCACACGAACGGAAGGCCAGTTCGCCGGCACCACGAAAAGCTCGGCTCCCCTTGCCATGGCCTCCCGAAATAGCTCGGGAAAACGAAGGTCGTAGCAGATAAGAGGAGATACCTTCATTCCGCCGACATCCACCACGCAGACCTCGTTTCCCTTCTCGTAGCGCTGATCCTCGCCACCGAAAGAGAAAGGGTGCATCTTCACGTAGCGACAGAGAACATCCCCTCCCGGAGAGATCACGACCGCCGTATTCTTCCCCCCCTGCACCCCACGCTCCATCAGCCCTCCGAGGACATGGGCATTCCGGCTCGCCGCGATGGACGAAAGAAAGGACACGGTCTCTCCTTCCGCGGTCTCGGCCGTCTTTTCGATATTCATCGAGAATCCGGTGGCGAACATCTCGGGAAGAAGCACAAGGTCCACTGGCTCCTGAACTCGCTCCAGAAGGGATCTCACCCGGTCATAATTTCCGGTTTTATCCTCCCAGAGGATGTCGAACTGGACCACGGCGACTCTCAGACCAGACATAGCTCATGCTCCTCGAAAGAACAGAATGCTCGAGTTCGTGCGTCACAAACGAGCCCGATTATGCTCCCGTCGGCTCGAGCTGCAAGGAGCCCTTCCTCCACTCGATCCCCAAAGCCATTCCATGAAATACAATATAAGACAGCCAGGAACATCAAAAACACAACATATTGTGCAATGACCGGCACATCACCCCTTTCCGGAAGAAAAGGACTCTTCCCAGGACCTTCCCCGAAGGCTATACATGGTGCCCGTTGGCCACGCGACTGGGCGTGTCCGCAAGGAGGAAAAGATGCAAGACGTTCTCAAGCACATTGATGACAACGTGGACAGTCGTCTCGAAGAGTTGATCGAGTGGGTCCGGATCCCGAGCGTGAGTACTGACCCTCTTCACAAGGACGACGTCCGTACGGCGGCTGAACACCTCGTGCGTGACCTGAAGACGTCCGGCATCACCAAGTCCTCGATCGTCGAAACAGACGGTCATCCGGCGGTCTTTGGTGAGATGAAAGGACCGAAGGGATCCCCGACGGTCCTCTTCTACGGCCACTATGACGTCCAGCCGGCCGATCCCCTGAACGAATGGGACAGCCCTCCGTTCGAGCCTGAGATCCGGGACGGCAAGCTCTACGGGCGCGGCGTGGCTGATGACAAGGGACAGGTTCATACCCACCTGAAAGCGGTCGAGAGTATCCTCAAAACCGCGGCTGAACTTCCTCTCACCGTGAAGTTCATCATCGAAGGCGAAGAGGAGACCGGGAGCACTCATCTGGAAGAGTTGATCCTGACCAACAAAGAGCGGCTAGCCTGCGACGTGGTCGTGATCTCGGACAGCCCGATGTTCTCGGAGGAAAGCCCTTCTATCTGCGTGGGGCTTCGGGGCCTTGCGTACGGCGAGGTCATCGTTCGCGGTCCGAAGCAGGATCTGCATTCCGGCGCGTTTGGCGGTGGAGTCGCCAATCCGGCAAATGTCCTGAGCAAGATCCTTGCCGGACTTCACGACGACCGGGGCATGGTCACCGTGCCCGGGTTTTACGATGACGTGGTCGCCCTGACTGAAGCTCAAGGAACCGCCATTCGGAGTCTCCCCTTCGACGAAGAAAAATGGCTCGAGCTCACCGGATCTCCCTCCACCACCGGCGAGGAGGGATATAGCACTCTCGAGCGAATCTGGGCTCGCCCCACCCTGGATATCAACGGGATGAAATCCGGCTACACGGGCGAAGGAGCCAAGACAATCATCCCGGCGGTCGCCAAGGCCAAGCTCTCTGCCCGGCTCGTCGCCAATCAGGACCCGGATGTGATCATTGATCTTCTCGAGAAACACGTCCGAGCCCTCGCTCCTCCGACCGTCGAGGTCGACTTCATCCGACACCACGGCGGAAAGCCCTATCTGGGTCCCACGGACCATCCGGCCTTCGAGGCGGCGCGGCGTGCCCTCAAAGTGGGATTTGAGTGCGACCCTGTCGAGATCCGTGAGGGAGGAACCATCCCGGTTGTCAGCACTTTCTCCGAGGTTCTGGGAGTTCCCTGTATCCTCATGGGATTTGGTCTACCCGACCAGAATATTCATGGTCCTAACGAGAATCTGCGGGTGAATTGTTATCGCGGAGGAACCCGGTCGATTGCCGCGTTCCTCTATCAGCTCGCCGAAACGATGGGGCGCTAACCCGCAAACTCGGGCGTGTCTTCGCCGATCGATGGACCTTGGTGGGTGTCATCCACCTCGAAGCCATCTCGGCAAAGGCTGACGCTCATCGACCCACCACAGCCCCGGATCATGATCCCAGGAATCCGAGCCAATACCGATTTCACCTCGCCGGCGGAACAGTGCCTGGAAAGCTCGAGAAGAACGCTCTTGACCAGCATGGAACCATCTTCGGGAAGAAGATCCTGGATGCGACGAACGATCCGTTCATTGGGGTCGGGATAGGTTCTTCCCCTCAGGGCAAATACGGAGAACTTGAGGGATACAATCGTGTCCGAGGAGCAGTAGAGTCCGGATGTAATGGTGCCCGGTTGATAGGGGCTCATCCCGGCCACTCGCTCGAGAATCTCCTCCCGGTGAAGAGGACGATCCGCCTCCCGAAGAACTCTCCCGATGAGCTCTCGCACGTGACCGACGTGTTCATCTCCCAGCTCTCGTAGCGAATACCGCCCATCCCCTACCCGACAAAAGAGGGGCGAATCCACCATGCAAGAGAGGGCTCGTCGATCTGAAACTCCTCGGTCCGAGAAGATTTCCGTCGCCGTCTTTGCTACTTCAGAAAAATGCATTGCCCCTTTGGCGCTGCGAAGAATCGCGGCACATCGTCCCTCCGCTCCCCACCGTCGATCGTACAGACGGCCATCGGTCGTCTCCGCAACGTGATGCAGAAGGCTCACCAGGGGACGCACGATGGAGTCCGGGGTGAGATCGGTCCGATCTTCAAAGAAGCTCCGATGAACCACCGACGCAAGAGCATCCCTGGTCAGCAGGGAGCCACTCGTAATCAGCTCCTCGGCAACCTCCAGGGCCCCTTCAAACTCCAGGGGTCCTATGCGAGAAAGCACCCAAAGGCCCTTGGTTCTTGTTCCCGGGATTCGCTGGAATCGACTGGGAGTCCCGGTGAGCAAGAGCTCGCAATAGCCCTCAGCATCCAGACGAGAGAACGGTATGCGCTTCTTGACTTGCTCCGCGATATCTCCGACAAAAGCAATCCCGCCTCTCTCTTCCACCACTTCCTCGATGAGTCGAGGGACCAGAAGGGGCAGGCGTCCCAGAAGAAGGGCCCCGTTTCCCGCGATCTGACGAACTCGCTCTCGGGTCACCCCCACCATCTTGCTCACTTCGCTGAGAGTCGGACGCTCGCCCCCCAAAAGCCCGAAGCGAACCTCCACGATTCGCCGGTCTCTTGGCGATAGGGAAATCCCGGCATGGCTCCACTCATCGTCAGCACTTTCAAAAACTGGACGATCCGGAGTCCGACCCTCGGCAACCGCTTTGCGATGATTCCGCAACGATTTCAGACGCCGACGGATCTCCCGGAGTGAATTGTCCCCCAGGTTCCGGAAGCTCAACAGAGCATCCTCGGTAAGCGAGGCGACCTCCCCGACCGTGGTATAGCCATGGTTGCGAAGAACATTTTCCGGCCGGAAGGACAGCATGAGCTCTTCCAGAGGAGTCTCGTCCTTCGCCAGTTCCGGCTCAAGAGCACCTTGAAACGACGGGGAACAGATGTCTCCGGTCGGGGATTCATTCGAAGAAGCCCCGTTGCTCTGATCTCCGAACAGTCCCAGGAGACGGCTTCTCTCCCGCAGGATGTCCGCCGTCGTCTTTCGCCCGATGTTGGAGAGCTGAAGAATATGGTCTTCCGAAAGGCTCAGGAGATCTCGGACCGTCCGGACGCCATTGCGAGGAAGCTGATTCTTGGCCCGGTTACAGACGTCGAGGTGTTCGATGAATGAATCGAGCGTGACGCTCTCCTCTACAACCGGCTCCTGCGATAGGCCCTCGAGGGTCTTTCCATTGGCACCGTTCATGGCAAGAGCCACCAGGTTCCCGTTCAGCTGAAACCGGGAATCTGCCCCCAGCAGCCCCCGAAACGCCTCCTGGGAAAGGGGGCTCTCGTCCAGTGCCGGGCCCTCCGTTACGCATCCATGAAGGGCGGCCAGCGGCACCGTCCCCCCGGCTGCCCGGAGAACCGCGAGACTTCGCACAAGCAGGTTGTCGCGGTTCATATCCACGACTCGTTGCCTCCTGATGACTTGGGAGCGCGGGTCACTCAGGATTCATCCTGAGTTCAGGCGCGTCAAGGAACATGTTGAGATACAGGCATATCGACAGCCAAACCCAGGCGGGTTGAGGACTTTCTTGGTACCGAGATCCTCTCGAAAATACGGGGCCCTGAATGATCCGCCAGGGGGCTTTTCAGCGAAAGGAGGTTCCGGTACAATAGGCAGCACCTCGACTTTCAGGGATGAAAGGCTAAGAGGCTAGAAGGGTTGCCGCTCCCGAGCTGGGGGCTGCATTTTGAGAGAAAAAACAGAGGTACGAACCATGACAACCGCAACGGAAGTCAAGACTTTCAACGACATCCTCCACTCGATTGTGGGGAAAGTCGTGACGGTCATCAATCCTGAGTCTTACCGCGCCACTCCGCTGGGCTACAAGCTGGATACGCAGTATTACAAGGGCAAGGTGAAGATGATGGGCCCGGACTATATCGTGCTCCTGACGGAGTGGATCCCGGATCCGAAGAAAAAGGAAGATCGAGAAACGGTCACCCAGTACATCCCACTGGACAAAGTAAAGCGCGTTTCGATCTTGCCCAAGGAAGTTCTCTTCCACATGTAATCGGTCCGATGCCCCGCATTGGCTGATTCTCGGTGCGACCTACCTGAGCTGGGTGGGTCGCGCCGGCAAATTCCTTCCTCATCTTGCAGGCATTCCCTGTCTGCACTCTCCCGCGGAAGCCTCCCCTTTCTTGATCAAGGACGGGGGCCGGGCTCAAGACGCGACCGGGGGTGGGTTGTGAGACTGGGGAGGATCTTTCCAGGAATCCTCATCCTGAGCAGAAAATGGCTCGGACTCTTCCATGGTCTTGGAAGGGGTAGGCTTGGAAGGCAAAGCTGGTGCGATCGGCGCCGCGAGTCCCTCCATACGGCGTCGACGAACCGCTCGAACTCGGGCCAAGACAGCCGCCAGGAAGACAACCCCAAATCCCAGCAAGAACCGAGGCCGCTGGAACTCGGCCCGGACGACCCCAAGAAATCGGGAGTCCGAAACCGAAAATCTGGATTCACGCTCCTCGTCGTCAAGCCCCAGCCGGTCGGTCATCCGGAAGGTGTTTCGAGAAAAGACGGTCTCCATGCTGGAAAGGCTGAAGGGTTCGGATTTCCAGACGGGAAAATGACCGCAGGTCAGCCAATGCACTTCGGTTCCTTCCGAGACACCCGCCTCACTCATGGCGGCATTGATGTCGCTGGAACCGAATTTCTTCTCCTTGTAGGCGTAAACGTAGCCGCTTTGCTTCCTTCGCTCCCCCTTGGTTTCCACCATGTAGTAACGAGAGAACGCATCCGCAACGCCACGCAGAATCTTCATGGCCTGGCCATCCGGGTTCGATGCTCTTGGCCTCCCCTGGGTCGACTCGGAGAAGAGCCCATGGGTCTTGAGGCGAGACCGGACCAGACGGTAGTACTCCCGCCCGTGGAGCAAAGCCGTCCCCAGGTAATAAGGAGCCGAAATGTCGTTCACAATGAGGTCGAACTTCTCATCGGTCGTCTTCAGGTAATGACGAGCATCATCGATCACGATTTCACAGTTCTCGAGCTCCGTGAACCGGTTGAGCCCCTCCCAGCACGTTTTGGCTGATTCAACCACCAGGGGATCAATTTCGACCAGGGTGGTTTTCTCGGAGTAAGGCATCATGCGGCCAAGAGTGACCATGGACCCGCAACCCAGAACAAGAACCCGCAACTTGCGCCCTAGCTTCTCGGAGAGCATTTTTGCCGGGAGCTCGGCGAGGAAGTAGGTGAACTCGGAAAGCCCGGTCTCCGACCCGAGCTGGCCGTCCGCTCCGAACTCATAGTCAAAATAGCGAACTCCGTTGATGAACGAGACCCGACTCTTCTTCTCGGATCGAGCATCATCCCGGTGAGTATCCACGATCTCTACCGAGTGATACGGAGAGTTCCCGGAAAAGACCACACCTGGATTCGAGTAGCCTCGAGTCTGATAGTAGTCCTCGGTACCAGCCGCGTGAAGATCTGCTTGACGGCCGGCAAGGCAGGCGACGAGGAAGATGCCCACGAACCCGAAGGAGGCCGCCCACCCGGTGCGTCTCAGCAGAAAAATAACCAGCAGCAAGAATACACCGAAGTAGCCCGGCCACAACAGCTGGGGAGCAACACTCGAGAGGCAGGTCATGAGGATACCACCAACCACCGCTCCCGAAAGTTCCCACCCATAGACGGTCTTCAAGGAATCGCTTCCCAGCAAAGTCACAAACTTGGGGAGGAAGACCGAATAAAAAGCGGACGTCAGCAAGGCTGAGAAGAGAATCAGGCCAACGAGCACCTCAAAACCATAGCCGGCATGAATGAAGTATCCCGCGGACACCTTGAGCGTGGAAAGAACAACAAGGTGCACGAAGAACATGACGACTGCCGCCGCTTTCAAGAACGAAATGGACAGGAACCGGGAGACGCCGTAGCCGAACGAAAACCCGGCGAAGTAGGCGGTCGCCACGAGAAGGATCGTGACTTCGCTTGCCGCCAGAACGGACGAGAACTCACGGGTGATGAAAAACTGAAGAAGAATCACATTGATCCCGGCAAGAAACAGGATGGATCGAAGAAGGATCGGGGGAAATGAACCCTGGCTCCCGAGCTCCTCCATCTTCCTGGAGATGGATGCCGCCCGAGGACGCAGAAGGAGCGTAATGCCCCCCACAACGGCGGCAGCAAGAAGAATCAGGAAGCCACCAAAAGTCCCCTTCTGCAGACAGACTCCCGCAACGACCCAGAGCATGAGATAGCTCATCCCCGGATGTCCCATCACGGCGAGGTAGCCAAAAACAAGGGCAACAATTGGACCCCAGTGCAAAAAGTTCTCCCCCCAAACTGCGAAAGAAACAACGCTCGCCAGATAGCCAAGGACGAATCCGTTGTTCTCATGAAAGAAAACCCCGGCCCCCGAAAGGCGTCCAGCGTAGGAGCGAAAGAACGCTCCTACGGGCAAGGCAGTCAAGACGATCAAGATCCCGTAGAGGGGAATCAGCCACCGGTACGGGGTCAGGACAGACGAGAGGATGACCAGAAGATAATAGGCCCCCGCGGCGACGATCATGCATTTCCCGATGGATCGAGGAACGCCAAAGTGAAGGTTGATGAGCACCCCCACGAACCAGGCGACAATGAGAGCAAAATAGGCGACGAAGGAAGCGGTCACATACACTTGCAAACAGAAAAAGAGAGCCACCTGGAGCACACCAAATGCAATGCCAAGAGAAAAAGGTGGGAACCCGAGACCTCGAGCAGCTAGCTGGGGAACCGCTTCTTTTCTTGCCAGTACCCTCTGGGACCGTCGTCGAGATTCGGCGATCAAGATCACCAGGAGCGGAACGAGAACCAGAAGGGGTGCCCCTTGAAGAAGCCATTTCCCCGCAAAAACAGAAGCCATCATCGAGATGATAATGCCGAGAATGAACCCGTTGTTCTCGTGAAACAGGAGGTCTTTGACTCGATCGAATCTCTCCCTGGCATAAGGAAAGAAGAGTCCTGCTCCAACTCCCGACAGAGCAATACAGGCACCAACAACGAGCAACATCCCATCCCGGAACGGGAACGCTTTGAAAAGGAACAGGGCCAAATAATAAGCCCCGACCCCTCCCACCATGATGATGGGAAACCGATGAGCTGATTTGAGGTTCAGTCCGACCAGGAATCCGATCAACCAGAAGAAGAGCGCAATGAAATAAGATGTCGCGCGACTCGAGTGATAAGCTTCTAGCAGGAAGAAATAGCTGAACTGGAGGAGCGAAAGGTGAATCCCCACGCCGAACGCCAGAACTCGATCCAAGGCACCGGATCGTGAATTACTCCCGGATCGAGAATTACTCCCGGATCGAGAATTACTCATAGATCAAATCCCCGACGTTGTTGACCGTGATGATCTTCGCGCCAGCTACAAGATCATCAACTTCCCCTTGGAGGTAGATCTTGATCCGATCGCGACTCGAGTGATCGATAGCATTCCTCAAAGTTTCCCGGTCCAGAACCGGCATGCCTTCTCCTCCACCATAAAAGTAGACCGAACTCCCGATCTCCAGCAGGAAATACCGATCAAAGACATCGGCCAGGGTTGCGATCATGCGCTTCCCATACCTGGACGTTTCAGAGAGTGGTGTCAGGGAAGCAATCGAGAACATGCCGCCGCTTGAAAGGTGCTCCTTCACCGAAGAAAAGAACTCTCGCGTATAGGTAAGAGCAATTTGGCGTGATTTCGCCGGAGGAATGTCGTGGAGTATCAGGTCAAATTGTTCGTCGTTGTTCGCCATGAAATGCTTGGCGTCATCGGCGGTAAAGGTCCAGTTATCCAGTTCATTCAGTCTGTTGTACTGAGGAAAGAACCTCTTACTCGTCTTGAAGACCTCCGGATCCAGATCAACAATTCGAATCGATGGAACGAAGTCGCCGATGCGCCCTACCGTGGACATGGACCCGCAGCCCATGAGGCAAACCGTCGGAGAGCCGAGCAAACGTGCCGGATACTCCGCCAGGTAGTAGCTATAGAGGAAATGGGATCCTCGAGCAAACTGCCGCTTCCCGTTGAGAGCGAGCATGAACTCACCATCATCCAGCTCAAGAACCTCGATCTTGTGATACGGAGTGTACCGGGTATAGGCAACGTCAGAGACCCAGCTTCCATACCACCTCTTGTAGAACCAACCGGATGTGCTCTTGTCCCAACGTTCGAATCCCATGAGAAAGCTCACCATGATGACGGCAAGGCCAAGAAGCGCAGGGCGTGAAACACCGGCGTTGATACACAAGAAGAAAAACGCGACGAAGTAGCCGGAAAGAAGGAACTCCTGAGACACTCCTGCCAGGATCGGAACCAGCGCCAGTCCGACGATCGATCCAAGAATTTCAATGGAGTAGGAACGCCTGAGATTCTGGCCATCTTGAATGGCCGCCGGAAGGAACACTGAATACAGAGAAGTAGCCCCGACGCTCATCAGCAAGAAGCCAACGCCGAATCCAACCCAGACCCCCAGGTCGCCGGGAAGTGACTTGCCATCCGCCCACCGATCGACATCGGAAGAGATCACATGATGAAGAGGCTGGAGGAACACCAGGAGAAGGAGCTGGAGGCCCAGAAAAAGGGGCAAGAAGCGTTTGACCCAGGATCGACCCAGTCGGTCCGAAAGAAAATAGCCGGCAGATATCCCGGAAAAAAATGAAAGGGAAAAGAGGAGAACCGCTATCTCCGCCTCGCGAAACGCCACTGCCGCATGTTGAACCAGAATGAAGTTCAGAAGCGTCAGGTTGATTCCGGTGAGAAACAACAAGCGTTCATTCGAACTCTTCAAGACAAGTCGTGACAAGATGCCTGACCGTGACAAGATGCGCTCCCACTTTGAATCCAGAAATGGGTCCAATAGCCTTACCAGCCAACGAAATCCAAAAATTCATCGACTGTCCCGCCTGAAAGCTTGACCCTGCTCCTTCCAAAGCATGACCTCCACACGAGTACTCTCTGAAAATGCCGCGGGGGAGCCAGCCAAACCGCACCCGGCCCAACAATGACACCTAACATCAACAGTATTATTGGCTTACACCCAAATCATGGGGTAGCCTCTCTTAGGATGAAAAACATCCTGTCCCCGTAAGTTGACGCCGCTGCCCCCAAAATCAGGCTTTACTCCATGAGAAAACCACCTGTCACCCCGCCCGAGCAAAAGGACGTCGCCGGATTCGCATTTCTCGACCTCCTTCTGACCGTGGCCGTCGTGAGCGTTGTCTTCGCCCTCCTCATTCCAGCCGGAACCGACTATTTATCTTCGGTTGCCGAGGAGGAAACCCGTGTCGAACTCGAAGAAATCGGCCGAGCGCTCGTGAATTACTTTCGAGATATGGAGGAATTCCCGACCACTCTTGCCGCGCTCAAGACAAAACCGGCCGGAACCGCAAGCTGGATGGGCCCCTATATTGAGTGGGAGTTCATCGATGGGAATTCGCAGAATACCGGCTATTTATTCGATGAGTGGCGAGAGCCCTACGTCTACGAGGTCGTTAACACCACCCAGGTGATCGTGCGGGGAAAAGGTGAAAACCGATCCGATGACTCGGGAAGTGCAGACGATATCCAATACACCATTGATGCTGCGCCCTCTGTTCGGAAACGAGCCCGCGAGGAACTTCGGCACATCAACAACGCAATTCAAACCTTTAACAAGATCAATCTACCCAGCAATCCGCTCCCCCCGAATGATTATCCGGGGACACTCGAAGCCCTTCAGACTGCCGGCCTTCTCCCCGGCGACGACGACAGTACCGAGGACTACCTCACAGATGGTTGGAACCAACCCTATACTGTCGGCTGCCCTGTCATCATGGCTGCCAGCGTCGGAGATCCCAACAAGCAAGGTCAACAGGGAGGCGATGATCATGGCAGTGACGATCACGGAAGCGATCATGGCGACGATCACGGCGATGATCACGGAGACGATCATGGCGATGATCACGGCGGCGACAACAAAGTAGAGATCTGCCATATTCCCCCCGGAAATCCCGGAAACGCCCACACCATCAGGGTCTCGCAGAATGCAGTCCCAGCTCACCTTGCTCACGGAGATCGTCTCGGTGCGTGTGGTGTTGGTGGACCTGAAGACGAAGCAGACAACGACCCGTGCAGCAGCGGCGGCCATGACGAAGGCGAAGGAGACGATCACGGCGGCGACGATCACGGCAGCGACGATCACGGCAGCGATGATCACGGTGGCGACGATCACGGCAGCGATGATCACGGCAGCGATGATCACGGCGGCGACGACCACGCAGGAGACCATTCATGATCCATCCACGAAAAACCGGTGAAGCGAGCAAAAATAAGACCTCGGGATTCACCCTCCTTGAAGTCGTGATCTCCCTGACAATCTTCACTCTACTCGTAGGAGTGATCGTACCTGTGGTTGACACCTACATTCGTCCCAAACGGAACAACCAGACCCGCGACGAGATGAAAGACCTTTCTGCGGCCATCGTGCGCTTCTACAAAGACGTGGATGCCATTCCGGAAGCTCTTGCCGACCTCGAAACCAAGCCCGACTGGGCCAGTGGCTGGGCGGGCCCCTACCTTGCGACCAACTTCGAAGAGTTCGGATCCGTCCAGAACGATTTCGGGAGTGACGAATGGTTGCAACCCTACACCTACGAGACAACCGCTGATTCCTTTTCGCTCACCAGTCCCGGAGAAAATCGCATCGCTGAGGGAGGAAACGGAGATGACATCGTTCTTTCCGGCTACCTCGGGGTCGTGAATCGCGATGTAACCCGCAAAGAGATGCGTGAAATCGCCATTGCGATCGAAAACTTCAACCGAATCTCTCTCCCTGGATCTCCTCTCTCGAACAGCCACCCGGTACTCCTGGGGCAACTCCAAGACGCAGGATTTCTACCGTCTGACACGGCGACAACGACCCGGCTCAGCAAAGATCAATGGGGAAACAGTTACTTCACTGCAGTCGTACCGACCATGGAAGTCTTTTCCCTTGGGAGGCAATAATATGGTTGCACTCGATGCGAGGAACAGGGGGAACAAAGAGCGCGGCGCTCTCATTCTCAATGCCATCCTCATCCTTGCCATGGCATCCGTAACCGCAGCGACCGTGCTCCCGGTATTCGGCTCCATCGTGAAAGAGGGTTTCGAGCTTGAGACCCAGGACAAGATGGAAATCGTCGTTACTGCGATCACGGAATACTACGAAGACAATGCAGTGTTCCCGGGAAATCTTCTCGATCTCACCATCGCCCCGGAAGAGGCCGGGCAATGGATGGGGCCCTACATCGCGAGCAAGCCAACCGCGGCTCGCTACTCGGGCCTCTCGTACAACGTCGATTCATGGCGTACTGAATTCAGACTGAACATCATCGACAACTGGACGGCCGAGCTCCAAAGTTATGGACCCGATCTATCGGATGATAACGGCGGTGATGACGACATCGTCGTCAACTTCAGTGTTCATCATGCCGCCTGGGATACGACCAACAGTGAACTTGAGGTCATCAACGCCGCAATTACGACGTACAATACCCTTGAA
>JAJDCM010000291.1 GCA_029260825.1 Planctomycetota bacterium | reverse complement strand
GGAGGGGTAACTGTCTTTCCATGTCTAATACTCCTTGTTGGTGATAGAGATCAGGTTCATGACGTCATGGAGTGCTCAAACTCGCTCGGCAACATGGCGGGCTGATCGAGCTTGCGCACGTCGGAAACCCGCATGCCTTCCGGAAGAGTCAGGTAGTTACCGGCGTTGTGAGGCTTCATTTGCTCCACGGTGTTGCGCACCTGGTCATCGATGGCGCGCATCAAGAGACTGGAGGTCATCCCGGGACGATGGTATCCGGCTTGCTCAAGACGACAGGCAACAGCCGAAGCTTGTTGAACCGCTCGGTCCACGAGACCTCCCGTGAGCATGTCCCGGCGATACTGGATCAAGGGCTGACTCGTTCCGACAAACGTGATCTCGACTTGACCCTGATCCTCGCCGTTGGGGCTGAACAGCCAGCCGGAAACCTCGCTTACGAGACTCCTGTTCCCGGACGACTTACTCAAAGGTTTGGAGGTCTTTCGAACCGGAAGATCACGCAGGTTCTTTTCGAGCACAGCGTTGAAACCACGGCGACTCAGACGACCGAATCGCTCCACCACACCTCCAGCACGCCGCAAGAATGCGGGGTCCACAAGGTGAGGCACATTGGTCGAGAAGAGGAACAAGATCAGTTTGTCTCGAAGCTTTTGGGATGTAGCGTCGAGGCGTTCGAGTAGGGTTACCTGGATGCGATCGTGGATGGAATCCTGCCCCCTCTCCCTTGCGAGTCCATCGATTTCTTCGCACAGAACCAGGACGGGAAGAATGAACTTCCTTCCGTCCTCGGTGACAAACTCGAGCTCTGAGAGTTGTTCCACTTCATCAAAGAATCGATCGATCGCTTTATCACTCTGTCCCACCCACTTGCTCAAAATGTCTGAGATTCGGAGCCTCAAGACCCGGGGAGGAAGTTTGTCGATGGGGACTCCGGTGACTTCGCTCATGATCTCGTAGCAGCGGCGCCACATTCCCTGCATGGAAAGGGTCTTTCCGGCTCCGCTCACCCCGGTCAACAGGATGGTGCGGGATGGACGCAACCGATACTTGCGCGCGATTTCTGGCTCGGTCATTTCGGTCCTGAGATGCTGAGAGAGCTGGCCGATGTAGCGGGGCGGACTTCCGATGTCTCTCTCGACCACCACATTCGGAACCGGATCCTTGACCAGGTGTTTGAAGTGCGAAAGCCCGTCCTCCGCCGGAATCCGGGAGAAAGCCATCATTCTCTGGGGACAAACGAGCACCGAATCTCCGGGATTGGCTTCCCCGGATTCGATTTCTCGGGAAAGTTGTTCCGACACCCAATAGGAATAGTTACCACGATCATTGAGGCGAACCTCGGCCGTGCCGTCAGGGAGATGCCTCGTGAACTCGGCCACTTCGCCCACGGACTCGCAGCCCGGATCATGGAAGAGAACGGCCTTTCCCTGAGCCTCCACCCAGACCCGATCTCCGCGTTTCATCTTTTCCGACATCACGGCTTCGGGGATGACGGGATAGACTTCCGATCCATCGGCAAGCAGAACTCGAGCCCGGATGATGGAGGTTTCGGTGAGAACCCGACTGTGAAATGTTCCTCCACGGATCGGCCCCTCCTTCATGGCCTCGAGGAGCTGGGTGTACTCTTCGAGGGTTTCCTTGAGGTTGTCTTCGGTGTTGTTGGCGACGGCTTTGTCCAGAAGCGTCGTGAGGATCTGATCCGTCTCCTTGCCCCCGCCCATGCAAAGTTGAGCGATGAACTGTTTGCGAAGAGGCAGAGGAGTTTTGGGGTCAAAGAGCATCTTGGCGATGTTCGGTGGTTTCTTGGTGGGCATCAGGCAGGGCCTCCAGTTGAGTCCGATTCCGGCAGGGAAACGGACGGGGACTTCATGGTGATTTCGGAGAGAGCGGACCCGGAAATGACGTGGTAACCTCTCGGACGGAGGCGCCCCCGGAACTGACCGAAGAACGCTTCTGTGTCATCCCCCCTGGCGTTCAGCCCGAACACGTGTCCGATCTGCCAGGGTTGTCCGGCAAACACGGCCCTGCACCAGAGATGATCGGCGGCCGAAAGAAATGCCGTGTTTCGCCCACAGACTTTCGCAGTGGCGCACGCTTCGCATGGAGGGGCACCGTTGTCGGGAAGGAAGGGGTGGGAGTGGAACTGACCAAGCAGTCGATGAGCCGCGGTGAGCGGGTCTTCCCGGCGGGCGTTCATGATTCCCTGAATGCGAGCCCATGTGCGGGAAGAGAAACTCAAAGAAAATTCCTTTTCCGCGGCGTCGGTCGCTTCAAGAGCGTCTGTCACCACCACGAAAATTCTTCGTGACACGGGACACAAACCGAAGTATCCGATCAGCACGCCACCCTTTTCTACGGGGGGACGCACGTCTCCGCCTTTGCGGGCGATCCTCTCGGCTGATTGCCGGGCCTCCTTGGTGTAGATCACCGGGTGCCTGGGATCGTTCTCCCGATGATCCACCGATCGTGCTTGTTCCAGGAGCGGAGCCAACTCGCATATGACGTGAGACAACCCCGAACTTCGGGAACTGAACTGAATCTGCGAGGCTTTCGGTTCGTCCGGCGTTTTCGGCAAGTCGTTGGTGGTGGTGATGGAATAAAAGTAAGATTCTCCGGCCTGCAACGTCCCATCTTTGATGAGTCGCGCCGCCATCCGGCTGGCCACCGGTTCAAGGCAGTCGAAATCGAAGGGCGACGAGCAAGGGGAACCGGACGGATCCTGAGAATGGATTCGGAATCCTACGCAGCGTTTCGGATCGTCTGAATGAAAACTTGGACTCACCTTGACACCGAGTTCCTCGGGAGGTGTGTCCAGGAAGCCTCGGCATGCTCCGGTTCGCCACCTTGCCTCGGCGAAAGCGTCGCCAAGGTCTCCCGCGGCGACCGTTTCACGGGCCGCCACGGGGCCTTGCGCAGAAAGACGCAATTCGATGGCGAGACCGGTGGGCTCCGGCAACGGAACCGAAAGCGACGTTTCGGCGGTTGTTGGGTTTGATCCTGACATCGTTCCTCACTCAACCCAGATGGGTTTTTGGGGTAAGAGTGACCCGGGCTCCAGGCTCGAGCTGGGTACCGATCGACTCCCCGTCCCGCAGATAAGCGGAACTTCGCTCATCTCGCAACGCCCACTCGACGTTGCCGGGGAGTGCCATCCTGCTGGCCACCGACCGAGCCAAAGACTCGACCGAGACCGAGCGGTCAACCTTGACCCCAAGGGTCTGGGTTCCGGTTACATTGCCCGCGACGAGGTGCATGGTTCCCTCGGATGCGGACTCGACGATGGTTTCGTTCTTTCGAACCATGTCTAGACCTCCTTCATCAGTTGTTCGTTTGACGAACGGACATCGGATCTTCGTCGAGGCACGCGCACTCAAGACGTCGATCCGTTAGAAGTGAAATCGGTGCGAGGAGCCACTGAACGACCCAGCGCACGATTGGAAATGTGGAGTTGACCAGAGACTCAAGGTGTTCGATCGGAGCACCGCTGAGATCGAGTTCGACCTGGGCCGACCCCCGAGAATTCAGGCCGATGCGCACCACGCGCCAGCTGTCAAGGGCACCCAGAAGGGTCTCGCGAATCCACGGATCCCGTGAAAGAGGGAGCTTCTCGGTGTCACCGAAGCGATCGAAAACAAAAGCGAGCCGACCGGGTGTGCGAATGATCTTCCCCCGGGTGAGGTGTTCTCCGCTCTGGACGGTGAGCCCGTCGCCGGGTAGCCAGGATTCAACTTCTTCCTGAAGCGGAGGGCTCCAGTTTTTTTGTCGTCGACCCCGAGCCGTCTTCGTTGCCCAGTCCACGAGAAGGAGCAGGGCATCGAGTTCTCCGGCGGAATCGGCCCCCTCGTTTTCGAGTTCTTCATGGAGACCCTGGAAAAGTTTTGGGGGGACCGGGAACTCGAAAGTCTGGAGATACCCTCCGTTCATGATGCCAGGGCGCCAGAAACCCGGACGACCCAGTGAATCGGTGAGCGGATCGCCATCTTTCTGCTTCAGGGTCGTGATGGAAACCCAGTCTCCGAGCTCAAGTTGAAACCGTTTGTCTCTGTACGTGGAGAAGTTCTTGGCCTTTCGGAAGCCGCGTTTACCAAGCTCTTTGGCCAGATAGGATTCTTCGGCGGGTTGTCGTCGACGGACGAAGAGAGGCCTGGTGTTGCCCGAATCTGTGAGCCGGGTTTCCTGGTTCGTTTTCATGGGGTTGCTCCTTCCAGGTCCGCAGTTCCGAGGAAGGGAACGCGGGAGAGGGGAATGATATCCTTCCTCTGCTGATAGTATCGGGCAGCCTCGGTGTTGAAGACTCCGGCGCGATCCTCTTCGTCGATCTGGACCGTTTGCAGCGTGATTGCGCCGTAAACGGCAAGGAGTAACTCTACGGTACGAATTCCTACCGGCATGGTCACTCCGAGGCAGACTTTTTGAACCGGACCTCCGAAAGTCGTGTTGGCGAGCCAAACGTCGCCTGGCGAAAGGATGTTCAGGAATCCGTACCCGGGAAGCGACTGATGAAGGACTTCCTGGGGATAGGAGAGAGCAAGGACGACTTCGGAGGCGATGATCAGCCCTTCCGACCCCGGAGGGAGGCAGGGCACGGGACACTGGATCCGCAAGAGAGCCTTGAGGTCGACCCGGGGGTCGAGCACATCAACATGGAACCTTGGAGCCATCTCGGAGAGGACCAGAAGGTCATGGACTTCTCGACGTTTGCGACTGGCCCAAACCGCGGGACCTTGAACCTTCTCGGTGATGCGGTCATAGAAGCTCTGGGTTGGCGGAGACAGTTCGATCTCGGACAAATCGTCGAGACCGACCGAAGCCGACGCCGGGATCTCCGAGAATTCGATGGGATCGAATTCAATTTCGTTGGTCATTTCTGAAACTCCGTTCGAGGGTTCTCGAAGTGAAAGACGTTTTCGCCGACCCTGAGAAGAACCGAGTCCAGACCCTTGGCTCCGAGTTCGTCTAAAGGACGATCGAGGAAATCTGCCAGGTTTGAAACGGGTACGCGATCGAAGGTGGCGAACGGATTGGCGTGAATGATGTCCCCGCACGCTACACAGGGTCCGGCGGTAAGGGGGGGACTTACAAATCGGCGAATTTTCGACGGTTGGTGTGAGCAACCGCAGGTCCCGGTTTCCGCCCACTGATACCCCGCTATGGTGAGGGAGGCGCTTTCAAGGGCGAGCGGATCAACCCCGGAGCCCGCCGCCAGCAACAGTTCCTTCCCGGAAGTTTTGTGAAGGGGCGAAGCGAGTTCTGGCCGCTCATAGATCGTGTGATCGCATCGGCATTCCGGGTTGCGGTAGAGGGGGGAGACCGTACTCCTCAGGGTAAAGCCGGCAAACTCCGCCACCTGATCTTCGATACTCTCCTTGATGAAGAGATGGCGAAACAAACCGGTCAACAGGAGGTTTGCCGCCATCGAGCAGAGGAAACTGACGCTCATGGTGGGCGGAACCGCGTCTCGCGTCTTCTTCCGGGTCGATGGGGAAATGAACGCACCGTCCTCGTTGAGGGCTCCTTCGCAGCTGTATCGGGTTTGATGGGCGAGTAACTCCCATTCCCGGTCGTTGTACTGACAAGCCGGGCAGGCTTGAGCGTCTCCTCCGTTGTTGCCGAAAGTCCGGACCTGAGCGACCAGGACTTCGCCGGCGAGACTGGCTTGCAGGAGCGGTTTTTGGAACGCGGTGCATCGGCGCCCGGCTTCCACTTCCACGGCCAAGTTGTCGCTGGCCAAGAAAACAAAATCGGAATCAGCGATGGCTGCCTCCGCAAGCTCCTCGAATGCCGAGTCGTAGACGAAGACACGGGTTTGGGGCGAAATGGCCTTGCACCTTGCGCCGACAATCCAGGCCTTACTCTTGCCGATGTCATCGGGAAGAACCGAGTGGGTAAGAAGAGAAGCATCCTTGAAATGACCTCCATCGACGATGAAGAGATTCTTGATGCCGAGTCGAGCAAGACGCTCTGCGATATCCATGCCGATACTCCCCGAACCCACGAGAAAAATACTCAACCCGGAAAGGATTTCTCCAACCGGCAGACGAACATCGTGGAACCGAGGCAGTCGATCCTGGGGGTCAACCGACACGGCGTTGGGGCCGGCGAGAATCTCCTCAAAGCCGAATTGGGCTTCAATCGATTCGATTTGGGAGCAGACTCGATCTGGATTCGGTTTCATCCCTCTGTCCTTCGCAAGGGGGGTGAATCAAAGACTCAACCCCCGACTTCTGACTCACCCCACTAAACCTCGGGATGATAGAGATAGCCCTCGGCCCGGTTCAGGGGCGAGGAGCAGTTCGGACATTCCGAACTCACGGTGGAACACTCGAGGCGTTTTTCTACCTCGACCTCTTGCCCCTCTGCATGGACCACGCAGCCGCAAGAGGGGCAGGCGAGGACCCGGGTCGTCTCCTTGAATTTCGTCAAGCACACGGGGCACTTTGTCCCGATTTTCTCCGGACTCGGCGGAGAGATTCGGGGGTGGTGATACACGGTCATGTGAAGGACTGTTTCCGGCCCGAGCTGGAGCTGATCCTTGAGTCCTAGCTTCGATGCGCGCGGTGCCGGGAATCCGTTAATCCGAAGGTGTGACCCCCGGTGGGTGGTCAGGACTAGTTCGGGACGATCCTGGTCCTCGAGGGGCTCGAGTCTTCCCAGGGGAAACCCGGACGTCGGAGCTTCGGAGAGGACGATCGGGGTCCCGTCCGGTTCAAGCCACAGGAAGGAAACTCCGGACGGCACCTCGAGAAACGGCAATTCCGCACCGTTTTGGATTGACTCGAACCCCGAATCGGTCGGAACGGATTCGGAGTCGGAGTTCTGGTTCGTGGTTTCAACCAAGAATCGGAAACAACGAGATCGGGTTGGTGGGGGAGGAGACAACATAGAGACCTCTTTCGCGATGGATGGGACAGGGACGGGGTAGGGATTGATCATTCTCAGGAAGCGCTCATCGAGGGAAACGCGGAAAGTTTCCAGCCCCAACCCTCGAGTTCGACGAAAAAGCCCGGGAACGGAGCCACGTTGATTTCGCCGATGGCTTTCTTCGCCTCGGCGTTGATCTTGTCCAGCAATTCACGGGTCAAGTCGGAGATCTTGTTCTCGTCCATGTCCCATTTGCTGGTGAGACGTAGGTTCGTCTCATTGATCACGGCGGTCGAATTGCGAAAACCCACCATGAAATCGTGAACGCGATGCTTGTCGTTCTTGAGAGCTTCGGCGTAAGTGATCAAGAGGCTGGTTTGGTTGGCTGTAAGCCAGACGGAAAAGAGAATCCCCTCGTAACGAAGAGAGAGTTTGCCTCCCTGGGGGTTCTCTTTGGATCCATAGAAAATCAGAGTCGCTTGCATGACGTGGGGCCCTCCTTGAAGAAATCAACATCTCGGGGGAACAAAGCGAGTCTTTTTCTACCGCATGAAGTAAATCCATTACAAGGGGGTGGTGGCCGATTATGGACTGATGACATGGAACGGTACTTAGCGGGCCGCAAGCAGTCCCAATCTGCTTGTAGTTCGTTGTTTACATCAAGTCAAGGAAATGACACTGGTTGTCAGGATACACCCGATGATGCTATGGTTTGTCAGAATGGTGACAAGTCTTGTCAATGAAACCCTGAAAGAATTGGTTGCGGATCTCATCAGGTCCGAATTGGAGGTCGTCCCATGGCAGTAGCTAGTTTTCGCGAAGAGCTTGGAAAGATTCTGCGGGAACAAAAAAAACGGGTTGGGAGTTATGCGAACCTATCGAAAGAGATCGTGATTGCGTACGAAAAGCTTCACGAGATCCCTTTTTCGAGTCCGAAACAAAGCCCGCCCGTTCCGTACGGGATTGATCGCAGGAAATTGACGGCATTGGCGGACATCCAATTCGCGACCAACGTGACCCTCTCCATGTTGGAGCTTGAAGGTCTTGAAGCCTTCTTGAATCAACGAGGAACCGGACTGAAAGACGTGTTTGAAGTGAAGTCCTTCCTGAAAGACCTCGTCAAGTCCGGGCGAGTCATGTTTCTTTACGGCGTCCAACCCCGGCTTCACCTGACGGTGGCCTCGAACTGGGATTTAAGGTCTCTTGCTCTCTTGATGAATGAACTCAGTCGGGGACGCTCCGGAGTCCGTCCGTTCATGGTGGAAGTGTTTAACCTCGTGTCAAACGCAAACTCCGCCGGGAGGAGACCGGTGAAAACCCCGGATCTGACCCCGAAGACCTTCAAGGACGAAGAGTGGTTTCGCGGATTGAGGAACGTCGATGGCCCATCCATTGTCTGTCTTGGATCCCCGGTTTCGTGTCATGCGACCGAGATCATTCTTGCGGAGATGATGAACGTAAAGCCCTTCACTCCGCGTCCCTCCGTGGACGACGACCTACCCTTTCATTTCTTGGTTTCCCCCGATCTCAGTGAGCGTCTGAACAGCACGTTTTGTCTCAATGGACATGAAGTGTTAAAGGGGGTGAAGAAAACCTCGGACGAGGTCTACAAGGGAAATGCCTGGGGAATCAAGACGAAAGGCGACACCTTCAAAGGGCCAAGAAGAAAGAAAGGGGAGTGGACGAATCACGGGATTATCGCCGCCCAGCGCCGTCGAACGGGTCAGGTTTGGATCGTGGTGGCGGGGGTCAGTGGTCCCATGACTCTTGCGGCTGCGCGGCACCTGACATCCCTGGTCGCGAGCATCCCCAAGAGCTCGAGTACGGGGCATTCTCCGGTCATTTGGGGAGTGGTGGGAGGCGTCATCCGGATCGACCCGAAGAAGACCAACAAGGAAGGGGACCAACGAGAGGTTCTGGCGGAACGAATGGAGGATTCCGTGGAATGCCCGACCGGACTGCGGGAATTTACCCCGAAGAAGAGAGGGCGGTAGGAACTTGGGAGATCCAAGCCGGTCCAATTGGCGGGTCACAACGACGAAGCGACCGACTCTTCTCCGGTGGAATTGTCAGAACGTGACCTCTACCTTTGCCCAAAGCGATGCGTTGAAGTCGTCGATATCTGGCTCTACCGTGTCATGATCGGACAACGCTCGATCTTGATTTCTGGGTACTTGCGCTTGGTTGCGGATCGATTATTATCGAGTCTGGCCAGAAGGAGTGTTTCAGGGCCTTGGCCCGGTCCATGATGATTCTCGGAGTACCCATTGACGATTGGAGAAGCCCATGAACCGGCCCAAACGAACTCAATTCGCTCTTCCCCTATGCCTCGGCATGTTTCTTTTCATTTCACCGGCCAGCGTTGATGCCTCCGGATCGGCCCAACGCACTGCCCTTGTCGATGGCAATGTGATGATTCCTCCCGGAGAAACCGTGATCTCGGCGTCGGTGGATCTGGACTGCTATTCGATCTGGTCTCATCAG
>JAJDCM010000030.1 GCA_029260825.1 Planctomycetota bacterium | reverse complement strand
TATAGAGATGGTTTCCGTTGGAGAACATCTTTGCTCCGCGTTTCTTGTCGGATTCGAAAAGGACCTCCACTCTGGAGGAAAACGGAGCCACTTTCTCGCTGATTCCCTCGATGCCACCGTTCATCGCAATCAGCTCGTCGAGTTGAGAGCGGGTCTTCTGGATTGCGGCTGCTCTTGCCCTTGTGATCGGGGTTTCCGCAACAGCGATCGATTCCTTTTTGAGGCCAAAAGAAACGTACCCTGACCGCCTGATTTGAGTCTCGCCGGTTTTCGGGTCCGTGTCTTCACCAAGATAAAAATCGACCTCGAGGCTTCGTTTTTCCGGTGAGTAAAGAGAATGCCAGAGAGTTCGGCCACCGGGTCGCCCTCCGGTCAATGGGGAGTCGGGAGATACGCAGATGTTTGTCTTCTTGATGGTTTCGAGACCCAGGTCGTTTCCGGCCTGTTCGATCTTCTCTTGAAGAGTTCGATACCGATTAAAATATCCAAGCCGATGACCTTCTTTTGGAAGGCTGTTCAAATCGGGGTATCGGTGCAAGCTGAAGTTCGTCGTGATCTGAGGTTTTCCGTCCCCGTCGATGATGTATTCCCGGTTATGCGCCTGGGAGTACTCCCAGACGAACGACTTGCCATGGCGATCGGCTACGATGTAGTGACAGGGGATGTGGCCGTAATATTGTTTGTTCAATAGAAGAGCTCTCTTGGCTTCTTCTACATTTGCGCACGTGTCAAGGAGAAGTCGAGGGACTTGCAGAACACCCAGCCCCACTCCCGACGAGCCCGCAGGCTCCATGGGAAATTCCCGATTGAGCTCATCGTCGGCGAGGAGCGCCACCGTGAGTCCCTCGGAGTTGATTCCATCGATGGTTCCGCCCAGGAGGTCGTAGGAACAGAGATACACGGAGGAGTAACCTTGATCCGGGTGAAGTTCAATCACATAGGGACGCGCGGTGCAGGGAAGTTCTCCTGGACCAGGTTTTCTTCCATCGATGGTTCCTGTGGTGAAGTCGTAGTTGCGACTCAGGTATCCGACTTTCTCCTGGGTTACAGAGGGCGGATAGTAGACGACCGAGCAACCGGGATTTCCCAGCAGATAAGAAAGGGAGTCCCCGGCGCTTTGACTTTCCTCCAGACTGATGCCGAACGCCGCCGCGGCTCCGCGCATCCGTTCCAGAAAAATGGGGAAGTTCCGTGCCATGTAGAGACGTTGGGCGCGATTTCTTAGACTCTGCTTTCCGGGAGTCCACTCGATTCCGTGGTGTTGGGCCGCGAGCTCTCCGAGCTTCTTTCCGATTTCATAGTTGGATCCTGTAAGAAGGAGATGTCGAACTTCCATGAAATCATCGGGCCCGCCGGCTACGATTCGTTCTTCGAAGGCGAGATTGAGTCGGACATCTTTCTTGGCGACTCCTTCATCGGAATTCTCCGACGAGGAGGCGGGCCTGATCGTCGGTGTCGAGAAAATTGCGACGATGACGCCCACGATCGTGAGGGCTTTCCTTGCCTTCAATCGGAGCCGAGCTCTGGAAAAAGATCCGGTCGCCATGGGATAAACTCCGTATGGTTGGGTCGATTCTCATCGATTGATCGCTGCTTGATCGCTGCTTACTCGCTGCTTGATCGCTACTTGATCGCTACTTGATCATGGATGAGACATTCGTCTCTACGGATTCATGAGCTTTCCGTGAGCTACGGTAAGCCTTGGGCCGTGATCTTTTACGACGAACATCAAGAGACAAGGTAAACGATGGAACAAGAAAGAGCACCGCAAAATATGCCTCCAAAACCCCTCCGTTGCCTTCTGAAATGCCTGATTCTTTTTCCGGTCCTTGCCGTGGGGGGATCGTTGTCTCCCTCTGCCGAGCCATCCTCTTCAAAGAAGATCCGGGGGGTTGTGATTTCCACCCATGGTAGCGGGCAGGAATGGGGAACGGACGCCATCGTTCCCGCGATCCGGGAACTGTCTCAGATGGGTGCGAACTGGGTGAGCACTCATCCCTATGCCAGAATCTCCCAAGAGGGTGAGGTTCGATATCGAGGCGCGGGAGGGGCAGAACCCCTCGAAGAATGGGTGCGGCCAATTCGGGAGGCCCATCAGCAGGGGCTCAAAGTTTTCATCAAGCCCCATCTTGCCTACTGGGGATCCGGCTTTTCATGGCGAGGAGCCATCACTTTTCAAAAGCAAGGGAGCTGGGATCGCTTCTGGAAGGAATATCGAATCTGGATTCTTGACCTGGCATCGGCATGCAAGAATGCGGATGGCTTTTGCGTCGGAACAGAGCTGGACCTGACCTTGGGCTCGGAAAAGGAATGGCGGGAGCTGATCAAAGAAGTGCGAGAGCGCACCGATGCTGCGCTGACGTATGCGGCAAACTGGCCCGATTATCAGCGGGTACCGTTCTGGGATGCCCTCGACGTCATTGGCATTCAGGCCTATTTTCCGGTGAGCGCAACTCCGAGCCCGGATGCGGCGGTGATTCAAAAGGGTTGGAAAGATCAGATGAAAGTCCTGCGCGACTATTCCATCCGCATGAACCGCAAGGTCGTATTCACCGAGCTTGGCTATAGCTGTAGCTTTGAGGCTCCGGTGCGCCCTTGGGAGGGGAAGATGGACGGGGATGCGGCGCTTCCCGTGCAAGAATCGTGTCTTCGGATTGCGCTTGCCGAGGCCGAACGTGAGCCGTCTGTGACGGGTGTCTTTCTCTGGAAGTGGTTTGTTCCACCCTATCAAATCGGGCGGAATTATCGGCTCGCCGCTCCTTCGATCAAGAAGGTCATTGAGCTGGCCTGGAAGGGCACTTCCTCGGAGGCAAAGTGAACTTGGCCTCAGGCTTTTGAGCTCTCTTTTTTCGGGAAGCTCCGGTGATGAGCATGACGGCAAAGACGATGATCATTGCCGCCCAGAAGATGCGTGATGTCACTTCTTCGGATGCGAGTGCCCAACCAAGGAAAACCGCAACCACAGGATTCACGTAGGCGTACGT
This sequence comes from Planctomycetota bacterium, assembly GCA_029260825.1. Lineage (GTDB taxonomy): Bacteria > Planctomycetota > JACOTG01 > JACOTG01 > JAJDCM01 > JAJDCM01. The sequence goes on along the minus strand of JAJDCM010000030.1, from coordinate 7,771 downwards.
TCCTACTTTGGCCGGTGTGGTGACGCGAAGAAGCCAGATGTAGCAAGAAAATGCCACGATCGAACCGAACGTGGTCAAGTAAGCAAGCGCAAACCAGGACCGGAGTGTGATCGTCGAAAGATTGACCTCAGAAGCTTCCCCGAGGCCAAATCCCAGGGCGAGAAGGGATACACCTCCGCAGATCATCCGAAGAGCCGTCGACAGGAGTGGAGACGAGGGCTGTTTCTTTGTTCTTGAGAGAAGAGATCCTGCGGCCCAGGACATGGCGCCAAACAAAACAGCCAGGCATCCCATCCGATCAATCGGTCCACCTGTACCCAGGTCCGAGGGGCCGATGAGAAGTCCGATGCCAAGAAACCCGAGAAGGAGGCCAAGAGCGGTGGCGATCGTCGGTCGTTTCCCCTGAGGATGGGCCCAGTCAAAAAGAACCATCCAGAACGGTACCGTGCTGACCAGCAGGGCGGCGAGACCCGAACTGATCCGAAGCTCGGCCCAGACCACCGCACCGTTGCCGGCAACCAGGAGGAGGAAGCCGGTGATGGTTGCCGAGCGCCAGTGGCTCGCGGTGGGGCGTTCTGCTCCGCGAAGCCGGCAAAAACCGTACAGCAAGAGACCCGCAACAAGGAACCTTGCTCCTGCCATGAGAAAGGGCGGCATGGTTTCAATGGCGAAGAGGATGGCCAGATAAGTGGAGCCCCAGATGAAGTAGACCGCCGCAAAAGCGGCCACAACACCGGCAAGAGTCGGGGCTGGCGCGTTTCCGGGCTGTTTCATTGGATTAGTGGTCAAGATTCAGCTCCCCCTGGATGGGGAATCCCTCATGGGCGAGAAGCCAGCGCTTGCGATGAAGGCCCCCTCCGTAACCGGTCAGATCTCCGCTGCTTCCGATGACCCGGTGACAGGGAATGACAATGGCAACCGGGTTGCTTCCGTTTGCGGAGCCGACGGCTCGTTGTGCATTCGGGCGACCAATGGATGCGGCGAGCTCTCCGTATGAGGTTGTTTCGCCGGGACCAATCTTGCGCAGGGCCTTCCACACCTCCAGCTGGAACTCCGTCCCGTGGGGAACCGCAGGAATCGTGTCGAGGGTGGCAATCTCTCCCGCAAAGTAGTCCTCAAGACGCCTGCAGACATCTTTCATGGGGAGCGTGATTCGAGGAGCTTTGGTTACTGTTCCAATCGTACGCTCGAGCTGGCGCTTCGTTGGCTCCCAGTATTCATCGAAGGAGACCGCGCAGAGTGTTTCGGCAACGAAGCCGAGAGTCAGTGGACCCATGGGAGATGGGATTTCGATGAAAGAGACCTTCATGGCTTCACCTTAGCTTGGGTCGAGTTTGACGGGTGCTGCGGGTTTCCGTGATCATACCAGAGAGCCATGGCCGCATAGGCACGCCACGGACTCCATCGCTCGTCGGGACGTCGTGTCTTATTTTTTCCTGGAATCGATGGTGGAGCCTCGTGTGCCTCCAGGATTTTCTTGAGGACGAGGTCCGTGGAAGGAAAGGCGTCAGGCTCTCCGAGAGCTCGCATGGCAATATACTGAGCCGTCCAATCTCCGATTCCGGGGAGCTTTGTCAAACGCTGAATGGGACCTTCGAGTCCGCCCGATCGATCTTCCAGCACTTTGTCTTCGCTGACCGATCGAGCCAGGGCTTGCAGAGCACGGGCTCGAGGCTTCGGAATGCCGATGGAGGCGATGTCGTCCAGGCTTGCTTGAGCCAGGACTCTGGCGCTCGGGAAGAGATGGGTGAGGCCGAACCCGCCGGAGGCGATCCATTTCTCTTTGAGAGGTTGTCCGAACCTTGTGACGAGTCTACCCGAGATGGTAGTAGCGCCACCTACCGTTACTTGCTGTCCCAGGATGGCTCGCACGGCGATCTCGAATCCATCCCAGGCCCCGGGGAGTCGAAGTCCGGGGACCCGGTCCAGAATGGACTTCATTGTGGGATCTTTTCCAAGGTCTGCAGCAATGAGTTGAGGGTCGGCATTGAGATCGAAGAGGGAGCGGATTTTTTCCGCGATCCTGAGAAGGTCTTTTATGGCATGGCGCTCGACCTGAAGCTCGATCCGGTTTTCTTCGGGAACGTGCGCGACCTCGAGAAGGCTCGGTTTCTCGCCGAGCTCGATCGTTCTTCGATAGACACCGTGATCAACGGATTCAACTCCGGGAATGGCCCTGGGACCGAGAAACGACAGAATTGCATCCCAGTTGAATGGGGATCGATAAGCGAGTTTGAGAGTGAAGCCGTCCGGAGCTTGACGGGTTTTCTTGGCTTTTATCGTCGAAGGGTTTCTGCTTTCGCTGGGGGATCGCTTGAAGGCGTTGCGAAACGCGCTATTGAATCGCCGCAGGCTGGCGAAGCCCGAGCAATAGGCGATTTCGGTCACGGCCAGGTCGGTTTCCTTGAGCAGGTTGTGGGCAAAATGGAGACGCCTCGTCTGGGCTACCGCAAGAGGAGACGTTCCCAGATGTTGCCGAAAAAGCCGTCTCAGATGTCGATCGCCGACACCGAGTTTTCGAGCCAGGTCCGTCACGGAGCCGTCGTCGAGAACTCCTTCGGAAATCAACCGAAGAGCACGAGAAACAGAGGCCGATGTGCCTGCCCAAGCAGGAGTGCCGGGCGCGGTTTCGGGTCGGCACCGGCGGCACGGTCGGAATCCGGCCTCCTCGGCGGCGGATGCGCAGGAATAGAAGGTGACGTTTTTCGCCAGAGGCGGGCCCGCAGGACAAATGGGACGGCAGTAAACTCCAGTGGTGAGGACGGCGGTAAAAAACTTGCCGTCGTAGCGCTGGTCCCGGCTGAGAATGGCCTGGTAGCACCGATCTGCGTCCAGCTCCATTTCCTGAGCCTTCCTTTCCAAAGTTGGGTTGTTCATGACGAGCAAACTACCTCGTTATTGTGGCCCGGACTCGCCATTTTCGGACTTGAATCTCCGAAAAAATAGCCCCGGTAGTGGTCCGTTGATCGGGTGCTTTTTGCCAAGGAGGTACGCAGGATGAAAAATTCGAGTGAATTTACATCCAAGCTCATGGAATACCCGGCTTAGGGACGATAGATCCGTCGGGGCGGGCCCATGGGTTGATCCCGTCACCTGTATTTGCGCGGTGGTGTTTGTCGGAAGTGCCGGTACCACGCCGCGCGGTTTTTCCTCGGAGGGTTTCCGGATGCTCGAATCCCGTTGTCAAGAATTTCGGGTGATCCCGAAGTCGGCTGGCTCATTCCTCTCGATGTGGAAGGATCTTCTACATCTCACTCATGTCTTTGTTCCTCTCGGTTCACAAAAGCATGCCGGTACAAAGTGCATTGTCGGTCAAGAAGCTCTTGACCTCATGATGACCGTGACGCTGCCGAGCCCGGAGGGAAAGCCTCTTGGTTTGATCTACACCGACTCTCGCATGTTTCGTGAAGACACGATCTATGCGGAGGTCCCCACGGAATCGGCGCTTCTCCGATATCTCCACTCACCGGAAGTTGAGGGAGTTGCCTTTAATCTGTCCTGGGCAGAGCAGAGCTGGGAAGGGGAGATGGACGAGGAGATCCTGAAGCAGACCCATGTCCTGCCTTTCAGTTGCACGGTCTGGAAGACGACTCTTCTCCGGCTCGTTGGTTTCTTGCAGTCGCCGGATCCGTTTGCGGATCAAGGATACAGTCACACGGTTCTGGCAACGGAAGCTCTTTGCTGCGACGACATGACGGTTGCCGCCCATCACGCGAGCGCTGCTCGAGATGAAGGGACTCCGGTTCATGAGCACATCTTTGTCGAGATGGAGACCCTTCTTGCGTTTGGTCTTGCGAAGGAGGCGGAGAGTCTCCTTTCTGCGTTCGAAGGCGACCACGATCATCACGAAGCCGAGGTCTTCCGAGCACGTCTTTTGAGCCTTTCGGGAAAGGTCGAAAAGGCACGGAATCTCCTGGACGAGCTGCTCGCGGAGCCGGAAATTGCACCCGAGGCGTTCCGGGAGCTGGGCCGGATTCAGATGGTCCGCGGTGAATTTGATCTTGCGATCGAGTCCTTTGAAAAGTCAATCTCTCAGGGGCAGGGGGGCGTCGCTTCCTGGCTGGGGCGAGGTGTGGCTCTTCGCAGTCAGTATGAATCTTCGGGAGATCAAAGCCATCTCAATCAGGCAATCGAATGCTTCTACCATGTTTCCGGGTTACAGGGGCACCATGCTCCCGTGGCTCTCTCCCATGCCGCCGGTTGCTACATCGCCGTCGGGATGTTCGAGCAGGCGGAGACGGCGTCTCGTGATTCGTTGTCTTTTCGTCCTTCAAGGGATGCGCAACGCTCTCTGATTCTCTCCCTGCACGGACAGGGAAAGGTCGCGGAGGCCCGTAACGAGTACCAGGAGTCTTCCATGAAGGTGGAGACCGGGGCCTGAAAAAGAGTTGTTAGGAATCCGGTCCCTGGAATACACTCGTAGCTGACTACCGGCTCGGAAACAAAGAGTCTGAGATGGCTACGGGTGGATGTTCGCAATCTCCGGGATCGAGAAAGCTCGAGCATTCCCCCTTTCGCAATTTTTGCGAGATAGGAAGGGCGAATGAGGGATGCGCTACAAGGACGAGTATCAATTGTTACGGGTTCCAGCCGGGGAGTGGGAAGAGCCTGTGCGATTGCTCTTGCTCGTGCGGGAAGCCATGTCGTTCTGGCCGCGAAGTCGGTTCGCCCTCATGAGCGCCTTCCCGGGACGATTCACTCGGTTGCGGAGGAAATCAAGTCCGCTGCTCCCGACGTAACCGTTCTCCCTGTTGCCTGCAATGTCCGAAAGGAAGAAGACATTCAGGCGGTGGTCGATCGCACCTTGAACGAGTTTGACCGGATCGACGTGGTCGTCAACAATGCGGGAGCCGCCTGGTGGTTTCCAGTCTCGGAAACACCGTCCAAGCGCTTTGATCTCGTCATGGATGTGAATTTCCGCGCTGCCCACATTCTTTCCCGTGCCGTCCTGCCCACGATGATGAAGGCTCGGTTCGGTCACATCGTCAATATGTCTCCTCCGCTCATCCGGCCGGCCATGGTCGTTGATCGTTGTGCCTACATGGTCAGCAAATTCGGGATGACCTACCTGTCTCTGGCGATTGCAGAAGAACATCGAAAAGACAACATTGCTTCCCATGCCCTCTGGCCGGTCACTCTGATCGAGTCCGCCGCGACCAGGAATCTCGGGCTGGGTTCGATCGAGCAGTGGCGAAAGCCAGAGATCCTCGCGGACGCAACCGTGGCTCTTTGTTCTCAGGACCCGACCAGGGTCTCGGGGCGAGCGTGGATGGACGAAGAGGTTCTCGGTGAGCTGGAAGGGGTGACCGATTTCTCCGGATACGCCTGTGTTCCCGGAACCTCGCCGGCCAGGATCCCTTGGTAGCCAAGCGAGAGCTCTTTTCGTCCCGGACGGCCACGATTCTCACCATGATCGGAGTGGCGGTCGGGCTCGGGAACGTCTGGCGTTTCCCCTACATGATGGGGCTTTACGGCGGAAGCGCGTTTCTCGTCCTCTATCTGGTTTTTGTGGTCATCTTCGGGATTCCGGCGGTGATGGGGGAGTGGGCGGTAGGAAGGGCTACCCGCCACGGGCCTCTCGGCGCTTTTGGAAAGGCATTCTCCGGTAAGGGGAGGCTCATAGGCGGAGTTCTCCTCATCAATGTGCTCCTCGCGAATTCGTACTACGTGGTGGTGATTGCCTACATTCTTTACACCGCCGGATATTCGGTCCTTCACGGATTCGACGAATCGGCGGCAGACAACATTCACGTCGGGCTCTCCGACGGCTGGTTGATGTATGCCCTGGCGATGGGGTTGATCCTTGTGATTCTTGTGACCCTGTATGCCGGATTGGAGAAGGGAGTCGAGCGGGTCAGCAAGCTCTTTGTTCCGTTCTTCGGGATCGTCGTCCTGTACATGATTTTTCACTCCCTGACCTTGCCGGGAGCGGTGGGGCAACTTGGCGAATTCTTGAAGCCAGACTTTGGGGTTCTCGGGGCGACTGAAATCTTTGCCGCGATGGGGCAAGCCTTCTTTTCCTTGAGCCTTGGAGGAACGTTCTACGTCATCTATGGGAGCTTTCTCCGGCAGGAGGAGTCGATCCCTTCTGCGTCCATTCTGACGGCTCTTGGGGATGTCTCGGCCTCGGTTCTTGCATCTCTCTTCATCGTTCCTACGGTTCTTGTTTTCGGGCTTGATCTTTCCGCGGGGCCCGGACTCATCTTCGAGACGTTGCCTCATCTCTTTTCTGTCATGCCCGGGGGACGGGTCGTAGGGAGTTTCTTTTTTCTTGCTCTCTTGTTTGTGGCGTTTCTATCAAGCCTCGCTGCGTTGCAGGTGCTTTATGGTGCCTTTCGGGATTCGTTTGCGATGGCGAAGATGCAAGCGCTTTTGATCTTGCTGGTGGCCGAAACCTTCCTTGTCTTGCCGATCGTGTTCTATCCGGTTCTGATTGAACGCCTTGATCTGATCTGCGGGTCGGGAATGCAGTGCGTTGGTAGTGGTCTGACCCTTCTTGCGTTAACCTGGGGGCTTGGCCGCAAGTCGACGCAAGAACAGCTTCCGTTGAAGCGGGGCTTCGGTCTCCTCTTCTTCTGGTTGCGCTGGGGAATACCGCTTGCCCTGCTGATCATGCTGGTCAACTACGTGGTGGAGAAAGTCTCGGAGGTTTAAGAAATACCCCTGCTCGGTTCGACCGAAGGCACTTTTTCGAGATCAAATCCTCGGGATTGGGCCAGAACACGGTTTTCTCATTGTAGGGATGGGAGAGGTCGACTACGGTTTAGGTAAAGAGGTCTGGGAAAAGGTCATTTGAACCGCAGCCGATGAGGGATACGGCGGGTGAACCCAACCGCAGAACGTGTTTACGCATGACCAGGTCTCTCACCCTGATGATCATTCTATCCGGTTCTAGTGGACCCGTACCGTTCGCTGAAACCATTGTTTTGAAGGCCTTTGCTTTTCAACAGGGCGCAGGATCCTTACAATGACGACTGAATCGATCCCGGTTGCAATGGGTTTTGAACCTGGAGGTGAGACGGAATGGCGGCAGATCCAAGTGACCGTCCCGTGCGTCCGATCGCGGCGCCCAAGCAACGAACAGTGAGCAGCGAGAGCCTTCGTCCGGTTCATTCTGCAGAAGACGTCCGGCAACGGATTGTCCACATGGTGGATGATCTCCTCGGCGACTACGGAGCAAAGCCCTTCGTCATGGTTGTCGTGGAGCAGGGTGGACGGCGTCTCGCCGAGCGGCTGGCCTCCGGTCTTCGAGAGAGGGGAGGTTCTCCGGAGCTCCTTTACCTCCGTGCCTGGAGAACGGAAGGGGGAATGCTGGGCGAGCCCAAGCTCTCGTTGGTTGAGCCCCGAGCGTTCGCCGGTCGGGATGTTGTCGTGGTTGACGACATCGTCGATGAAGGAAAAACGCTCAAAGCGGTACTGAGGACGGTTCAAGGAGGAAGTCCTTCTTCCGTCCGAACGGCGATTTTGGTGAACAAGATAGAGCGCCGACAGGTAGACGTTCCGATCGACTACGTGGGTTTTGAGATCGATTCCGGCTGGATCGTTGGCTACGGAATGGATCTGGACGGAGAGTATCGAGATCTCGATCATCTCGCCATTGTCGACTAGACAGTCCGTTGATAAAGTGCTTTTTGCCAAGGGCGAGTCATTTCGGCTCAGATCAAGGAGCCGGAATGGACTCGAATTTGTTGATTCTTGTGCTTTTCGGCGACGCAGAGCTGGGTCGAAAGGGCTGTCCTCGGCGGAATCTGACTTTGTCAACGGGCTGCTA
>JAJDCM010000290.1 GCA_029260825.1 Planctomycetota bacterium | reverse complement strand
GGATCTCATCAATGATTCCCGGGAAGAGCGAACCCGCTGTTTTACTCGCGGTCACCACAGCGACATGATCCTGGAAGAGATGCTTGCCGACGAGGAAATGACGAGCGACCATCTGCTCGAGGATGTGGGTCTATGGGATCTTTTTGAGGTCTTTTCACGACTTCTGGGAGAGGTCACCCTCGGCTCGGCGGCGGAGATTGTGTTTGACGAGGTCACCCTTGAAGAGGGCGTCACTCAGGTCAAAGAGACACTTCGAATCGAGAAAAGAACATCCTTTCTCTCCCTTCTCAATGGAAAGCGAGACCGTGGTTTTGTGGTCTCCATCTTCCTTGCGTTGCTGGAGCTGGCCAAGAGGCATGAAATTTGTATCCGCCAGTCGGCTTCCTTCGGTGACATCGATGTTCTCGAGTGGGAAGAAGAACCCGCTTCCATTGAAGAAGATCCTGAGACAGAAACCGAAGTCGATGTTGCCAACCTTGAATTCATCGAAGCCAAGATCCTTGAGCCGGAGGAAGTTGTCGACTCCGGGGTGCCCCATTCTGAACCGGGCACTCGGGAAGAAGAGCCGATTTCTGATTCCTCCGCGGATTCTCCACCGGGTTCGTAATACATGTCTGGTGTCATCAAGCTCAATGGCGAGGAATTCAAGGCTCGAGTCCTCGAGGGTAAAGGGACGGCCCTGGTGGCGTTTTGGGCGGGCTGGTGCAAGCCCTGTGTGACCTTGCTTCCAGATCTTGACCTACTCGCCGGTAATCTTGTGGGATCGGTCGAGGTTTTTCTTGTCGACTTCGATGAGAATCGGCACACGATTTCATTGTTTGGGATCCGGGGAGTTCCAAGTTTGTTTGTTTTCAGAGATGGCGAAGTCATTGCTTCGCATGTCGGTCGGCTTGGTCTGACAGACCTGACTGCTCTTGTGACGTCGAATCTGTTGTCGACCGGGAATGCGGATGGAGAGAAGAAATGCAAACCGTGACGAGAACTGCTCTGCTGATATTCTTGAGCTGTCTCATGATCTTTGTCGCCCTGGCCGAGAGTCTCCAGGCGCAGAGAGGATCCCGGCGGAAATACCAGGTCGACTGGTGCCGGTCCTTTGACGAGGCATGGGTCGAGGCTTCCGAGCGAGGATGTCCGGTTGTTGTCTTCTTCATCCAGGACGGGGAGCCGGAGAACGAGGCCTTTGTGGTCGAAACACTTCGAGGGCAGGCTTTCACCGTGCTTTCGGAAAAAACGGTTTGCCTGATTGCTTCGAGAGGAGAGCCCAAAGCTCATCGCGAACTCAAGGTGCGAGTCGGGGATGTCGAGCGCACCGTGTGCAAGAAGTTCGGGGTGGTTTCGTGTCTTGAGCATCAGAGAATTGAAAAAGAGGCCTTCCTCGAGTTCTTCGACGGGTTCATCGATACGCCTCACACTCTCGTTTGTAGCCCCGACCGAAAAGTCATTGACCGGTTTGACGACCATGTGCCACCGGCGGACGTCGTTGGGTTGGTGAACAGAACTCTTCGCAACATGGGTTCGAGTTTGACTCGAAGCGAATTCCAGAAGATTCGTGCGGACCTCGACGAAGCTCGCAAAATGGTGAAGGACAAAAGATACGGTCAATCGTGGAAGATGCTGGAAGGCCTTGTTACCAAGAAACTGAGCCAAACCCTGATGGAGAAGGTCAGGCAGACGCTGGAAGAGATCCGGACCGAAGGATCCGAACTGTTAAAGGATGCGGAGGTGAAGATCCGGTTGGAGAAGTTTGGTGAAGGGGTGGAAATCCTCGATCAGGCCATCACGATCTTTTCAGGGACGGACGTGGAGCGTTCCGCCAAGAAGCGCCTGAAAGAGATCAAGAAAGACCCAAGAGCCAAGAGCGCGATCAAGACCTTTGAAAAGGAAAAAAAGGCTCGAGTTCTGATCACGGAGGCCGAAAAGCTGCTTCGTCGTCGAAATTTTGTCAAGGCAACTGGCTCCTATTATCGGGTGCTCGAGTTCTTTGCGGACACCAAATCAGCCACAGCTGCCAAAGCCGAGCTCGAGAAGCTAGAGAACGATCCTCGGGCGGCGACAACCGTCAAGAAATACAAAGAGGGCCAGGCGCAGAAACGATTTGCTCGAGGCGAGCGATATCTGACCAGCGGAAACAAGTCACTTGCACTGAAGTCGTTCCGGCAAACCGTCGCACTTTTCCCGGGGACTCCTGCCGCTGAAAAGGCCAAGAAAAAGATCGACGAACTGGAGTGATGCTTCTTCTTGGTGATCGCTTCCTCGGTGTGAGGACCCATGCGAACTGAATCCCAGATCGCGATCTTGATCAAAAGCAAGTTTCGCTGGATCATCCGCCTGCTGATCCTCGTCGTCAGCATTGTCATCGTTCACACCTTGGCCTTCCCCGTTTTTCGGGTGAGCTCCAGCTCGATGGCGCCAGGTTTGCTCAAAGACGATTTTGTGATGGTCAGCAGGATGAGTCCTCTTTTTTCTTCCCCATCCCGCTTCGACGTGGTGGTGTTTCGGCCGGAAAAAGGACGGGACACCAACATCAAGCGGGTGGTGGGCCTTCCGGGGGAGAGGATTGAGATCGAGGCCGGAGAGTGTTTCATCAATGGAGAGCTACTGACCAAGACGATCGAGGAACAGGATCGGGTCAAGATCCCGGTGTTTCTGAGCGATCGTTCTTCGCAAAAGGAATTTGAGGCGTTCTTCCAGCGAAAAGGTGGCGTCTGGTCATTCGAAGACGAAACCGTCGTTCTGACTCCATCCCCGGGTGAGAGCTGCAGGATTAACAATCGGCATGAGATCAACGACGGGATTCATGAGGTTGGTGATCTTGTCCTGGAACTCCGGGTCCGACCGACCGGGGAGGGTTCTTTGGAGTTGGTCCTCCAAGATGGGAGCAGAGTCATCACGGCAAAACTGGCCGTGGGAGAAGCGGGGCTCGGTTCGTTCGTGATGTTGGGCTCGGCGGCTCCAGAATCCTTGAACTTCACCGCTCTTCCGGCTGGACAGGAATCGCTTGTGCGGTTCGCAAGTGTCGATGATCGGGTGAGCTTGCTGGTCGATAACCAGGTGGTGTTCACCTCGCCCGGGATCTACAGGGCCAGACGGTCTGAGGAGAGCAAGAAGATCGATCGCCGGGTCTGGAGTCGAATCGGGGTCAAAGGTCACTCGATACGATTCGAGGAGATCCGGCTGTATCGGGATGTCTTCTATGTTGAAAGCGGAACGTGGGGGGTAAGGGAGAGCATTCACATCCCGGAAGGGGAGTATTTTCTCTTGGGGGACAATAGTCGGGTCAGTCAAGACAGTCGTATGGATGGGCCGATCAAGGAAGAGACCTTCGTCGGAAGTGCCATGTCCGTGGTGTGGCCCTTTGGACGGTTACGAGGCCTTTAGATTAGCCTTTTGTTTGGATTTCCGGGGTTGGAGTACGCCTGAAAAGAGATTTTCGCAACTCTTGCGAGGTTCGCGGGTTTGAAGAGTCAGTTCCCAGATAGGAGAGAAGTGAAGGATCCTGATGCCAGGTTGATGCTTTGTGTCCAAAAGGGCGATAGAGATGCTTTTAACGCTCTCATGGAAAAGCACTTTGCCTCCGTCATGAACCTTGCTGCTCGGTACCTGGGAGCCCGTGAAGAAGCCGACGACCTGGCTCAAGAAGTGTTCCTCAAGATCTACCGCGCTCGGGATCGCTATCGTCCGGATGCGAAATTTACGACCTGGCTCTACCGGATCACATCGAATCTATGTCTCAACTGGATTCGATCCCGAAAGACCCGGCGAACCATTCATCTGGGGACGCTGTCGGGCTCGGCCGGGGAAGGTGACCGGATGGACATGGACCCCGCTGCTCGCATCGAAGATGAAAATCAGATGGAACCCGTGGATCGGCTGGGTCAGGATGAAGTTCATGAGGCGGTTCGCCAGTTTCTCTCCGAGCTTCCTGATCGCCAGCGGCTTGCCGTAGTTTTGAATAAATATGAGGATCTCGGTTATCAAGAGATCGCCGACGTGCTGGGGCTGACTGTCACTGCGGTCAAGTCCCTGCTATTTAGAGCCCGTGAGACCCTGAAGGAGAAGCTTGGTCATCTCGTTCATGCCCGAGCCGGCGCTGAGGAGTAACAATCATGACCTCTTGTGAGGATATTCGAGTCGAGCTACCTGCCCTCCTGGATGGTGAACTTTCCGGGGCCGAGCGGGATCGAGTTCAGCGACACGTTGAAGATTGTGCCCGGTGTCGTCAGGAAGTACTGGCTTTCCGGGACACCTGGTCTCTTCTCGATCAGGCTCCGGCCGAGAAACCGGATCCAGGCTACGTTGACCGATTCTGGCGGGAAGCAGGCGTTCCATCCGAAGGCGTGAAGTCTTCCCGGATGAGATACTTTGCAGTAGCTGCTTGTATCGTCGTCATCTCCGGACTCCTTCTCCGCTTTGTTGTTCTGAGTTCGACCTCGGAAGATCAGACCGGTCAGGATATGGCAGAGCTTCCTTCGATCTCCGTCCCAGAGGATGCGGCTTCTCCTGATCGACCAGAAACGGAAGCCGGCCTGCTACCGACGGAAGATGAGATCATTGAAGATCTCGAGATGCTTGAGCACCTTGATTTCCTTGCGGCGCTCGGGGATGAACTTGATAGTCGTATCGACTATGGACTGGAAAGCCTCTTTTATGATGGGGAAGAACAAGATGGCTAGGTCCTTTTACTCACGCTTTCTTCTGATCTCTCATGTGGCGATCTTCTGCCTTTGCGTTTTCGCAGATCCGGTCGCTTCTCAACTTCCAGACGGGCAAGAGACCCCGGAAGTGAAGCAGCCCGAAAAGAAGAAAATCGAAAAGAAGGAAGGTCCTGACGGTACAAGAAAGTCGACCCGGCCTTCTCGATCCAAGAGACGAAGGGATGAGGTTCAAAAGCAAGGGGGGAATCGAGGTCGTAGAAAGGGAGCGCGCCCCTCGCCACCTCCTGGTCGGGGCAGGGGACGTATGAAGGACAAAAAGGGCCGAGAAGGTCCAAGGCCTGGCCGTTCGGGAAGGAATGGAGCGCAACGCTGGAAGGGTCTTCAGGAAAAAGACCGCAAGCATGTTCGGGAGCAGGCCAAGAAGTTCAACAAGATGCCTCCGGATGAGCAAGAGCGGGTTCGCCAGCGGGCGGAGGTCTTTCGGAGGATGCTGGCCCAAGCCAGGGCGGACCTGACTCCGGAGGATCGAGACGAAATCGACAACATGCCTCCCGAACGACGTCGGAAGCGAGAACAAGAACTCGTCCGAAAGATCATGGAGGACGAGGACCGGCGTCTGGAATCAAGGACGACCGGTTCCGGACCACCGGATTGGGAAAACCAGCCAAAGGAAGAACGGCGACAGAGAATGCATCGCGAGCGCCGTCGAGAGCAAGGCCAGCAAACCAATCGTTTTCTTCGAGAGCTGGAGGAGAGGAAGGCGATTTCTCCTGCCGAGCGAAAAGAGATCCTCGAGCTTCGTCCCCAGGAGAGGCATCGGCGCATCCTGAAGATTCGAAATCGGGAGGATGAGCGGTTCCTCGATCGAATGGTCGAGAAGGGTCGGCTGGGCGACGAAGAACGGGACGCCACCGTAAAGCTTGGAAATTTTCACCGGCGAAAAGCCATTGATGAGCTGCGGATGGCGGACTTCATTCAGGTGAATGAATCCCTTCTGGAGTCCATTCCTCCCGGGATTCGTGAAGAGCTCTACACCAATCCCCCACCTCTCTTTTTCCGCCGTGGCAAGGCCCTCTACATTGAGCACAACCAGGATTGGTGGGACGGAAAACCCAAGGAAGAGCGACGCCGATGGATGCGGCTTCACACTCCCCAGTTTTTCAGCGAATTGCGCCGCAGGGTGAAAAAGGAACCAGGCAAGGAATAACCAGGTACCTTTGTTCTGTCCGCCGGGAACGGTAAACTCGTTCTCGGTACCTGCTCATGAAAAATCCGCTCACGCCCGTCATTGCTGTCTTCTACCTCCTACTGGTGGGAGCAGCCCTCGTTTGGGCCTATTTCCTGACGGACTTTCGGCTCCGGTTCTTGCACGGCGAGGACCCAGCCCTTTGGTTGCGACACGGAGCCATGGGGCTTGCGTGCGGCATTCTGGTCATCGTGCTGACGAAGCTCGCTACCGATAACTTCAACTGGGCAAAAGGGCTGGAGAACGAATTCCGAGACATCCTGGGTCCTTTTGACCCTCCGGAGATCCTCTTTCTGGCACTTGCCAGTGGGTTCGCCGAAGAGATTTTCTTTCGAGGGGTGATGCAGGAGGTCATCGGCCTTACCGCGGCAAGCTTGATCTTCGGGCTCCTCCACGTGGGGCCGACTCTCCGCTATTTACCCTGGACGATTTATGCCATCGGAGCGGGTTTTCTCCTCGGTCTGCTTTACGAAAGGGCCGGCCTCTTCCCCGTGATTCTCGCCCATTCTCTCGTGAACTTCGTGAGTTTGACTCGCATCAACCGGAGAAGACGTCAGGAAATGTTCCTGGAGTAGGCCCTGTTCTCGGTTTGGACTGGCTTTCGAGAGTTTTGAGAAGATTTTCCGTTGCAGATGAGCCCTTCCAGCGACCAAGCTCCAGTCGATTGGCTTTTGTCGAGTCGCCAGGATGAATCGAAATCTTCTTGCTCAGGTGACCCGTCTGGCGAAAACGACCCGGCTTCGATGGAGGTACCGGCATTTCTTCGAGCTATTCTTGGGTTCTCCCTGACCAAGAATCGGGTCAAAGAACCTGGGTGATGAACATGGCCACCGCTGCACTGAAGAGCCCGATGATGAATGAGATGTAGGCAAGCTGGATGAAGCGAAACTTGTTCTTGGCGAGGAAAACACCGATGTTGTAAACCTCGCGAAGCTGAACTTCATAGGAGATGTTCGGGTCGTTCATCACCTCTTCCATCCGGTCCTCGAACTCGTCAAAAGACAGCCGACAAAAATCTCCGAAGAAAAGGATGTTGAAGTTCGAAGCATGAACGTCGGGCTTGTTCACCTGTCTGGGCTTGAAGAACGGTATTTTTGGCATGACCGCGTAGGCGGCCAGCACCACGGAGATCAGGGAGAAGAACATCAAGATGCAGGCTGCGATCTTGAGCTCTGGTTTGGCGAGCTGGGGTACACAAAGGGTCACCACCACTGACGCAACGGTGAGAAGCATGGAGGCTTTTACGTCCGCCATGGAACTCAGCTGGTTGTGATGCATCCGGGTCTGGCGGATCAGATGATCAAGATGGGATCCAATCTTCTCGATTTTCATGCCGGTTTTGGTCTCCTTTTTCCCTGGTGTCCTGAACTCGATCGACCGCGCTTTCGGGGTTCGAGTATCCAATTCCTCTGTCCAGAAGCTACGGAGAGGTTTGGAAGTGTGGTTAGCTCAAGATTTCCCTGATGATCCGGGCTTTTCCTTCCGGTCCGATCAGGCGCTGGTCGAGACCCTGGAACGGGAAGCTCAGTTTCCAGGGGTCCAATCCGAGCAAGTGAAGCATGGTGGCCTGCAGGTCACGCACTTCGACTTTGTCTTTTGCAACGTAATAACCGATATCGTCGGTTTGCCCGAACTGGACTCCCCCCTTGACGCCTCCTCCGGCCATCCACAGGGTAAAGCAATGGGGGTGATGATCCCTCCCGATGTAGTCTCCGTAGGATCCTCCCCGGTTTTCTCGCATGGGCGTGCGGCCGAACTCTCCACTCCAGATCACGAGGGTTTCATCGAGGAGTCCTCGCTCTTTCAAGTCTTGAAGGAGAGCTTTGATCGGGCGATCAACCTGCTTGCACTTCATGGGAAGATGGCCGATGACATCGTCTCCCGGACTGGTCCCGTGATGGTCCCATCCCCAATCATAGAGCTGTACGAAACGAACTCCTTTCTCCACGAGACGGCGGGCGAGGAGGCAGTTCCTGGCAAACGTCGGGTCCGCTCCATCCTGATTGAGTCTTCTGTCGAGAGTGGCGCCGTAGGAGTCGAGAGTTTTTTTCGATTCTTCTTTCAGATCCATGACTTCCGGAACGGACACTTGCATCCGGTACGCAAGCTCGTACTGAGCAATTCGAGTCTGGATCTCCGGGTCTCCGGTAGCCTTGGCTTGCATTTCGTTCAGAGCCGAAAGTGCGTCCAAAGTCTCTCGCCGACCCTTCCGATCCATTCCTTTGGGGTCGGATAAATAGAGAACCGGATCTCCGGTGGATCGACATTGAACACCCTGGTAAAGGGTCGGGAGAAATCCACTACCCCAGATGCTCTTTCCCGCGCTGGGAGTCTTTCCGCCGCTCACCAGAACCACGAAACCGGGAAGATCTTGATTGAGAGTTCCAAGGCCGTAGGTTGCCCAGGATCCTGCGGAAGCTCCCCCCAGAAGCGGAGTGCCGGTGTGAAGATAGAGTTGTGCCGGTGCATGGTTGAACTGGTCGGTGGTCATCGACCGGAGGATTGCCACATCGTCCACAACCTCCGAGAAGTGGGGAAGGAGGTCACTGATCCAGGCACCGCATTCTCCGTGTTGTTGGAAGTTGACGTGGGTTCCGAGCATCGTGGGAGTGCCCTGGATGAAAGCAAAGCGCTTTCCCGTCAGGTACTCCTTCGGGCACGTCTTTCCGTCGTATTTCTGCAAGATCGGCTTGTGGTCGAATAGCTCCAGCTGGGACGGAGAACCGGCAAGATGAAGGTAGATCACTGATTTGGCCCGGGGAGGAAGAGGGGGAATCTTGGGAGCCATGGGGCTCTTGATCGGCCCACCTTCCGTCGCGGACGCCCAGACTGGAAAGAGCGTCTGAAAAGCCATGGCTCCAACAGAGGCGCCGAGGTTGCCAAGGAAAGCACGTCGGGTGACGTTGCGTGCGGCTTCTTCGATATTTCCGGAAAGAGTGCTCGGCCTGGTCATGGTAATAAAGTTTGCTTCTTTATCTTTTGGTAACGAATTCATCGAGGTTCAGGATTACGTTGCAGACGGAGGTCCATGCCGCAAGCTCCACAACATCGCTTTTTGGAGGAAGGGGTCCCAGGGGATGGGTCGCTAGCGATAGGGCGAGGTCGGGAGACCGGGTGTAGCTCTGATGACGAAGGTCATAGAGCCGTTGGAGTTCGTCCACTTCGGCGGGGGTCGGGTTCCGGCAGAGCGCTCTTCGATAGGCATGACGGATTTTATCCGCCGTTCCCTTTCCTCCGTCCAAAACGATGCGACGGGCAAGTGCCTGGGCAGCTTCAACATATACAGGATCGTTCAGAAGAACGAGGGCGGCGAGCGGTGTGTTGGTTCGAATACGCCTTATCTGGCAGATCTCCCGACTCGGAGCGTCAAGGATCAGAGACGATGGATAGGGAGAAGTTCGCTTGTAGAAGGTATAGATTCCTCGGCGGTACCGATCTTCGTTCTCGCTTGTCACCCAATCGTCGGCGCTGTAGACCGACCTCCAGAGACCAGGAGGTTGAGGAGGCATGACGGATGGACCGTACATCTTCGAGCTCAGAAGCCCGGCTACGGAAAGAGCGCTGTCTCGAATCGACTCGGCATCCAGTCGAAATCGAGGTCCGCGGCCCATCAATCGATTCTTGGGGTCCCGGAGCCATTGCTCTTTTGTTGCGTCGGAGGACTGACGGTAGGTTGCCGACAGAAGGATCGATCGAACCATTCCTTTCATGGACCAGTTCAGTCGGGGAAACTCAGTAGCAAGCCAATCGAGCAATTCGGGGTGAGATGGATAGGTCCCCTGGGATCCGAAGTCCTCTTCGGTTTCCACAAGACCCACGCCGAAGATTCTGGCCCAGATTCGGTTGACCGCTACCCGGGCCGTCAGAGGATTTTCCTCGGAGACAATCCACATGGCGACCCCGAGTCGATTCTTTGGAGCATCTTCGGGGAGGGGGTGGAATCTTTCCGGTACCTCGGGATGGACCTCTTTCCCCGGGGCCAGGAAGTTGCCACGCTGGTGGACGTATGTCTTCCTTTGCTGTTCCTCAGGGAGCTCTCTCATGACAGGCGTCATGGGTATGGCGAGTTTTCGCCGTTCTTGGATCAAGCCTGCAAGTTCCTCCCGCTCGTTCTTCAGCACGGGAGTGATAGACCGGTGATACTGGCTGAGGCTCTGACTCTGGGTCTGCGTGCGCTTCGTCTTCGGAATCTCCAGAATGGACCGTACCTGCGGAGGAAGGTCAGCGCTTTGAAAATAGAATCCGGACACACCGCCTCCGTTGACGATCTTCACCAGGAGGTTGCTCTCTCCCGCGGGAAGCACGGAGGCGAAGCGCTCCTGATCTGGCCCGGCAGCCCGGTTCACGAGATGTGAAATCACTTCTTCTCCGTCGAGCCAGACTTTGATTGCGTCATCGCTTCCAAAGGAGAGCACGACGGTTTGTTGACGCGGAAGATCGAGAGTTCGATAGAGATAGGTTGCGCCGACGGTTGCTGGCAGAGAGTGTACCTGTCCATCTTTCCACTCAGGCCTCGGGATCCACCGTAGAGAGCCATCCTGATCGATGGACTTGGAGTCCAGACTCCCTTTTGTGTCGGTGAATTCTTCCGGTGCGAACTTCTTGTTAAATGCCGACAAGACGTTCTCAGCGGGGAAGGGTCCTCGACTTGACCAGGTCGAAAATCGGGATAAGAGGGCAGGATCCTTCGGGAGGGCGAACCGTATTTCTTCCTCCGTGATCCAGGTTTCTCGGTCCTCGTGAAGCTCTGGCGTTTCCTGATTGAAACGGGTTTGGACGTCTGTGATCTCTTGTTGTAGCGCTGCCAGATCTTCAGCCTGGTCGTCGGATGGGGTTTCAAGAACCGGAGCTTCATCTCCCCGATCTGAATCTTCGGTTTGATTCAAAAAGGCGAGGAAGGAGTAATAGTCAACCTGAGATAGAGGATCGAATTTGTGGGAGTGACACTTGGCGCATCCGGCGGTAAGACCCATCCAGACCTGGAAGGTGGTGTCCACCCGATCTTTGACTGCCGCCATACGGAACTCTTCGTCGTCTGTGCCGCCCTCCTCGTTGGTCATGGTGTTTCGATGAAACGCGGTGGCGAGTTTCTGGTCGATCGTGGCTTCGGGCAGAAGATCCCCCGCGATTTGCTCGGTGGTGAATCGGTCAAATGCCATATCGTCGTTGAGGGCCTGGATCACCCAGTCTCGATATCGCCAGATTGTACGTCTTCGATCTGCTTCGTATCCCTTGGTATCGGCGTACCGGGCCAGATCAAGCCACGTGCGGGCCCAGTGCTCACCGTAGGCAGGAGATGAGAGCATCCGGTCCACCATTTTCTCGTATGCTCGGTCATCTTTATCGGAAAGAAATGCATCAAGTTCAAGTAGCGTCGGGGGAAGACCCGTGACGTCGAGAGAGACCCGACGAAGGAGAGTCGCCCGGGATCCAACCGGATTGGGTGAGAGCCCTTCTTCTTCAAGTCGCTTCCGGATGAATCGATCGAAGGGCTGGCGAACCCACGAGTCGTCCTGAACGGATGGTGGTTCATTTCGTCCGGGTTTTTCGAAGGACCAGTGATTTCGATAGGGGGCACCCTGTTCGATCCAGAGCCGCAGGAGGTCGATGGTCTCATCGGGTAAGGCGGCAAAACCTGGAGGCGGCATTCGATCTCCATCGACGCTCGAGATACGATAATAAAGTTCGCTACTGTCCGCGTCTTTCGGAGTGATAAGAGAAAATCCACCCCGATCCTCAAAGAAGCTCGATTCATCGTCGAGACGGAGCTTGGCCTTTCGATGACCTTCGTCCGGTCCATGGCACGAAAAGCAATTTTTCACCAGGAGGGGACGAATGTCTCTGGCAAAGTCGACCGGAGACTCATCGGGGCTCGTCGCTTCTACGGATCTTGTGAGGAGAACCATGAAGAGAAGGTAGGAGAAGACACTGGGGAGCCTGAGGCGAAGAGCCCTGCAGAAGTATCCGTGGATCATGCCATATCTTTCCATGATCCATCATCTTAGGGAAAGGAAGGAGTTGAGTGGAGGAGAAAGTCGTTTTTCTTTGGCCGGTGATCGGAACGAGGGAGATGGAAGACGCCCCCATCAGCGTGGGCCAATGGGGGCTCCTTGATCCGAAGGGAGAGTATCGGTAATTATTGGTTTGGGTCGAAGCTGAAGTTGATTTGAAACCGGGTGACGATGGGGCCAGGCTGGAGGCCGGGGCCGAGTGGAAGTCGATCCTATTTCTTTACGATCAAAGGGGTCTACAGATCGAACTCAAACGGGATCCGAAGCAGGGTTACTGCGGGTCGCGCTTCCTGATCGAGTCCGAGAATGAACTCGATCCGAAATCGTATGAATTGATATCCATCAAGATCCTGGATTCGCGAAGTGAACCCAGAGGAATTCGCAAGATCCGGGGTTCTAGGATGCAGGGGGTCTTCATCCGCGCCCTCAAAGTGGATGCGAAGGGAAGCTCCATCCGGGATGCCTTCCGGAATCAGGATGTCGCCGACTTCCTTGCCCTGGATCACGAGGCCGGTGTCCGGGTCGGATCCATCGAAGAAGAAGCGAGCATTCTTGACACCGGTGTCTACAAACTTCGAGAGGGCGATGGATTGAAGTTGAACGATGCCGATCGACGGCTCGGGCTCGATCGTGATCTGATTCAAGTCGAGGCCAAGTTCGTCCGGATCAACGTTACCATTGCCGTTGACATCGATTACTTCAAGACGTACCCGACCGTCTCCCCCTTTTCCTCCGTTCGTCGAGCCTCCGCCGCCGCTCGTCCCTCTTTGGCCGCTCCGTGCAAGGATCTGACTGATCGGATTCATGGCAAGATAGGTCCGAGCTTGAAGCTTGATCGCTCCACCCGACCCTCCTCCTCCGCCGCCGCCGCCGGGTGTGGGTCCTCGGTCGCCTCCCCCGAATCCGCCGCGACCTCCATCAGCGGAGATGAGACCCCTGAAATCAAGGCTTCCCGCACAGTTGATCAGGAGAGCTCCACCTCCGCCTCCTCCTCCTCCGCCGGTACTCTCGTCTTTTGGCGGATCGTCTCGGCTTCCATCACCTCCGGCTCCTCCGCCGGATCCACCAACGAGCTGAGAAAGATCAGTGTTGCCATAAGAGTCACCGCCCGATGCCGCATTGGCGCCACCGGATGCCGGAGAGCCAGGCGTGCCGAATCCGCCGCCGCCTCCCCCACCTGCCTGGAAGCGCCCGATTTTTCCGCCTGAACCGGCTCCTAAAGGAATCGGAGCGACACCGGGTTTTCCGGACTGACAGTTCTCTTCATCGAATGAAATGTCGGGAGGGTCATTCGCATTTCCTCCGGCCCCGCCTCCCGGGCCAGGCTTTCCCCCAAGGGAGGAGATGAAGCCCCCTCTTCGGATCCCGGCGTTCCCGCTGTCGCCGCCGACATCGATCGTTCCAAAGATCTTGACGTCCCCGGTCGAAAACAGATGAAGAGGATTCGGCCCTTCACCCACGAGCCTCCCTCCTTCCGAAACGATGATCTCGGTGAAGTGAAAGGCGCCGGCATTTGGGGTTGTATCCAGGGTCTTTTCTTTTCCTGGTGCAACGACGAGCGCTCCATCGAATCCGGTCCCTCCGATCCCCGTGCCGGCTCGTAGGAGATTGGAGTCGTTGATGTCCCACTCGGCTGTGGTGATCTCCTGGAGATTGTCCCGTGTGGAGAAGTCCTCCCCAAGAAGATCGTGAAATGTCCCGAGAGGGCCATCGGTAACAAAGCCGATCGATCTGGCACCAAGGTCTCTTCCCCCCAGACCCATGATTCCTGAGTAGATTCGTGCTTCAATCCGGGACAACGGAGGAAGGGTCGTGGTTGGTTCGAGCACGATGGCGGTGAAGTAAGTATCACGGGCGGGAATGTAGCTCTGATCCAATCGGAGGCGGACGGGAAGACTGATGCTCGTCCTGGTGTCAACCAATTCGAGGCGATCTGGTAATCCGTCTCGATTTCCATCCTCAAAGACCGTACGGGGATCGACCGGCTTTGAAAGAAGGAAGGCCAGGGCGAGAGGAGATCGAGCCAGGCCTACCGGTGCGTCGCTCACCAAGTCGAGGGGGTGGAGGTCCAGGAACTCCTCGATTTCGTCAGTTGAAGGATCTCCATCGGCGGAGATCTCTCCGTTGGTGTCCAGATCAATTCCGACGGCAGAGACCAGGATTTCTCCTCCGACAGGATCACGGAGGAAAGGAGGAAGCCCTCGGCTGCGGAATCTCACCTCAAAATCAACGTCGAGCGAAACTCCCAGGAGTGATCGGACACCTTTGTCTCCGGAGGACACAGTAAGCGTGTACTCGGTATCTGGTTTGAAACCGCTATCCGAAAGGTCGACGGATGTAGGAAGGGCGGCCACGAAAAACACCTGACGATCTCTAACAACGAGATCGACCCGGGGTGATTCTTCGCCATCATCGCCGCTTTGACGGATCCGTACCGAGAGACCGGTGACCGAACTCGGCTGAACTGGTGCCGAGAAGGTAACGATGAGGGTGTCGTTCAGGAAGATCTCGTCGGAGGGAAGTTCAGGGCCGGCAATCGACGTTGCGGACTGAACCTCAAGGGGGATGATCGGTGGAGAGCTACCGCTCTTATTGCGACAGCTCACGGGGGTAAGAAAACAGAGAAGAGTGAGGACTGGTGCAGTCTGTCTGATGAAAGACGCAAACATGTTGTGGATACCTCCCTTTTGTGCATCAGAGATCGGTAATCTCTATTACACGCTGATGGAAAGGACGGTACCCGACCTAGAAACCCACGTGTGATTGTAAGACCGGAGAAGAGTCGCGACAAGGATGTCGGTCAGAAAAAGAAGAGGAAAAGCGGCCGTGAGTGGATGACCGCTTTCCCTTAAGTTGTGTTGATCTTTAGATTAAGATTACTCCTGGCGGTCGAAGTCAAATCGAAATGCGAGGCGGGTGACGATGGGTAAAAGCCCTCCGGAGAAGGGGCCCGAGACAACGAATTCGATCCGATAGCGGATGAACCGGAAGCCGTTCAATGTTTCAATGCGAGTCGTGAATTCACCTGCAGTGACAATGTCGGGATGCCCCGGATTGTCGGGATCTTCGTTTGCGCCGGAAAACAAGATGCGAATGCTGGAACCTCGAGGAAGTGCGCCCGTGACGGAAAAGTCCTCGACCTCTGGCCCGATGTTCGCCTGGCCGTTATTCGGGTTGCTACCGTCGAATGAGAAGCGGGCGTTTTGAACTCCGGTGTCGATGAACTTCGATTGTGCGAAAGTTCGACCCACCGATGCTGGGTTCACCACATCAATCGAAGGGAGAGGATCGACATCCACCAGATTGGGGAGAAACACGAGTTCATCTTGATCGACAACGTTGTTGCCATTTTTGTCCACGACTTCCAGTCGAATGCGACCCGTCGAGCCATGACCACCGGATTGTGCACCACCTCCGCCGGCTGACCCGCGGCGTCCCCCCTGAGCATGAATTTGAGTCGATGATTGAACAAGGGGAGCAACCCGATTGGCCTGGATTTTGACCGAGCCGCCTGATCCACCGCCGCCCCCTCCACCACCTGGGGTTTGACCCCGATTGAGACCGCCAGCGCCTCCGTTTCCACCATTGACGGATATCGCTCCGGAGATGTCCACGGTGCCCGCACAGCTGATGAGAACCGCTCCTCCTCCTCCTCCTCCGCTTCCGCCTGTACTCTCGTCTTCAGGAGGATCGTCCCGGTTTCCGTCTCCCGCTCCACCCCCGCCGGATCCTCCGAGCAAAGGGGAGAGGGTCGGGTCTCCGTACGAAATTCCACCAGAAGCGGGAGATACTCCGCTGGGCGGAGTCCCCATCAGGGCATGTCCGCCTCCTCCACCTCCACCTGGAATAAATCGGCCGATTTTGCCCCCACCGCCTCCACCCATCGTGACCGGCGATTTTCCGGGACCTCCGAGCTGGCAAGGATCATCTGAGAACGAGATGTTGGGAGGATCGTTTGCATTTCCGCCCGCGCCGGCCCCTGGACCGGGTGATCCACCGGGAACCATTCGATCGCCCCCACGTCGAATTCCTGAGCTTCCATCTTGCCCGTCCGCGATGATGGTCCCTTGTATGTTCACATCACCGGTGGACATCAAAGTCAGAGGGTTTGTTCCGGTGGCGATCAACATGGCCCCGGGTTCAATGGTGATGTCGGTAAAGTGGTACTGCCCCGAGTTCAGGGATGTATCAAGCGTTGTTGGCCGGGCTGGAATCACGAGGAGGGGCCCATCCATACCAGTTCCTCCGATACCGGGCCCCGCCTGCAAGAAGTTTGAATCACCGATATCCCAGAAGGCGGTGGTGAATGGATCGATGTTGCGACGGTCCGAGAAATCCTCAGCCAAGATGTCTTGAAACGTCGCCGGAGAGCCTGTGGTCGTGAATCCCAGGGTCAGGGCACCAAGATCACGTCCGCCCAGATCCATGATCCCGCTGTAGACCCGGGCCTCGATTCGGGTGAGGGGAGGTAGGGTTATTCGAGGATCGATGAGAAGAGCTGTACGGTAGTGACCGAGGTCGGGATCGAACCGTTGGGCAAGTCTGATATCGGTCGGGATGACGGCCCCCCGGTTGGTATCGATCAGCTCGAATCGGCGGTTGGATCCGTCTTCTTGTGTTTCTTCGAAAACAGACACGGGATCTACAGGTTTGTTGAGAAGGAAGGCCACGGTAAGCGGTGCTCGAGCTAGCCCGGTCGGTGCATCAACGAGAATCTCGGGTGAATCCAGGTCGAAGAATTCTTCGCTCTCTGTTGTTTCCGGGAGACTGTCCGCTTCAATTTCGCCGTTCCCATCGAGATCAATTCCGGCGGCGGCGAGAAAGATTTCTCCTCCGACCGGATCACGAAGTAGGGGAGGTTGAGACCGAGTAGTAAAGGATACACTGAGCCCGACATCAAGGGATGCTCCCAAAGTGGAGAGAATCATATCGTTCCCCGCGGGCACGGTGATGGTGTATTCGACGTCAGGTGCGAAGCCGGTATCGGATAGGTCCGGTGAGGATGGTAATGCGCTCACGAAAAAGACCTGGTGCTCTGAAACGACGAGATCTCCGGCGGGAGCTTCTTGCGGGTCGTCCGCACGTCGAATGCATAGAGAGGTTGTATTCACGGTGCCGGAGTCGATTGGCTCCGAGAAAGAGATGACAAGGGTGTCGTTCAGGAACACATCGTTGCTCGGAAGCGGGGGACCGGCGATCGACGCCGCCGCGGTTACTGATAAGGGAATCAGAGGTGCTGAACCGCCGCCACTTTTTCGACAGCTGGCTAGCAGGACCAGACCCGTCAGAGCCATGAGGGCGATAGGAAGGGATCGGCAGGTGTGGGGCTTGATAGACATGGATACTCTCCACCAAAGCGTGATTGTTGAGACGGGGTGGGGCTTGTCTCCGCGAATCACACCATTCTTCTCCAGGGAATAGTGCGAACAACTGCTTGGCGGGCAGCGATTCGCTTCCACAAGCAGTGTAGCAACATGAAATGGAGGGACGCAAGAAAGGCGGAGTCCCGAAAAGAAATATACGAAGTTTTTCGTAGTTAATTACGAAGAGCTTCGTATAGACTCGCAACCGGGGGGAAACATGGAGTCATCGAATGAAAAAACGGCTGAAAACACGTCCTACGAGCTCTGAGCTGCAGATCCTCAACATGCTTTGGATTCTGGGGACTGCCACTGTCAGAAGCGTCCACGAGGCACTTCCGCAGGAGAGCCGGCGGGGCTACACAACGACCCTTAAACTGATGCAAATCATGGTCGAGAAGGGTTTTGTTGTCAGAGACGAATCCTCGCGTAGTCATGTTTATCGCGCCGTCTTGACCCGGGAGAACGTCCAGGGGCGGCTCGTTGGTGATCTCATGAATCGGGCCTTTGATGGCTCGGCGGCGAAGTTGGTGATGAAGGCGCTGTCCGAAAAACCAGCTTCAGCGGAAGAGGTGGCCCAGATTCGCCGGGTTCTTGACGAGCTTGAAGGCAAGAGAGGAAAGGACCAATGACCGTGAATTCAGAGATGCTGCTTTGGGCGCTGGGATGGTCCCTCATTCACTTTCTCTGGCAGGGAGTCGTTGTTGCGGGGGTTGTGGCTGCTGTCCTGTTCCTCATGAAAGACCGCCCTTCCCGGGAACGTTATCTTGTCTGGTGCTCCGGCCTCTTTCTTCTGGCCCTGCTTCCCGGTATCACGTTGATTTCGTATCTCTCGGGAAGTGTTGCCGACGAATCGCTCACGCGGGAAACTGCTCTTCTCCTTGAAGGCAGCGAGCCGGCGATTCTCTGGGAAGGTTTTGTGGTCGCCCTCTGGGCGGGAGGAGTCTTTTTGTTCCTCTCCAGGCTTCTGGGCGGATGGATTCGAGTGATGCGCACAAAGCGAGAGGCCAGAGAATTCCTCTCGCCGATATGGATTACGAAGTTTCGACAACTCACCGAGAGTCTTCAGGTTGAAGCCAGGGCCCGGCTCACCCGATCCGCCTCGGTTGCTGTTCCAGTTGTGATTGGTTGGCTCAAGCCGGTGGTCATTGTCCCTGCGAGAATTTTCACCGAGCTCAGTGACGATCAGATCGAAGCGATCCTCGTTCACGAGCTGGCCCACGTACGTCGTCACGATTACGTCGTCAATCTCTTGCAATCGGTGGTGGAGACCTTGTTGTTTTACCACCCCGCAGTCTGGTGGGTGTCCCGGGGCATCCGTGCGGAAAGAGAGTTCTGTTGCGACGACGTGGCGGTGTCCCGGTCTTCGGATGCGCTTCGTTATGCTCGGGCGTTACTCGAGCTTGAGGCGTGGCGAAGTCGTCAATTCGATCTACAGATGTCCACCTTAGGAGGTTCACTCATGCATCGTGTTTTCAGGATTGTTGGGCTCGACACTTCAATCAAAGGAAAGGGAGCGGGTCGCTCGGTGGCTCTCTCTGCAACTTTGATCGCGGTGGGAGCCGTAAGTGCTATTGCTGCGATCAACGATCGTGGTGATCAAGACCTGTTCGCTCCGCCAGCCAGCGAGGCAAAGAATGCAGCGCTTGAAGCTGGCTCGTTACTACCGCCTGTTGTCGTACCGGCAACGGCTCCTTCCCGATTACCCCCGGCAACCGACGCCCCGACCCCCCGGTCCGGTTTGTTCGGACGCAAGAAAGCGCCGGCCCTCGTGCCGCCAGGAGGCTTACTTCCTCCTTCGGCTCCTGAATCCCCGAGGGAGGGTCTTTTCGGCCCTGGATCCGGTCCAACCGCTGCATCTCCTTTTGGAGGACCAGGTGCCGGGGGGCCTGCCACTCCTTCAATCTTCGGGCCAGGGGAGGCTCCTCCAGGCGTGAGAATCCGTTCATCCGGTGGAGGTTGCCGGGCAGACGAGAGTCCTTCGAGCTGCCCAAATTGTGGCGCTCCACAGGAAGGGGCAAAGTCTTCACCTCCTCGGCGACGATTTGCTCCAGGCGACAATCCCGGCCAGCATCCGGTTCCGAAGGCAGCTCCCCGTAGACGGTCAGCTCCAGGGCGACAAGCTCGTGTTCCCCGGAGGACGGAAGAGAGAAGGGATTTTCGCCTTGACGATGAAGTGAACGATGCACCTGATTGGGTGGAGAAGCCATCGAAACCTCCTGGTCTTCCGTGGAGCCTCAAGAGAAGGTCTCCTCGCTTGGAACGGCAAGAACAGGCACCCAGATTCGACTCGCGTTCGTTGGATGCACCGCAGAAGCGAGAGAGGAACGAGTGGTTTGAAAGATCCCCTCGACCGGATGCCTCGCAAACGCGGGAGATGAACGAGTGGTTTGAAAGGGCTCCACGACCGGATGCACCGCCGACAGAGATGAACGAGTGGCTTGAAAGAGTCCCTCGACCTGAATGGAAGGAACGAGAACGACTTCCCCAGGACAGGAGATTCCGGGCGCCGTCAAGAACGGAAAGACCGAAGACTCATCCGAATCGCTGGCTGGAACGTGAATCAGATTCCCAAGCCATCAAGCGAACCTCACCGTGGCCGGAGAAATCCTTGCCTCGTCTTCAGCTAGAAAGGAAAGCTGGGCCACCCGTCGAGAAGAGGAAGCCAGGTCGCAAGGCTCGAAAGAAGAAAAGAGTAGAGGTGATCTAGGTCCACTCCTGAATTCAGGAATCCACGCGGAGGAAGCTCCTGCCTCTGGGCATCGAGCTTCCTCTTTTTTGTGCACCCGGGAAGAGCTCGCCAAAGCGCGAAGGGCTCAAGCCTGGCGGCGATGGCGGAGACGGTCCAGAGACACGGCGGCAACGATGATCGCGCCGGTGACGACTTCCTGAACCCAGTTGTCGAGCCCGAGCCTTGTACATCCATTGTCAACGACGGTCATGATAAGAGCCCCTACCAGAGTGCCCCGAATGGATCCCTCGCCGCCGGAAAGGCTGGCACCGCCGATCACGACGGCAGCGATGACCTTGAGCTCGTAACCCTCCGCGGTTGTTGGATCGCCAATCGATAGGTAGGAGAGCTGAAGAAGGGCGGCAATCCCCGCACAACCGATCCCTACCAGATAGATCATCAACTTTGTTCGTTCCACGTTGACGCCGCATAGCCGTGCGGTTTGCTCGTTGGAGCCAATGGCGAAGACGTGCCGCCCAAATCGGGTATAGCGAAGAACCCCCGCCATCACGACGGCAAGGACGATCAGGAGCCAAACCCCAGGTGGAAGCAAAGATCCTCCATCGGATGAATTCATCATGAGCCCCCCGAGCCACCCCAGATCATCTGGATAAATCGGTTGGTTATCCCCCAGGCCCTTTGCGGTGCCACGAAGGCCACCCCACATTCCAAGAGTGACGATGAAGGGAACGAGCTCCACCTTCTTCAGGAGGAGTTCATTGAGGATGCACCCAAGAGCAAGGACTCCCACCGCGCTGATGATGGCAAGGAAAGGACCGATGGCGTCCCAGCACCAGTAGGCAGTGAGAATCGAGAGGATCGCTGCCGCAACCCGGCCAACGTGTCCGATGACCATCGACCCGACGGCTGCACCAACGGCGACACCTGTACCGATGCCAAAGAGCGCAGCCAATGTCGGGGACGCGCCAGCTTGAAGGAACATCGCCGTGACAACTGTGCCAAGAGCGATCGTTGAGCCGACCGACAGATCGATTCCGCCGGAGATGATGATCAATGTTGCCCCAACCGCGGCCGTCCCCACCACTGCTGTTTGCAGGAGCATGAGCCGTTGGTTGCCCCATTTGACGAAGTCCTCTCCGGTGAGAAGGGCGAATAGACTCCAGACAAGAAGCAACCCCAGTAGGGGTCCTAACTGACTCATGAAAAAAAGAAGTCGAGTGTTCTTCTTTTTTGGATTCTCGCTCATGGCGTTTCTCCGCTACCCGTGGCTTCCACCATGATTCGATGCTCGTCCACATCTTCAACTCGATGCGCCGGATGAAGTTTGCCCCGACACATCACCGCGATCCGGTCACAGGTGCCAAGGAGCTCGGGAAGATAGCTACTCACCATCAAGATGGCCTTGGGCTCGATGCCCTGAGCCTTGTCTCCGGTGGCGAGTAGATCGATGAGCTCGTAGATCTGAGCCTTTGATCCAACGTCGATGCCCCGGGTAGGTTCGTCAAGAAGAAGTACATCCACATCGGCGTGCAGGAGTCGGGCAAGGGCCACTTTCTGTTGATTCCCACCCGAAAGATCCCCGACCCTTTGACCTGGCCCCTGGCACTTCAAGCGAGTCTTCTCCATCCAGGGGAGAGAGGCGCGATGCTGACTTCCCGGTGTCACCAAACCCAGGGGAAAAAGTCCATTGAGCCGGGGCAAGGTCAGGTTATCAGCGATGCTGAGATTCATGGCCAGACCCTCTCGACTGCGGGATTCGCTGACCATGCCTACCCCTTGCCGCCACCGTTTTGTTGGTGAAAGCGCCCCATCCAGGTGACCGACTCTTACAGTTCCTTTGCGCACCGGATCCAGACCGAAGATGCTCCGGAGCAACTCGGTGCGACCCGCTCCAACCAGCCCGGCGATCCCGAGAACTTCCCCTCGATGAAGGGTCAGAGAAGCCGATCGAGGAAGGTCGTTTCCCGCAACATCGGAAAGGGAGAGAATCGCCTCGCCAGACTCTCTGTTGCTCCGGGGGTAGAGCTCTTCGACTTTCCTACCAACCATGAGGTCAATCATCCCGGGGATCGAGGTTGTTTCCGTGGTGCCGGTTCCCACGGATTTTCCATCTCGAAGGACCGTGTACCGGTCGCTGATCTCGAACACTTCCTCGAGGAAATGGGAGATGTAGATGATCGATTGCCCCTCCTCTTTCAGGCTTCGCACCAGAGAAAAGAGCGCTCGAATGTCTTCCTGACCAAGACTGCTGGTAGGTTCATCAAGAATCAGGATGCGACTGCCGATCGCCACCGACCGGGCAATCTCCACGAGCTGCTGCTCAGCCGGCGAGAGGTTTGCCACCGGTTCATCCAGCGGGAGACCTGGGCGGCCGACCCGAGAAATCGCCATTTTGGCCCGGTTTCGAAGCTCTTTCCACCGAACAAAGGGACCCACACCGGGCTCAACTCCCAGAAGAATGTTCTCCATGACCGAGAGGTGAGGAGCCAGAGAAAGCTCTTGATAGATCATGGCTACCCCCGCTCGTCGTCCGTGAGCAGGGGTCTTGGGTTGATAGGGTTCCTCGTCCAGCCAGAGTCCACCTTCGTCGGGGGAGTGAGCTCCGGCCAGGATCTTCATGAGAGTGGATTTTCCGGCTCCGTTCTCTCCGGTCAGAGCATGGACCTCGCCCGAAAAGACCACGAGATCGACACCGGATAGAGCCTCGGTTGCGCCGAATCGCTTTGCGACGTTTTCCATTCGCAAGCGGGGCTTCGAAGAGCCGGTCGAGTCAGACATGGAGCACGAGCCCTTATTCGATCAGGCGTTTGACGTCGGGGTCGTTCATGTTCTCTCGGGTCACCAATGTGGCTCCTGTATCCACGACCGGGTCAGGGGATTCGCCCTTGAGATGAGATACGACCGCGCGAACCGCCTTCTCTCCCATACCCTCTGGGTCCTGAACGACGAGTGCGTCGATGTGGCCGTCGGCAAGGGCTTTCACCAGTGGCGGAGAGGAGTCGAATCCGATGAATTTGACCTTCCCCGCGAGGCCCTCCTGACGAAGAGCGAGGAGCATTCCCATGGTGGAAGACTCATTGGGGCAAAAGACCAGGTCGGACTTTCGTACCTGTTCGATCATGTTGAGCGCCATCGTCTTGGCTTCACCCGCGGTGGCACCGGCATATTGGTTGTCCGAAATCACGTCGAGATTCCCCGCGCTCTTTACGGCGGCGAGGAACCCTTCTTCCCGATTCGTGGTGCTGGCGGAGCCAACTGCATAGCGGAGAACAACGATCTTTCCTCCGGTCGGGAGTAGCTCTTTTGCTCGATTCCCCCCGATGGATCCTGCAGCCTTGTTGTCGGTAGCGACGAAGCTGACGAAGTCAGTTCCGGCAACGCCTTCCAGAGATGAATCGTAGATGACCACCGGGATTCCGGCGGCTGATGCAGCTTTGACGGGATTGACCAGGGCCTTGAAGTCCAAGGGCGCCAAAACGATACCGCTCACTTTTTGGGAGACGAACTGTTGAACCACCTGAATTTGCTGGGCCCGGTCATTTTCCTTGAGGGGTCCCTTCCACAGGATCTCCACGTCGAGATCTTTCCCTGCTTTCTTGGCTCCCCGCTCGACGCTCTTCCAGAACACGTGGGTCGTGCCTTTGGGGATGACGGCGACCTTGAGGCGTTCGGGGCCGGATGATTCGCCATCCCCACCGCAGCCGGAACACAGGCCGACGAGAATGAACGCCAAGAACAAGCCGATGGGAAAATGGGATCGCCGCATAGCCTTCCTCTCCGTGACTCGATTACCTGAAAAGATGGGCCGGTCACTATAGAGAAACTGTCACTGGAGATCCATGGGTGGGGAGGTCTACTGGAGGTGATTCACTCACTCTTGATCCGGTGGAGGTATGGGTTTTTCGTCGAGGAGACGTTTTCGGTAATGCTCATCGGGTCGGGTATGAATCCTCTCTACTTCCGAAGCGGTCAGAAAGTGAGGGCCGCCCATGGCGTAGGTTCCGCGGATAATCCGAGCCGTTTTCCGCGCCATCGCCGTCACGTTCCTCACTTGATGTGCAGTTGAGCCCAGAGCGACAAGGCCATGGTTCTGCATCCATATGGTTCGGGGCGGTTCTCCGTGGTTCTGTAAAAAGGCCTGGACCTGCCCCTCGATCTCGAGGGCCAGGGGAACTCCCGGGTCGACGTATTGAATGAGGAGAGGGGAGGGGCCGCACACCACGATCTCGTCGGGAAAAAGCCGTCCATCCAGAGCTTTTTCAAAGAATGAGGAACAGGTGATGCTGTTGACCTCTGTCGGATGAGTGTGCCCGACGAAATGGATACCGGGAAGCTCGAGACAAACCGCGTGGAGAACGGCTTCAACCGATGGAGTTTTGGAGGTCGTCCGATCGATTCGGGCGTCCATCAGCATCCGTCGAACCGTCTCGTCTCCAGGAGAGTGCTCCCGGAGGAGGGCAAGGATCTTTCGGCTTTTGACCTGGACAAAACTACCGGCGTCAGCTGCAGCAAGGGCTGTCCCACTTGCTTTGACCCAGAACGTTTCGTCATCTTCCCGGGCGGAGGTGTTTCCCTCGCCCAGGATGACGTAGTCGTTCCTTGGATCTCCAAGGTCTCTTGACAGGTGTACGAGTTCTTCGAGGGTTGATCTG
>JAJDCM010000289.1 GCA_029260825.1 Planctomycetota bacterium | reverse complement strand
TTCCAGATCGATCCGCTCCTTGGGCAGCGTACCTTTCGACAAGCACGTCTCCCGATCCATCGTCTAGAAAGACCAGATTATCAGATCTTTCCCTCGATCTGAAGCAGGCCGCGCCATCGCAAACGTGGGGAAACGTCTTCTTACGGATGGCCCCAAAGAGCCGGTCGGCGATCGATTGGAAAAGAGCTTCGAACAGGCCATGATCGGCTCGGGCTAGCCCGCATTACTCATGGCCTTCAGAATCTCCTGACCGTATTCCTTGGTGCGCCAGGGATCCATTCCCGCGACGTCTCGAAGCTCCTTGAGAGTGCGGGGCTGCGCCTTCACGATGGAAGTCAGCAGATCATTCTTGGTGATGCGGTGGGTCATCACACCTCGCTCTGCCGCCTTCTTGTCACGCCAGCGTCGCAGGACGTCATAAACCCGGGTTTCCTCCGACGTCATCCGTGGACGAGATGGGCCTCGCTCCGGAACGGGAAGCTGGCTCGGCCCCATCGAAGCGGCTTTCTTGAGAGCAGCCAAGATCTCCCTGGAAAACGATGTCCTTGCCCGACGAGGATAGTTCTTGACCCGGCCGAGCTGATCCATGGAGTTGGGACGAACCCGGGCCAGCTCCAGAAGAGTCTGATCGGTCAGGACTCGAAAAGGGGCCGTGTTCGTCGATTCAGCGACCTTGTTACGAGCCAGGTAAACCTCACGTAGAGCACTGACCGCAACCGGATCCAGGACCTTGGCGCCCTTGATTCGAGCAAAGTCATTCTCGTTGAATGGACGCGGGGACCAGTTTTTTTCCTCGAGGAGACGAAAGTCCCACTCGGCTTCCTCCATCCGGCCAAGTTCAACCATGCCGGCGATGAGCTCCTCTCGAAGAGCATGAAGATAGTGAGTATCGAGAGCTGCGTAATGGATTTGAGATTGAGTGAGCGGGCGACGGCGCCAGTCACTCCGCTGTTCTTTCTTGGAGAGTACAACGCCAAAATACTTGTTGAGCAAGCCAGCCAGGCTGCACTGTTCACTGCCAACGACCTGAGCAGCAATCAAGGTGTCAAAGATGTTGACGACCTTCATCGAGAGGTGATAGCGCAACAAGATGACGTCGTTCTCCGCCGCATGAAAGATCTTCAGGACCCGATCGTTTTCCAGAAGCTCCTTCACCACACCCAGCTCTTTCAGGGAGAGGGGATCCAGAAGAAAGTCCTTCTCTTCGGTCGAGATCTGGAGAAGACAGACGCTCTCCCTGTAGGAGAAAAAGCTGTCGGACTCGGTGTCGACCGCGACGATTTGAGCCCCTTGAATAGCCTCTTCAAACACACCCATTTGGGAATCGTGTTCGATCAGAATCGGGGCAAGTGGTGTGGTCATTGGAAAGCAGATCATCCTGGACGGGAAAGTTCCACGGATTATACCCTATAGACCTCCAATCCAACACCGAACCGAAGCGAGCTTCCGACGTCAAAGAAAGAGGTCAAGCAAAGTCCATGAGAGGGGTGATCTTAGCTGGCGGCCAATCGGCTCGCCTGGGGCGACAATCCAAGGCTCAAATTGAGCTTGGCGGATGTCGTCTCATTGATCGGGTTCTGAGAAGCTTGGAGCCCGTCTGCGAAAACATCTTGGTGGTGGTCAAAGAACCGTCGACCGTCATCCCTCTCCCCTCGTCGATCCGGGTCGTTCTCGATTCTCGCCCGGATCGAGGCGCCCTCATTGGTCTCCTTACCGGACTCGTTGCCTGTGAGGGAGAGCCGGCTCTCGTGACCGGCTGCGACCTTCCCTTTCTCAACCCACGACTCCTGGACGCCATCGGGAAGGGCCTGGGATCAGCGAATGCATGCGTCCCCCGGATCGAGGGACGCCTTCAGCCCCTTCTGGCCGCCTACTCGACCCAAAAGCCCGTGCTCGATGTCCTGTCAGAGCGAATGAAACTGGGGCTCATGAGCCTGACGGGCTTCGTAGAAGCGATCGAGCCCAACGAACTGTCAGAAGCAGATCTCAGCCCGATCGACCCGAATTTGGAGTCCTTTTTCAACCTGAATACCCCCCAAGATCTAACAAAGGCAAAAGAACTGGCAGAGGGTTGCCCCCCCTCTTGACGAACCCGTTAAGATGGGATAAACGATTTGAACCTTTCTTACAGATCTGAGGTAGACCCATGATGTTGCGAAGACACCTGATCACCCTGGCAGCTGCGGGCCTCGGCCTTCTCTCGGGATGTGCAACCCCCATCGCCACCGCGTATGACGACTCCAGCGTCAATACTCCTGTCCACTACGTGGTGAGCAATGCCATTGCCGGAGCCGAAATGGCGGTCTTCAACCCGATCATCTATTATCCCCTGGAACTCATCGGGGCGGCAGACTTCGGTCTCATCTGGAGCGAACAACCCGAGTCCGATGACACGGCCCCTGAACCTGTCTTGCGCGAGGGCTTCTTTCATGAGCCCGAGCAGCAAGAAGAAGCAGCAATGCAAGACCCGGGGATGGAAGAAACCGAGAGCGAGAAAAACGGGGCGGAGAATCCAGTCGGAGAAGATGGATCGCCACCGGCCGGTGAGGCCGAGTCAAGTTAGCACGAACGGAAGGATGGAAACATCGGGTGGAGCGCGAAATCCTCATCATCATGGCCAAGGAGCCCCGCCCGGGATTCGTGAAGACCAGGCTCACCCCTGCACTCACTCCCGACCAGGCGGCGGGTCTTTACGAGGCCTTCCTCTTTGACATCGTTGAACAGGCTCAGGCGGACCACCAGAATCGATTCCGCTCGATCTCGTTTGTCCCGCTAACGGCCAGGCCCTACTTCCTCAAACGACTCCCCTCCGGATTTGACCTGATTCCTCAACGCGGGGCCACTCTTGGAAAACGGCTCACCAATGTGGTTCAGGATTCGGTCAATCTCGGCTTCGATCGAATCGTGATTCGCAACAGCGACTCTCCACTCATGGATCCAACCATGCAGGCCGAAGCCTTCGCGAAATTAAGCGAGTTTGATGCGGTCATTTCACCCGATGGCTGTGGGGGCTACAGCCTGATTGGATTGAAGAAATCCTACCCCCAGCTCTTCGACGAGATTCCCATGAGTACCGATTCGGTGCTCGAGGCGACATTGAGCCAGGCGAAAGCCCTGGGTTTACAGGTTCACCTCCTCGAACCGGCTCCCGATGTTGATTGCCCGCAAGACCTGCGAGCCTTTTCCACACGCTTGCAGGAAGAAGCGTCAACTCTTCGAATTCCCCGCACACTGGCCCGGATGAAGGAGCTCAACCTCTCCTTCGATTGGGAGACGAAATCGTGAACTTCACCTCCTTCTTCTCGATGATCATTCTTTCTGCAGTCGGTTTCTTCCAGACTCCCCCAGACGACTTTCCGACCCTGGTGAAGACTCTCGACGAGGATCAGCTCCCCATTCTGCGCGTTGTTGCGGAGAGAAACCCCACCATCCAGCAGAAGATCTCGGGAGGGTTTCCCTGGGCCAAGGGAAAAACCGTCCTCTATCGCGTCAACGAGAACCGGGTCGATCCGAAGGTCATCGGAAACCTCAAGAAAGCAGTCCACCAGCAAGTAAAAGACTGCGGGCGCTATGAGGGACTAAAGATCCAGGCAACCAAGCCAGCGTCGATGGTGACAAAGGCGATGAGAATCCTGGTGGTCACGTTCAAATTCAACGGCTATCTCGTCACCGATTCCTACCGCAAAGATCCTCTCGTGATTCGATTCTGGATCTGCCCCAACCGAGCGACAGCCCAGTTGCTAGCCTGGTTGCGTCGAGGGAATGAACTGCCACCGGGCTCGACCCTCGAGGAACGCCGCAAAAACTTTCAAAGCCACGATCTTGGACTCTTCTACTTCGAAGACCTTAATTACGGCGAGATCGCCTACGGGATCTGGCCAAGTTACGAGATCTCCCGGTCCCTCCCGGAGGAAGATCCTCGTTCGATCCAAACCCGAGCATTCTTGCGCCAGAACATCATCGTTGAGGCATCGACCCGATCTTTGACTCGACCCTCGAGCGAAGCTCCATGGACATCGAGTGGAGCAGACGTGGAGAGTTTCCAGGAAATGGACAAAATCCTGGTGGCGCTGGATCACTTCATCAAAACCCGGAAGCGTTGACATGGGTAGTCGTCTGGTGTCCAGAGTCAATCCAAGCCCTCAAAGAATTCCGGTGGGGATCCTCGCTGTCCTGAGTCTGCTTGGCGCCACCTCCGGTTGGCTCTCCTATCGTCTTTTTCCGCCTGCCTCATCCGGGTCGTTTGCCAGCGCGCAGATCGAAGACGAGAAGCGAAAAAGCAAACTCCAAGCAAGTCTGAAGGCCCTCCAGGGACAGCTGGATGAACTTCGATGTCAACCGGTTGTTGTTGAGGTTCAGAGCGCGCAGGAGCAACTGGACAATCTTCGCGCACGGCGTCGTGAGCTGCTGGTCGAGGGCGATCGTCTCGAACGAGAAAAAAAAGAACTCCGGGCAAAATCCCACCACCTGGAAGCCGCCATCCGGGTCATCGAAGAGCGTGGAACCCTGGCAGACCTTCCCGGAACGAACAAGCCCGAAGATCGAGAGGGCGGACCACGAATTCGAGATCGTAGATCTCCCGACTTCCCCCCCATCAACCGTCTTCTTCAAAGCCTGACGACCACATTTCATCTGGTCACCGCTGAAGAGTCTGGCCTTTCAGCACGGCTTGCCCACGGACAAGTTCAACTCGAAGATCTGGCAAAGGAAACCGTCTCGGCCGAAGACAATCTCAAGCAGAAGATTCTTGCCCGGGTTTACTTTGATGGTGAAGTCGAAAGGATCGTTCGAGAGATCAACGATGTTCGGGGGGCTATCAATCCAGCCCCGTCCTGGAAATCCGACTCTCCCGGCAATCAGGCCGGTGGTGATACAGTGTCAGAGGCGTTCTGGTTAGAACTCCGCCTGGCTCTTGGAGCCCTGGCCGGCATCACTCTCGGCCTGGGTATCATCCCACTCCTCAGCTCGAGGAAGGAAGTTGCGTCATGAGGAAAATCCTCCCCCCGATGTTCTTTTGCGTACTGGTTGGGTTCTATCTTTCTGGCTGCGCAATCATCTTGGAGCCGGATGTGGAGGACCTGTGGGTTCAAACCGATGCCGATGAAGTCTATGGCACCTGCGTCGAGGTCATGAACGGCGCGGAAGCCTACCGGGTCCTCGACAGCTCACCGGAAAAGCGAACCGTTCTTGCCGCCAGAAATTCCCCCTTCCTGAGGGAGGAATTTCTCGATGTCGTTCGCCTCCAAGTCCTTGAAGTAGAAGGAGGTGCAAGAGTCCACATCGATGCGACACGAGAATCAAATGCGGGGAGCGACGCATCGGAACTGGCAAAAACCCTCACCCATCCCGCTCATATCCCGGGCCCTTCGTTGCCCATGGTCACACTGGAGGTTCTGGAAGCAATCGAGCTTCGGGTCACCAACCTGAAATACGAGGCTCATCGAGTCGAAGCCTCCCAAACCCCCTGAGCCATTCAGGTCGATCAGGATTTATTGACTTAAGGGTGAGTGGCCCTATACTCTATGGACTCACGATAGAATCCAACGACCAGGGCATGGGTCCGCAATGACGGACTGGGAGGGAGGCGGTGGTGAGGCGTATCGCCATCATCAACCAGAAAGGCGGGGTGGGAAAAACCACCACGACCTGCAATCTTGGGGCAGCTCTAGCCGACCTAGGTCGCTCCGTGTTGCTCATCGACATCGACCCGCAGGCAAATCTGAGCCTTCATCTCAACGTAGATATCTTCAACCTGGAAGAGACGATCTACGATGTCCTCATCGGTCGAAAAAACCTTGAGGACGTGATTCTCCCGACCAGCACACCCGGGCTCGATCTCGTTCCATCTCATATCGATCTTTCGGGGGCCGAGCTCGAACTTGCCAACACCGTTGGCCGAGAATCCATCCTTCGAGATGCTCTTGATGCTCTGGAAGAACCCAAGCAGAACGAAGGAGAAGATGGGCTCGAGAGTCTTGCCGCAGAACTGGCAGCTCGGACACGAACCATGACCGATGAGGCTCGGGACGGGGCGCATTCCGAATCTCAATCACCCGAAGGCGGGAACCAGCATTCTTCGATCTTGGGAGAAGGTGCCGAGACCGAAGCCGTCTATTTGCCGAATCATACAGATACCTCCAGCAGTACCCGCCTCGAGGTGGCGTCAAGGGGGGACGGCCGCTCTGGAAAAAGGCCGTCCGGGGCACAGGAGTCGGCATGCGGCGATGCAGGCTCTGCCCGTCCCCCCCTGGGGCGATATGATTTTGTCCTGATCGATTGCCCACCGTCCCTCGGGCTGATCGCGATCAATGCTCTTGCCGCGGTTCGAGAGGTCTTTATCCCTCTCCAGACCCAGTTCTTTGCCCTGCAAGGGATGAGCAAGTTGCTGGACGTTTTCCGTCTGGTTCGAAAGCGGGTGAACCCGCGCCTTCAGCTGACCGGCATCATTCCGTGCATGTTCGACACCCGCACCCGTCTCAGCCATGACGTGCTTTCCGAAATCCGCAGCTACTTCCAGGAAAAAGTCCTCGAACCGGCGGTGAGAGACAATGTCCGCCTGGCGGAAGCTCCGAGTCACGGAAAAACGATCTTCCAGTATGCGCCACAATGCCACGGGGCCGAGGACTATCGAGGTCTCGCCGCACGGGTCGACACGATGTTTGACCGGAAGATCGATGACGACTCCCACTCCTCGTCAAGCCTCTCTTCATCGTCAAGCACTCGAAAAGAGCTCTCTCAGCTCGGTCGCCCCTCTAATGGCGGAGCAGGACAGGGATCCTCGACCGACTGATCACCTCCTCGGTCGTACTACCAAGAATCAAGTTGTGGATCCGTCCGTGGCCATAGGCTCCCATGATGATCAGATCCGCGTCCATGGTGTCCCCCGCGTTCAGGATTTCGGATGCCACCTCCCCCTCTCCCGGTCGAGTGATGACTTCGAAGTCTACCGAATCGTTTGCGAGTACCTTTGCCGCCTCGGCCGTGAGCTTCTTGTGCTTATCTTCTCCCCCCACGATCAAGACCGCTCCCCGAAGGTTGGTCCTCCCCCCGATCTCGGCAGCGAGCTCAAGAGCACTTCGGGAAAAGGAGCTGCCGTCGTACGCAACAAGAGCGTTTGCCATGGGAATATGACGCTTTGGAGTGATGAGAAGGGGTTTCTTGGCGCGACGAGCCACGTGGGAAACAGATCCTCCCAGACTATCCGCCGACCACTCGGCATGCTCTCCGAGCTTCCCCATGATGATCAGATCAAAGCTGGAAGCTCGATCGCAGATCATCTTGTGCACGACCCCCTTCTCGAGGGAGGATTCGTACGCAAGGCCGGCTTCCTGACAACGGGACTGAAACTCCTGGAGAAGCTGTCCGAGCTTTTCCTGGTAGAAGGTCTCAACTTTCGTTCGGTAGGTCATATCCGGGTCGAGGCCAACGGACGCCAGATAGTCTCGTAGGCCCGGCCCCTCGACCTTTTTCGAATCGATCACGGAGAGGGCCTGGATCGAGGAACCAAAGATAGACCCCACTTGAATGGAATAATCCATCACACGGATCCCGTGATCCGAAGGGTCTACGGCGGCAAGAATCGAATCAATCATGGATTGAGGAGAGAAAAAGGTCCGTATTCACCCAAGAACACCATCTAACTTCTACTTATGATAGGTTGGCCAAAAATGTTGTCAACCAGTGCCAAGGACGTTCCCACCCCATGAACGACAATACTTCACAAAGAGCCCTCCGAATTGGATCCGTCCCGTACCTGAATGCCGATCCCCT
The DNA here is from genome assembly GCA_029260825.1 of Planctomycetota bacterium. GTDB lineage: Bacteria > Planctomycetota > JACOTG01 > JACOTG01 > JAJDCM01 > JAJDCM01. Next base: position 2,491 of record JAJDCM010000289.1, on the reverse strand, counting down.
GACGTTCGGTCTTGAGAGCAACCCCGAGGTGAAACTCGAGCACGCAGTCCCCAGCAAGCTTCTTGACCGACTTCTGGCCGGGGAGCTCGATTGTGCCTTCGCCCCGACCTTTGACATCCTGCATCATCCAGAGCTGCCGGTGGTCGAAGGCCTTGCGGTTTCATCCTTTGGCCCGGTTGCCTCGGTCGTGCTCCTTGCCAAGAAACCCCTTCATCTCCTGAAAACCGTCGGGCTGGACACCAGCTCCAGGAGTTCAGCGGGCCTGACGAGGGTCCTGCTCGCCGAGGGCTACGGTGTGATCCCGGAGTATGTACCCGTGAGGCCGGAGCCCAAGGAGGCGCTCCGCAAGAACGACGCGGTCCTCCTCATCGGGGATCAGGCGCTGATGACACTGGATCAAAAAGAAATCGAGGCCGAAGTCTTTGACCTTGGAACTCTCTGGACAGACATGACCGGCCTACCCTTTGTGTACGCCATGTTCGTTGCCGGTCCAACGGTCGCCACGGATCAACTCTTCGAAGTCCTTCATGCTTCAAAGACCCGGGGACTTCAATCGAGATCCCTGCTCGCAGACCGGGCGTCAAAGAACCTCAACATTCAAAAGAGCGTACTTGATCGATATTTGACGGAGAACATCCGCTACGATCTAGGCCCTCAAGAGTTCGCAGGGATCGATCTTTACCGGCGCCTCTTGATTCAGCACGGGGTCCTGGCCCCCCGCTTTGCCGACTGCCAGTTGCAACACCTATCGAAGGAACTTGCCGGGGCAGATGGTGAAGCCTGATAAGAACGGGAAAACACAAGAAGAGAGGGATGATTCCCCCACAAGAAGAGACAGAAGATGGAGAGAAAGAAAATGGAGGGATAAGAGTCAGGCCGGACGAGCGTCGCTTCCGTTCGACCTGACTTGATACTCACACTTGCCGAGTTGGGGTACAGCTTCTTACTGAACGACTTCAAACCAGTCTGACGAACAAAAAGGGTCTCTTGGTTTTTCACGATCAATCGCCGTGAGGGACTCACGGTGCGACGGCCGAGCCAAAAAAACAATGCAATGCCTGATGGTGATCAGCATAGAATTGACGGCAAAGCAAGTGCTCTGCAAACAAGGCTCTTGCCGCGTGTCCTTTTTTCTTCTCATTCAAAGTAGCAGAAATTTCCTTTTTAGTAAAGAAGAACGTTTCTTCTCGGACAAAGAGAATCCATGCAAAGAACAGAAACGATCTTTCGAAAAACCTTCGACATCCCTCCTGCAGTCACGGCTCGCGCTCCAGGACGGATCAACATCATAGGCGAACATACTGATTATAATCATGGATGGGTTCTCCCAGGAGGTGTCGATCGCTACGTGGAGGTCACCGCCGCACCTTCACCGGATGAAGGCATTACCATCTATGCGGCAGACCTGCAAACAACGGCCCTGATCACAGATCTTCATCAGCCGAATCCGTCCGGATTCGCAGAATATGTTCGTGGAGTAGCCGCTACCTTGAATGTGGCAAGATGGCTAGAGTCCGGGAACGGATCCACTCGAGGCTTCAAGTTGATGGTTCGGGGAGACGTACCGCGAGGAGGAGGCCTCTCCAGCTCAGCCGCCTTGTTGGTCTCAGCAACATTGGCGCTCTCTCATCTTATCGATCAAAAAATCGAACCCCTTGCCCAGGCACAGATCGCAAAGACCGTTGAGCACGAGTTCATCGATGTTCAGTGCGGTATCATGGATCCATTCGTTTCGGCCCATGCTCGGGCTCACCATGCGATCCTTTTGGATTGCGCAAGCCTTGAGTTCTCTTTTATCCCTTTTCCAACCGAGGACATCGCGGTCGTCATCATGGACACTTGCATTGAACGAAAGCTCAGCCAATCCAAGTACAATCAACGCCGGAGAGAATGCGAGGAGGCGGTTCGGATCCTGCAGCGAGAAGCGCCTGAACTGAAAAGCCTCCGAGACGCCTCCCTTGAGCTCCTTTTCGAGCAGAGACAATGCATGAGCCCTGTAGTAGCCAAACGCGCCCGTCACGTCATCACCGAGAACAACCGGGTAGAACAAGCAGCACAAGATCTTGCAAGCGGCCAGCTTGAGGATCTCGGGCGTCTTCTGCATGCTTCTCACGAAAGCCTGCGAGGAGACTACGAGGTGAGCTGTCCGGAGCTTGACTACCTGGTAAACACCGCGCTTGACCAGGATGGAGTCTGGGGAGCTCGGATGACAGGCGCTGGATTTGGGGGTTGCGCTATCGCGTTCGTTCAAAAAGAAGCAGCCCCTGATCTCATCGAGATCCTGGAAGGCAACTACAAGAACTTCAAGCTCCTGCTCAATCGGATCTATCAGTTGCGCTACATCATCCGCGTGCAGGAGTTCAAGGTGCTCTCCTACCTCAATTCGAAAAACAACTGGGAGGTTCAAGTGAGCTTCCAGACCTACTTCGGGAAGTAGAATGCGTCGTCGCTGCGGTAGCATCGGACCCTCCAGGAGCGTCATCTTGCTCAT
>JAJDCM010000288.1 GCA_029260825.1 Planctomycetota bacterium | reverse complement strand
AGCTTCTCCTGGCCTGGCGTGTTTGACAGCCAGGGCAAGATCTTTCAAGTTGCACTCCATGGCTTTTTTGATCCACGCTTTTTCGGTGGCGGATTCCGCAACGCGGACTATAAGCCTTACCTGAGACCAGGAAAGCTCACCCTTCCAGAACCGATGGTCGATTCCCGTGAATTTTCTCAGGGATCGGCCGGCCTGAAGAAGCTCATAGATTTTGGACTTGCTGATGTTGAGAGTTGTCCTGGCATAGTGAGCGGTGCAGGAGTAACCGAGTTGATGAAAGAGTTCTCGCTCTTCCATATCGTTAAGAAAGAAGGCCAAGAATCGATTCCCGGTGTCATTGGATCGAAGAGCTCCGTGGATTCGTTCGACGACATCGTCAACGGGAAGGCCGGAGACGAGTTCTTCTCGGGCGTATTCATGAAGACCAGGCGTGATCGGAATGTGCTTTGCCACGGATACTTCTCCTACTTCTCTTTAATGCTCTTTTCAAAGCCCTCAGGTGCGATGTGCAAGAATGTTTCGTTGTTTAGATGATGATATAATACTAACATAATACGAACATCAAGCAAGGATGATCGCTTGGCATAATCGGAAAATAAGCAGTAATATTGAATAATGGTCGGAGCGCTCGCTGCTGACCCTTTGACGTCCGAGCCGTGGCCGATGACTCCCTTCGCCTGAAAGGGGAGAGGCTGGCAGCTCTGCCGATAAAAGGTGAAGCGCGAGGGAAGGTTCATGGCGTATTCGAATAGATGCATGACCGGGAGGAGCTACATCGCCGGACCCTGGTCTTGCGCAGCGAATGCCTTCTCGTTTGAGGGGAACTGTTGCTAACATGGAGCTCCCTGGTCTCCGGTGAGCCGCTCCTTGCGCTCGGAAAGCAGGTTCTGATCTCCCTCCGTTGTAGGGGATCCAAGAGAAGGGCAGCTACCATGAAAACACTCGTTACTGGTCTTTGTCTCGTGAGTACTCTGATTTTGCTTGCTTCTGGTATTAGCGCGGACGAGGGTGGCGCTTGGGCCGGGCGATCTTCCATGAAGATTCCCCGCCAGGAAATGGGGGCTGCTCGCATCGGCGACCATGTGTATGTTGCTGGGGGCCTGACCAATGCCAAGCCCGAAGTGGTCACGAACACCGTGGAGGCCTACAGCATTTCTCTTGATCAATGGGAGCTGGTGGCCCCCATACCAGTGCCCCTTCATCACATGGCTGTTGCTGCGGTCGGTGGATTGCTGTACGTGATGGGTGGTTTCGATTCTGACGGTGACGCTCGAAGCGAGACCTGGGTCTATGATCCTGTCGGGGACCAGTGGTCCGGGGCGGCCCCGCTTCCCGCATCGCGTGGCGCTTGTTGGGCTGCTGAATACGATGGTCGGATCTACTTGTTCGGAGGTCGATTGGGCCAGGATACTGTGGCGAGTACTTTCATCTACGATCCGGGAAGCGATCAGTGGACGTTAGGCCAGGACATGCCGACGGCGCGAAACCACCTGATTGCGGTGACGGTTGGAGACTTTATCTACGTGATGGGAGGGCGACCTCCTCTTGTTGACGTCAATGAGCGATACGATCCCTTTTTGGATGATTGGGCAACTCTTACTCCCATGCCGACCGGGAGGAGTGCCATGGCGGCGGCTGCCATGGGGAACAAGATCTATGTGGCGGGAGGCGAGGTTCCGCTCTTCAGCGTGAATGAGGTTTACGATATTTCGAGTAATTCCTGGAGTTGCGCGGAGGAGATGCCCATCCCGAGGCATGGTCTTGGTGCGGTGGCTCTCGATGATCGGATCTTGCTGCCGGGTGGCGGGATTGAGCAGGGGTTTGGTCCCACCAATGCTGTGGACAGTTTTGTTCCGGAGGAAGCCTGCGTCGGGCTTGAGCTCGAGGTGCTTCGGGTGAACGGTGCCACCGGGACGGCCTCGATTCCGATCGGTTCGATGATTGATGTTTCATTTGCGGCTTCAGGATCTGGTCCTGACCCGGGGCTCTTTGCTTTGTGGGTTTGGCGTGGAGTTTCCTCGAGCCGGGTCGAGCTCGCAGCGGGTGGGTCTGTCATCGGATGCCCGGTAAATCCCACTCCTCTTCATGGAAACCTGTCGCCCCAACCGTTTCGATGTATGCGAAGTTCCCAGCTCCCGGTGGCGATTTGCGGAAGCATCCCCGAGATCATGGGGCCCGGGATGGTTCCCTGGACCTTGCAGCATGCAGGCTTTGGTCAGGCAATCGGGTTCATGATTCAGGGTGTTGTTGAGGATGATGGGGCGGCGAATCCGTTCGGGTTCAGCGTGACGAACTCGGTTCGGGTTGTGGTTGAATAGCCCGCCTTCGCTCTTCCGCCTTCGCTCTTCGAGCTTCGGCGGACGGGTCGAGCTTCGGGGGACGGGGTCGGGCTTCGGCGGGCTGAGCCCCAACCGTTAATTGGTGGGGGACTCGTTCCTCTCCGTCATGCCGAGCTGCTGAAGTAGGAAAGCGTACTCCCTGGCCACGTCGTTCTGCCGCCGAAATCTTCCGGATTTTCCGCCGTGTCCGGCTTCCATGTTGATGTGGAAGACGAGAGCATTGTCGTCGGTCTTGATCTCCCGAAGACGCGCCACCCACTTGGCGGGCTCGAAGTACTGGACCTGGCTGTCCCACAGTCCGGTTGTTACGAGCATTGCGGGGTATTCTTTTGCTTCCAGGTTGTCGTAGGGTGAGTAGGAAAGCATATAGTCGTAGTATTTCTTCTCTTTGGGATTTCCCCACTCATCGAACTCGTTCGTGGTGAGCGGGATGGACTCGTCGAGCATGGTGGTGACCACGTCCACGAAGGGAACGTGGGCCACGATGGCCCGGTAGAGTTCAGGGGCCATGTTGGCAACCGCGCCCACCAGCAGGCCCCCGGCGCTTCCTCCCATGGCTACCACCTTGTCTTTGGCCGCGTATTCTTCAGCGACGAGGAAACGGGTGACGTCGATGAAGTCGGTAAAGGTGTTCTTCTTCTTGAGGAGTTTGCCGTCGTCATACCAGCCACGCCCCATCTCCTGGCCGCCTCGGATGTGGGCAATGGCGAAAACGAATCCCCGGTCGAGAAGGGAGATGATGCTGGAGCGGAACCGTGGGTCGGAGGAGGATCCGTAGGAGCCGTAGGCGTACTGATAGAGGGGTGCTGTGCCGTTCTTCTTGAAGCCCTTCCGGTAGACCACGGAGACCGGGACCTTGACTCCGTCGTGGGCGGTGGCCCAGAGTCGTTCGGTAATGTAGTCGCTGGAGTCGAAGCCTCCCAGCACTTCGTCTTGCTTGAGGAGCTTTCGTTCCCCGGTGCGCATGTTGATGTCGTAGATCGTGCCGGGAGTAGTGAGTGATGTGTACTGGTAACGAAGCCAATCGGTATTTTGCTCCGCATTCACGCTCAGGTTGGCGGCGTAGGCCGGCTCGTCCGAGCGAACGAAGGATTCCTTGTCCCCGTTCCAGGGTTTGATTCGAATGCGTTGCAGCCCATCACTTCTCTCGGAGATGACGAGGTTGTCGTTAAAGAGGGCAAAGCCTCCGATATAGACCTTGTCGGAATGGGGAATCAGCTCCTGCCAGGCTTCTTTGCTGCCAACCTGGTCATCCGGGACTTCCATGAGGCGGAAGTTCTTCGCCTCCAGGTTGGTGCGAATGATCCAGCGCCCATCGATGTGGTTGGCGCTGTACTCGAGGTTACGCTCCCGGGGGGCGAGGGGGGTGAATGCGCCCTCGGGTGATCCTGCGGGGAGAAAGTGGAGCTCGTCCGAAACGGTGCTGCTGAGCCGGATGACGATGAAGGCGTCGTCGCCGGTCTTGCCGACGCCCATGTAAAAGCTGGGGTCGGTTTCCTCGTAGACGAGGGTGTCGAGGGACGGATCCTGACCTACGATGTGTTTCTTGACCCGTTCGGAGAGAAGCGTCACGGGATCGTTTTCGACATAGAAGAGGGATTTGTTGTCGTCGGCCCACGCAAGAGACGAAGAGGTTCCGGGGAGGGCGTCGGGAAGAATTTCTCCGGTGCGCAGATCTTTGATTCGAATGGTGTACTGCCGACGTCCGACGGTATCTTCCCCGAAGGCGAGCAGGTTTCCGTCGGGGCTGACCCGATTGCCGGAGACCCGATAGTAGTCATGGGTCTTGGCCATCTCGTTGACATCGAGCAGGATGGCCTCCTCCGCTGCAAGGGAACTTTTTTTTCGGCAGTAGATCGGATACTCCCGGCCCTCTTCGAAGCGGATGTAGTAGTAGTGACCGCGATCGCGGAACGGGACGGTGGAGTCGTCCTGCTTCATCCGCCCGACGATTTCCTCGAAGAGACGTTCTTGCAAGTCACGGACGGGAGCGAGCATTGCATCCCGGTAAGCGTTCTCGGCCTCCAGATAGGCCAGCATCTCCGGGTTTTTGCGGGTATCGTCGCGTAGCCAGTAGTACTCATCAAGTCGGGAGCCGTTGGGTGAGGGGACCTGGTAGGGTCGCTTTGCCACGGTGGGTGGGGTGAGGGATTTGGCGGCTTCGGACGAGAGAGGCTTCGACATGTCGGTGTCCTTGGTAATGGGGGCGGCGCACGCCCAGGAGACGAGAGCCAGAAGGCAGGTGGCCGGGATCGGGAGGAGACGAGATCGACGGATGCGATCGGAAGTAATCTGTTTGGGGGCAAGGGTCTGGGTCGAGCTCATGGTGTTCCTCGGATTGGCTTGGTCAGGGGGCCTCAAGATCTTCGCTGCCAGTTTGGAGAGAGGATACGTTCTGAGATGGGGATTCTCAACGGATCCTCCATCCTCGGGTGAGGAATCGCGTTCTCCCAGCTCCTCTGGCGTCTTGATCTCGTATCGAGTAAGATCGGGATATCATCCGCCCATCGCGCAGCCGAACGCAACATCGAGGAGTCGACTAAGGTGCACCCATGTCCTTTTCATGAAAGGAGGACCAGCTGTGGACAAGCAAGGACGAACCGACGCGGAGCGGCTTGGGATCGAGACGGACTCGCTGGTGGGTCAGACGCGAGAGCAAGTTGCTGGGAGGATCGGAAACCGAGGAGCGGCCATCCTGACCATGCGCCAGGGAGTGCCGGACGAATGGCCATCCGAAATTCTGCGTCTTGACGAGAGCGCGGACACCGTCGACTGGTATTTTCAGGGGAGCGACGGTGAATGGAGGCAGTTCCATCGCTTCCGGCACAGTGAGGTTCGCTCGCACGCGAGCGACATGGGCTTTGTCTATACGAGAGTGCCGGTGGAAGCCAATCGCTACAGAGTGAAGCCGGTAGCCCTGATCGAGTTCAGTCCGGATGGAATCGTTACTCAGCTCCGAATCCAGCAGATTGAATCCCAGCTCGACGGTATTGCCCATAATGAAAGGCGACAGTCTCAGGAGCCGATACCCTATCGGCACCTTCCCGAGCGCGAGCCGATTCTGATCGTGGAGAAAATCGAGCATGTCCTTGGCCTCCCTCTGACCCGGCGCGAAGTGAGGTCGGAGGGCTTTCCTCTCGGAAAGGGTACGAGGTTCGAGGCGCGCTTTCATCCGCTGGACGAGGGGAGGCAGGGCGTTGCCATCCTGGGAGTCGATCGCGCGTTGAGGGTAGCTGTCTTTACCACCGAGGTGACTCACGCTCGGTTGGGAATCAGCGATCCCGAGGTTAACTGGCCTCTGGTCGAGGTCGCTCGGGAAGGGATTCGCATCGCCCTTGGGGATGTCCGAGGGGATTGCCAGGCGATTGTCGATGTCTATGGCGGTTGGCTCGATCTCACCTTTTTGAACGAGGGTGTCCCGATGAGGATTGACGCTCTGGCTCTCATCGAGACGTCACCGGAGGCGCGGGAGCGCGGTATACCGCACCTCGTAAGGATCGGCGTTGTGGCAAGCCCGATCATCTCGGGGCCGAGAGCCGAGACAGTCGAGTCTGCGCCACCCGGAATCCAGTTCATCGATACCAAATTCTTGGTTGAGGGGCTTGGCTCCAGAGTGGATACGCCCTTTCAGGCGGACGAGCTTGTGAACTCGGGAGGAAGGGTTTTCGTGGGCTCGCTGGGGTAGAGAAGAGACCAGAGGGAGATGAACGATGAAGAAACTTACGATTGGACTCGCCGGGCTCGGACTCATGATCGTGGCGGTTGCAGCTATTGCTGGACCTGACGGAGATAGGTCTGCGGTCCACCGGGCGGTTCTTGACTATTGTGAGGCCTTTTATGAGGGCAAACCCGAATATCTGGAGCGGAGCGTCCATCCTGAGCTCAGTAAGTTTGGATACTACATGCGAGAGGGGAAATACCACGGGGTTGGAATGACTTTCCCGCAGGCCATCGAGCTTTCCAAGGAGTGGAACGAGGACGGTACCAAGGCAAATGAGAAGACGGTGAAAGATGTCCAGATTCTTGACCTCCTCGATAAGACGGCCTGTGCCAAGCTCACCGCAAAGTGGGGGATCGACTACTTGCTCCTTGCCAAGGTCGAAGGAGCGTGGAAGATCCGGCAGGTGTTGTGGCAAACCCATCCGCCTGCCCGGGATTAGCTTGATCGGGGCGGCTTGCTGGCAAGGGAATCGCTGGAAGGGGGGAGCTCAGCCTCATCCGGGTACTCATGAATTCGGGACCGAGAACTTTCGAAAGTTCTGCGGATCCCGGCCTCCTTTTGCGCTTTTCTCTTTTGTCATGGGTTCCTGATTGGCCCGCCAATTTGAAGGGGGGCGAGTGGAGCACTCCGTTAGTCTTGGGGCATCAAGTTCGGAGTTTTCGTCCGAGCCAGGCTCGGGCAAACTCCCAGTCACCCTCGACCGTTCTTCGAGAGACGTCCAGGCATTTTGCGGTTTCATCCACGGTGAGGCCCGCAAAGAACCTTAGCTCGACAACGTCGGCGGAGCGTGAGTCTTCGGTTTTCAGTTCGTCCAGTGCATGGTGGAGATCGATGACATCCAGGCATTTATTTTCCAGGCCTTTATTTTCCAGACCTTTGTTTTCGTCGGAGCCCATGGCTTCGACCAGGAGAGGGATCTGGGTTCGATCGCCGCCTCGTTTGATGCATTTTTCACTGCGTGCCCAGTCGACAATCAAGTGCCTCATGACTCTGGCAGCCGTTCTGAAGAAATGAACTTGATCCTTCCATTCGAGGCCGGTTGTGTCGACCAGGCGCAGGAAGGCCTCGTGGACAACGACGGTTGTATGGAGTACAGGGCTGTTGGGCTCGTTCTTCAGGGCCCGGTGTGCGACTGCTCTCAGGTCGTCATATAGAAGCGTCCAGAGCCGGGAGAGTGCGGCGGAGTCTCCTGCTCTCACGTGATTCAGTGCCTGAGTCACGTTTGTGCGGGCCGATGTGCAACCTTGTATTGCACCTGAATGTGAGTCATTGTGCATGAGTCAAATCGTAGCAAAAAGATGGTACATGGGTCGAGGGCCGGGAACTTTTCTTGCTCAAGAAAGCGGTGGGGATTTGATGGGACGTGATTCGAATGGAAGATCTTACTCCCTCTCCGAGGTTCGTAACTTCTTTTGCGAACTTCTTTCGATGTCGCCATCGGATGTCGAGAGAGCTCTTGAGGATTTGCGCCGAAACAATCCGGACATGGAAATAGAGGTTGCAGCTCTTCTGAGAGAGCATGAAGCCCGATCGTCAGAGGGGTTTCTCGAGAATCCCGTGGTCAGGTTGTCTTCTGCCGCGGGGAAAGATCTGACCGACGAGGATGAACGGGAGAGACCATTCCTTCTTCGACCTGGCGACAAGGTTGGAGATTATGTGATCGATTCTTTTCTTGCGCGTGGTGGATCGGGTGAGGTTTACCGCGCCGAGCAGGAGAGTCTTGGTCGCCGGCCGGTAGCGCTCAAGGTTCTGCTGCCTGAGCGAATCGATTGGTCGGGAAAGGAGCGATTCTTTCAAGAGGCACGGGTGGCGGCAATGATCCACCATCCGAATCTTGTCGAGGTCTTTGGGGTGGGGGAGGACGTTCCGCGGGGTCTTGTCTATTATGCGATGCGGTTGGTAGAGGGGCCTACACTGGCTGACGTTCTCATCGCAACTCATCCGGGCGACGTGTCTCAGGAATCCCGGGTAAAAGCCATCGTTTCACGGGGCCGGGAAGTCGCGGAGGCTCTCGCGACTCTGCATGAACGCGGTCTTATTCATGGTGACGTCAAGCCAGCAAATGTCCTTCTGGAACGAGGGGAAGAAGAGCCCCTTGCGCGACCGGCGGTGCTTGTAGATTTTGGGCTCGTCCGGCCGGCTGATCAGGTCCTTACCACGGTTTGGGCCACTCCAACTTATGCGGCGCCGGAAGTTCTGAGCGGGGAGGCGGCCGATGCCCGATCCGACGTCTTTTCTCTGGGCTTGTCGTTGCACGATCTTCTCAGCGGTCGATTGCCGGAAACCCGTCGGGCTGAGGAACCGGATGGCGTGGTGCCGTTGGCCGGGATCGTGCCGGGTTTTGATCGTGATCTCGAGGCAATCATTGATCGGGCTACCGAGACGAGGCGTGATCATCGGTATGAAAGTGCATCTGATTTGGCTGGCGATCTCGCGGCCTGGCTTGCGGGGGATCCGATTTCAGCGAGGCGGCTGGTCGGCCTGGAAAGGATCCGTCGGTGGGTTCGGCGGCACCCGGCAGTGGTTCTTCGTCTGGTCGGTCGGGGACTTGGTTTGATCCTGATTGCTTGCATACTCATTCTTGCCGGGTTATGGATCGGTTCGATTGGAGATGCATTTCGATCTGTTTCAGGCGTCTGGGAAGATGGTGAACTGGATGGTCTTTTGAAGCAGTACCGGAGCGTGAGTGTGCCTCCTTGGGTTCAAGCCCTCTTATTTCCAAAAGAGATCGATGAGGCGGTTGTGGACGCGGAGAGTCGTGACCCGACGACAGCGCTTGGCCAGGTAATCAGTCTTCTTGAGGATGGTCATCGGGATCTTGCGCTCTTGCGTGCCGCAGCCTATATCGAGCGGGACGGCTATGGTCAACATCCTCGGTT
>JAJDCM010000287.1 GCA_029260825.1 Planctomycetota bacterium | reverse complement strand
CCGGAACAAATGCCTGGTTTGGACAGTCCCCGCACTTCACCTGTGGCTTCTCGCAAATGCCTCGCAACCATTCATTGCTGCAGACAGGAGAGTAGCCCGTCTTTCCGGTCTTCTGGTTGCGCCAATATCTCGGGAAGACATGCTCACCAGATGAAGTCATACCTTGACATCAATGAATGCATAGAGTAGAATTCAATCATCATGAAGAATCTCACCGTCCGGAACGTCGACCCGGAACTTGCAAAGGCGCTGGATCGCAAGCGCAGGAGAAGTGGTAGCTCTCTGAACCAAACGATTCTCGACCTCCTTCGACGCGCCCTTGGCCTATCGGAAGACCAGACCTTCAGCAATGGTTTGAACAAACTTGCAGGTGGGTGGAGCAAGGCCGACCACACCGCATTCGAGAAAGCTTGCCAAGACTTCGAGAGAGTTGATGAGGATCTGTGGAAGTGAGCCGGATTTGCTTGGACACTTCCGCCTACAGCCATTTCCGTCGCGGCCATCCGGCCGCGGTTGAGATCATCGACACCGCTCGCGAGGTCTTCGTTCCCACCATTGTCCTCGGAGAGTTGCGGGTCGGTTTCCGTCTCGGAAAGCGCATCCGGGAAAACGAGAAGCACCTCCACTCCTTTCTGTCCCACCCGGTAGTATCCGTAGTCGAGGTCGATGACGAAGCAGCTTCACACTACGCCGAGCTATGGGTCGACCTTCGTCAAGCCGGCACTCCCGTTCCCACCAACGACGTTTGGGTCGCCGCCCTCGCCTTGCGGTCAGGCTCGACGATCCTCACCTACGACGAGCATTTTCGCGTGATGGACCGGGTAGGTTCGCAAGTGCTACGCCCTTCCTAAAGCGCAGTCGGTGTTATTGGTCCAGCGGCTTCCACCGGAAAAACGCATTCGCAACGGCCTCTTGGCCTCTACAGCCCGATGTGTCACGAGAGAAACGTGTCTACTTGTCACGCGGCGATGGGCATGGTGTACAAAAACCCATACGCCCGGAACTCACTTGCCCACAGACACTTCCGACACGCCCGCTTCATCCGTTTTCGCCGGTTACAATAGGCCCATGAACGAAATCATGACGCCATTGCACTTCCTCATCGCCGCCGTTGCTGGCTGGATCAACGAACAGCAGACCAAACGGATCGAATTTCTCTGCAAGCAACTCGAAGCCTACCAGCGCATCGCCGGAACCGGGAGACTGCCCTTCACGAACAAGGAACGAAGCCAAATCGCCGAGCTGTCAGCCACCTTATTCTGGAGAAAAACGGCCGACTTCTCGACTGTTCTGCCCCAAATCGCCGCCTACAGCCCCGGGCCATTGACGACCCAGCGGCTCGGCCCAGAATGGAGGGATGAGAAAGACACGATCCTACGACCATCGCCTCCGGCAGCTCGTTCGCAGAACCGGAGACGCTCGCATCGCCACAAACCTCGGCGTTCCCCGGTCCACTGTCATTGGATGGCTCCGAACTGACCAGCACGAGGTCGTAAGTCTCGACGTCCTCGATCTCGATCGCACCGAACTGCAGGCTGAACTCCTGCGGCTCCGGGCTCGCGTCCGGAAGCTCCGGGCGCTGCTTCGCCTCTTGCTCGTCCTTCTCCGCATCTCCGGCTTCAACCTCGTCAACCATCGGCTCCCTGAAGAGCGTCAGAAACGCAAGGTCCTCCGGTCAATCGATCAAGCCCGGAAAGTCGTTTCTCTCCGGAATGTGCTCCAAATCCTCGGACTGTCCTCTGGTCGCTATCATGCTTGGCGCCGACTCCAACAAGGCTGCACGCTCGACGATCATTCTTCCTGCCCCCGGACATCGCTCAGCGACTCACCCTGTCCGAGATCCGGACCATCAAAGAGATGGTCACTTCACCCGAGTATCGCCATGTTCCAACCGGAACGCTTGCCATACTTGCCCAGCGACTCGGGAAGGTCTTCGCCTCGCCAACTACGTGGTATCGACTCGTTCGCGAGTTCGGCTGGCGAAGACCGCGACTTCGTGTCCATCCGGCAAAACCGAAGGTCGGACTCCGAACGACACGTCCCGATGAGGCGTGTCACATCGATACTACCGTGATTCGACTGCTCGACGGGACGAAGGCTTACCTCCATGCCGTCATCGACAACTTCTCGAGACGAATCCTTTCGTGGCGCGTCGTCGAAACATTCTCACCTGCGAACTCCGTCGCCATCCTTCTCGAAGCTGCAAAAGGAGCGACAACGTCGGACAAACCTCCGTCCGTCATCGCCGACGGCGGCGTAGAGAACGTCAACTCTGAGGTCGACGAACTCATCGAGCGCGGTGTCCTTCATCGAGTTCTCGCCATCACCGAATTGAAGTTTTCAAATTCCATGATCGAGGCGTGGTGGCGAATTTTGAAGTATCAATGGTTATTTCTCAACAATCTCGATAGCGTCGCAACCATCCGACGGCTCGTCGCGTTCTACGTTACCGAACACAACCAGCGGCTCCCGCACTCCGCGTTTCGGGGCCAGACTCCCCATGAAATGTACTACGGCACTGGCGACAGTGTCCCAGACGATCTCGACACAGCGAAGAAAGCCGCGAGGCTTGAGCGACTTGAAACGAATCGAGCCCTGGCCTGCGAGATCTGCGACGAGGAAGAGGAACCAGCCTCAGACCCGGCCGCCGCCTGAAAGGAGGGAATGCCCGACCCGAGACCGAACTCGATGAGACTTCCCACGAGCGCCTGCGGACGGGGTCCACACGTCGTGCCCCAGCGGATCCTCACAGGGACCAGCATCGCCAAAGTGACGAGTTCTCGTCGGGAAAACTTCAGAATGTACCGGCGGACAGCTCGGCTGATTCCGTCCCCGCCGTGCTCTCCCGTTCGAGTCCTGATTGCCCAGATTGTACCCCGTTCACGTACGCAAACATTAAGTGGAGGCCAACCACGCTGTCACCGGATCGAAGCCAGAGTCGGAATCTCGCCAGCCCGAAACGACGAACACCTTGACATCATCCTACTCAGTAGGATATTATGACAAAAACATCGCGGCTGGGGAGCGTGTCGTTGGTTAGCAAAAGGCGGATTGTTCCGGAGTCCGACGAAGAGGCGCAACGGCTTCTTCGCTTCGTACTACTTCGAACATTCGAGCGGAACTGGAGACAACTGGGCTTTACCGAGGTCGAGCTGGCAGCCCTTGAGATTACCATCATGGCCGCACCTGAGGCCCCTGAACGGGAGGGCTGCGGAAGATCCGCTTCTCACCAGACGGCCGCGGCAAAAGTGGTGCCCAGCGCGTGTGCTACGCCTACTTTCCGAAGTACGGCATCATTTTTCTGGTGACGGTGTTCGGAAAGACTGAAAAAGCGAATCTGACTCGTGCTGAGACGACTCAGATCCGAAGGCTCCTGCGAGAAATTGAGCAGCTTCTAGAGAGTCGAAAAATCAGATGAGTGAAAAAGCAAAGAAGCAAAAATCTGCTGGTGCTAAGATCATCGAGGGCCTCACCGAACTCCGAGAGACTCTCGAGGAAGCCATTCCGATCGAGGAGCGGTTTACCGTTCGGACGGTGGCTTTTTTTCCTGAGCCGAACCAGTACGATGCTGAGACAGTCCGCGAGACGCGTGAGATGCTGAGAATGAGCCAAGCAGTCTTCGCGCGCTTCCTGGGCGTCGATGAGCGAACGCTGCAGTCCTGGGAACAAGGACTGCGAAAGCCCTCCCCTATCGCCAGACGCTTCATGGATGAGATTCGGCACAATCCAGGATACTGGATCGGCCGGTTCCGAGAGGAGCCAGACGGACCTGCGCTAGCGTGAATCTGGTAGTATCCAAACTGGAAGAACGCGTGTGCTTGTCACGCGGTGATGGGACCACTGTCGCGGCAGCTCTAAGGCCGCCCGATGGTCGGGGAAAGCGGGAAAACTTGTCTGAGTCGGCGTGACATCGGTCACAAATCGGTCAGCTGGGACTCGTCACTTTCGAAACACCTACATTCTCTCGGCTCTTACATACAAATACCGCGAAGACAAGCGCTCCATGGCGATATGCAGAAGGGAAGCAATCCACTGGATTTGCTAAGTTTCCCAATTGGTCCGAAGGGTCTTCAACTATGATGGCTCCATGACACAAAAGGGCTCTAGAAGAATCTCCGCTGGGGTGATCCTCCTCACAACGATCTGTGTCACCTTCGTGTCCTATGTTGTCGCGCAGGAAGAAAAACCTGTTGAGCGCGGTCTCGCTCCGGTCAAAAGCGAACCAGCCTCCTCGACGAACCTCGGCTACACCGAACGCCACGCCCTCATCATCGGGATCGACGAGTACCAAGACCCCGCCTTCCCCGATCTCTCTCATGCTGGGGCCGACGCAACGGGCATTGCGAAGCTGCTCGTGGAGCATCTGAAATTCGACGAGAACCGTGTTCGTTTGATCCTCAATGACGATGCAACCAAGGAAGGCATCGAGCGCGAGCTGGAAGACTGGGCCTCGGATCCGGACACCATTGGTGAGAACGACCTCCTCGTCGTGTTTTTTGCCGGTCACGGAGAGACGCGGGACCTCGGCCGCCGCGGCAAGCGCGGGTACATCGTCCCCATCGATGGCCGGAAGCGAGATGGCAAGGCTGTCTGGAGTAGTCTCGTCGCGATGCCGGATCTGGAAGAAGTCTCCGAATCTGTTCCGGCCAAACACGTCCTCTTCATCCTCGACTGCTGCTTCGGCGGGCTTGCCGTCACCCGAGCCCCTCCCCCGGTCGCGGCCGGTCTCGGTAACCGCGCCCGCCAGGCGATGACCGCGGGGAACGCCGAGCAAGCGGTCCTCGACGGCGGCGGCGGTGGTCACTCGGTCTTCACGGCGGCGGTTCTCGACGCGCTCCGGGGCCAGGCCGATCTCGACGGCGATAAGGTGGTGACGTTCGGCGAGCTCTACAACCACGTGGGCCGGACCGTCGAGACGAGAACGCAGCAGCGCCAGACGCCCCTTCAAGCGACATTCCCCGACCATGAGGGTGGGTGTGTGGCTCTCTTTCCACCGGGAGTGAAGCCCATAGCGACCACGGTCGCGGACCGGCTGCTGGCGTACGAAAAGACACAGGGCGAATTGTTGAAGGAGGTCCTTCGGCTAGCCGACGTGATGGACATCCGGCTCCGAATTGAGGAGGCGGACGACCTCTGGCCTTGCGTCCCCGAGAAGGTTGCTCCCATGTCCAACTGGCTCGTCGAAGCAAAGGAGCTCGTCTCCCGACGCACTTCCCACGAAGAGTCGCTTCTCCGGATCCGACAAGAAGCCTACCTCAAACAGGTGGTCGCAGGATTGATCGAGGAGGGCGAGACGAGCGAGCCCAACTGGGACAGAGCGGAGAAAACTTCACGCTGGCGGTACGAGACTACGGAGAGGTTGCTCGAAGAATTGGGGAAGCTGGATGCCGTGGTCGCAGATGTCCAGAAGCGCCTCACATTCGCCAGAACCGTCCGTGAGGAGAGCATCGAGAAGTACGAAGTGGAGTGGGAAGAAGCGATCACCTCGATCCGAGACGAATGCCAGCAATACAATGGATTTGAGCTGAAACCTAAAGTCGGGCTCGTCCCCATCGGACGCGACCCCGATTCTGGACTGTGGGAGTTTGCGCACATTCAGACCGGCGAGATCCCCGACCGCACAGCGGACGGTGAGCTATGGCTCGCGGAGGAGATGGGGATCGTTTTCGTTCTGATTCCCGGGGGGACGTTCCGAATGGGTGCCCAAAGGACAGACCCCGATGCGCCCAACTACGACAAAGACGCCGAGAGCGACGAAGGGCCGGTCCACGACGTAACGTTGGATCCGTTCTTCCTCTCGAAGTACGAGATGACTCAGGCCCAGTGGGAGCGTTTTGTGGGCAAGAATCCGAGTACCTACCGGGCCCACAGCTACAGATCGAACTGGGATCGAACACCGACGAGAAAGAGGAAGAGGCTCATGGGCCTCCACCCCGTGGAACAGGTGAGCTGGGAGGATTGCCGGGACGTGATGCGTCGTCTATCGCTTACCCTTCCGACTGAGGCGCAATGGGAGTACGCGGCACGAGCCGGAACGGATACGGTCTACTTCACCGGGAACGAGGTGGCCTCGCTTCAAGGCTCGGCGAACCAGCCCGATTCCTTTGCTGCAAAAAACGGTGCCCCATCCTCCTGGGATTTTGAGGAGAAGATTGACGACGGGTACGTCGTGCACGCTCCCGTGGGGAGGTTCGACGCGAATCGCTTCGGGCTTCATGATGTGCACGGGAATGTCTGGGAGTGGTGCCGAGATGTCGGAGTATCCTATGCGACTCAGGTCAACCCAGGGGATGGAGAACGGCCCACCCAAGGCGCCCGCAACCGCGTGTCCCGCGGTGGCGGCTTCACCAGCTCCGCCTCGAGCGCGCGGTGCGCGTTCCGCAGCAGCTACACGCCCGAGTACCGCTACGACTCCCTCGGGCTCCGGCCCTCCAGGGTAGCTACGAAATAACCCTCCTTCGCCAAGGCTTCGGCGGGCTTCGCTAGCTGCGTGTAGACCTGGCGCGGATTCCTTCTCGCAATGGCGACGGCGGACTTTGCGGGACATGAGAACGATGGGAGTTGCGCGAACATTGCACGACCGCGAACCCCAGGAGCCTTCCACCATGCGCGTCATCCTCCTTCGGTAACCTCGCAAGGCTCGGTGAGCTACGGCGGACTTCTCGAAATACAACGTAATCTTCTCTACTCGTCATAGCTCACCATGCGAAGTCCGTCGTAGCCCGACTTGTCCGCCGAAGCTCGCAGAGCGAAGGAGGAAGGGCGAAGTCGGAACCTGTATCGTCACCTACCAAGACGAGATAGTCGGCCAGGCAGCGACCTCCGGAAACCAACGTTCGGCCACTGCCCACAGGGCGCGGAAGACACCCGACCCAACCGCCGATCTCGGAGAGAGTGACCGGGCCCTTTTCAACACCGTCCGCGAATGGCGAGCGAAGACCGCCCGGGAAGAAGGCGTCCCGCCCTACGTCATCCTCACGAACCAGGAACTTCTTGCCGTCATCGAGAAGAAGCCCGAAAGCACGACCGCACTTGGTCACGTGGATGGCCTCGGACCGGGTAAGGTGTCCGCCTTCGCTCACCTCGCAAAGCTCATCTATCAATTCGGTTTGTGCTGTTTCTTTCCCTGATCTTTGTCCTGATCCCCCCCGCATTGTCGGCAGGCACCTTGGGCGACTTCGATTGCGATGGCGATTTCGACGTCGACGACCTCGATCTGCTCGTGGCGGAGATCGCGACCGGAGGAAACGACATCTTGTTCGACGTCAATGAAGACGGTCTTGTCGATTTGTTGGATAGATTAGCGTGGTTGACCCTGGCCGGCTCCATCAACAATCCCAGCGGTTTCCCTTACATCGTGGGAGACGCCAACCTCGACGGTCGCGTCGACGGATTCGATTTCATCGCCTGGAACGCGAACAAGTTCACGTCCTCTACGGCCTGGTCACGCGGGGACTTCTTCCCCGACGGAGTGATCGATGGACAGGACTTCCTTCAATGGGCCTCGAACAGGTTCACGAGCTCTTTCAGGGGAAGTTCGGCAAGCTACCGGGTCATCTTCGATGAGGTCTCCGGAGCCCTATGGCTCGACACCCAGAGTTCCGACGCCGTGGTCATTCTCATCGACGGCGTCCAGGCCCAATCGATCGACACCCTGGCCGACATGAGCGATCTCGATGGACAGTTTTTTATCCAGGCCTACTTCGCGGGCTTCGAGCAGTGGATCCGAACGAATCCGCTCTTTGGATCGGGAATCGAAGGGCTATTCCAATTCGCCACCTATCCTCCCGGAACGACGCTCGGCGACTTCGGGGAATGGACGATTGCGGCGGGCGACGGGTCCGTGGCGACCGGCCAGGTCGAGGACTTTTGCGAAACAGGGAATGTCAACTTCGGGGTGGGATCGATCGCCGACGTGCTGACCGTCAACGGACAGACCGGCCAGATCACGGTCTCGACCTCGCAACCTCTCTATCTCAGCCTCGCCGCCTCCCCGGCCGGTCCCGCCGCTCCACGATACTGCCTCTGGGTCTGGGTCGGACTCCAGACAAACAAGGTCGAACTCTCGTTTGGAGCATCTTCGCTCGGATGTATTGTCAACCCCACGCCAATCCACGGTGGCCTGGAACCGCAACCGTTTCTCTGTCTTCGGGGCGGGCTTCCGAATTTAGTGTGCAGATCGACCCGGGAGATGTTCGACTTCGCCGGCGATGGCAATCCGAAGCAAGCCCCGTCCGTGGCGCCGTTCACTCTCAGTCGACCGAATGGCCTCGATCGGCCCCTCACCTTTGACTTCCAGGGGATTCTCGAAGATCTGGGCGGGACGAACGCCACCGGCTTCAGCGTGACCAACCGCGTGACGCTGACCTCGGTCGCGCCATAGACGGGAGTTGCTGCGGCATCGAGCAGGAGCCCTTGGATTGCAGGCTCTCCGAGCGTAGGACGCTGCTAAACCGGGGATTACTCAATCAGCCTCACTCCATCCCCTCCAAAAGTCGCCTGACGTCTTCCAAACCCTCCCCCCTTGAGATCGAGGAGAGAGCGACCCAGGGCCCTCTCACCGTACACGTTCCCCTGAGCGCTGGCCCCTTTGCTCTCAAGGGGAGCCTGACAGCTCGCGTCAATCATACGCCCTAATGGGGTCCACCGACTTCCACGGCGTTCGATCATTATCATCGCGAAAGAAATCACCAGGGCCTCGGCAACCGTCTTCTTTTAGATGAAACCCCACGAAGCTTGGTCGGATCCTGTGCGGCTTCAGTGATTCCATCGAAGCCGCAGACGTCGACGGCGACGGCGATCTCGACGCCGTGACTGGCGGCTCCCGGGCCCCGCAGAACCTGAACGTTTTCTATAACTCGCATTAGGAAACCGGGTGTTATGATCGTCCCTATGGATGCGATCGAGAAAAACAACCTGGAGAATGACATCAAAACAAGCCCCGAGACAAAGCTGCTCCAGGCTATTCAGCTCATGGCAAGCGGCTTCCAGTTGAAGCGCGCGGCACTGACACAACGAACTCCCGGGGCGAGTGATGAGGAGGTCGAAGCGGCGTTTCTTGCCTGGCTTCGCGGCGAAGATGACAACTGAAGAGCTTCTTTCGACTCTGACGAAACTGATCGAAGACCTCCGCTTGGCCCGAAAAGACTGCGCTCTCGTCGGCGGCATTGCGGTTTCCGTGCGCAGTGAGGTTCGGTTCACACGGGATGTCGACGTGGCCGTCCTTGTTCAGAACGACGCGGATGCTGAACGGCTGGTGAGCGGCCTCAGTAATGCCGGATATGTCGCAATCGCGACGGTGGAACAGGAAGACGTTGGACGCCTTGCCACTGCTCGAATCATGGCTCCGACCGGCGTTGCAGTCGACCTCATGTTCGCGCACTCGGGCATCGAGAGTGAGATCGTCAAGGGCGCCAGCATCGTTGACATCCCTGAGGCGGGGGCCATTCCGGTCGCGGCGCCGGAAGAACTGTTGGCGATGAAAATCCTGTCGATGACCGAGGCCCGTCTTCAGGATCGGATCGATGCGGAACGGCTTGTGACCCGAAATCCTGAACTTGACCTTGACCGAGTTCGCGCCAACCTCCAATTGATCGAAGAGCGTGGATTTCACCGTGAACAGGTCCTCAGCAAGAAGCTTGAAGATTTGCTCAAGAGCGTCTAGTCCTAACGAGGCTCCTCGGCAAAGCTCAAGAAAAAGCGTCGGTTGCCAGAACTGAGAAAAGACGCGATAAAAACGGTTGTGCATCCCGAATATTCGTCTGCCTTGCCACAGTTGAACTTATGACCGCCATCGATCAGAATCACCAAGAGCCATTTTTCCCGGATATTGAGATTCTGACGGCCGGAGATTCGCCGCTTGCTCCTCCGAAATCTGATCCTCATCTTCCGCACCCTTCTCAAAACGAGATCCCAGCTCGCCCTGGAGAACCTCGCCCTGCGTCAACAGCTCGCCGTTCTCAAGCGCCAATCCCGGCGACCCAAGATCAATCGGATCAACCGCATCTTCTGGGTCTTCTTCTCGAGAATCTTCGGCGACTGGAAAAGCTGCCTCCATTTTCGGAGCGAATGATCGGAAGCCTTCGCCGAGAGATCCTCGATCACGTTATCGTGCTCGGTGAGAATCACCTCCGGCGAATCGTGTCAGACTATTTGACCTATTATCACGAGATCCGCCCGCACCAGTCGCTTGACCAAAACGCTCCGATCCCGCGGAAGGTCGACCCGCCACAGAACGGCCGAGTGATTTCTACTCCAATGGTCGGCGGGCTTCATCATCGTTACACGCGCGAGCTGCGTAACGACCGCTACGCGAAGAGTGACCTCGGGCATTCTTTCACGAGGATTCCCGGTGCGGACTCTCGACAAACGTTCCAGATGGCCGGCAACGGCCGTGGTTACAGCCGTTCGACCGTAAGCGTCCAGCCATCGCACCCTCCACAGACTTGATTCCCAGATCGCTTCCTTTCATGCTGGAGATCATGGAGGGACCGAAATGGAAAACCGACCCGAAGCAGAGTCAAGCGGCTCGCAGACGCGTCAGCGTAGACGCAAGCGAAGCCGTAGCGAGGTCTTTGCAATCGTCAAAGAGTTCCGCGACAGCGGCCTGAGTCAACGGGCCTTTTGCGGTACGCGAAACATCCCGTTGTCGACGCTCACGTCATGGTTGAAGAAGACACGGAACCGATCTGTTGCGGAGGCAGAGCGGAAACTGATACCCATTCGAATCACTGCGGCAAAGTCCGAGACGAAACCACTCGAGATCGTGCTTGCCAACGATCGGGTTATCCGAATCCAGGGTAACTTCGATCCTGATCTTCTTGCCAAGCTCCTGAGCGTTGCGGAATCACCATGCTAGGCTTCGGGACCGCTACCCGAGTCTACTTGGTCGCGGGCGCTACCGATCTTCGCTTCTCATTCAACGGTCTCTACGGCATTGTCAAGAGCAAGCTCGAGTCCGATCCTCTTTCCGGCCATGCCTTCCTGTTCTGCAACCGCCGAAAGAACCGACTGAAGGTTTTGTTCTTCGATGGATCAGGCCTATGGGTTTGTGCGAAAAGGCTCGAGAAGGGTACTTTCGCCTGGCCCCAAACAAAGGAGCGATCGATCGAGCTTTCCCGTGAAGAGATGGCGCTGCTGCTCGGCGGAATCGATCTCGAGAGCACTCGACGTCGACCATGGTATCGACGTCACGCAGGAAGTGTAGATCGGCAACGAAAGAGTGAAGAAAAATCGCATGCCCTGACCTCGTGACGTTGAACGGAGCGTAGCACGATGTAAACTACTCGCATGCTTAACGCGCTACGACAAGAGCTGGAAGAACTCAAGATCGAAAACGCGAAGCTTCACGCCACCATGAATAATCTCGAGGAAAGAAATGGGGACCTCGAGAAGACGAACATCGAGATCGAGAAGAAGAACAGCGAACTCGAAAAGAGAAACACCGAGCTCGATGCAATCGTTGACGCGCTTAAGAAGCGACTTTTTGGCCAACGCTCGGAGCGCTTCCAAAACGATCCCGACCAGCTCCTGCTGATCGAGGAACTTTCGGCCGAGGCGCGAGAGCAGATCGAGCAGGATCTGCTCGACGGATCTCAGTCCGAAGAAAAGGAACCGAAACGAAAGAAGAAACGGGGTCGGAAACCACTTCCCAAAGATCTTGAGAAAAAGGAAGTGGTCCTCGATCTGACGGAAACCGAAAAGATCTGCCCTCATGGACAGATCTGGACGCTTTTCGGTGAAGAGAGGACTCAGGAGCTCGAGATAAGGCCGGCTCTTTTCTTCATTATCGAGTACGTGCGTCCCAAGTACAAAAACGATTGTCTTTGCCCGGAATGCCGAGGGGTAAAGATGGCTTCCCTTCCCGCACGCCCGATCGAAAAGGGAAGACCGGGCCCCGGTCTTCTTGCTCATGTAGCGGTGTCGAAGTATGGAGATCACCTTCCGCTCTATCGCCAATCACAAATGTACGCCCGCCAGGGGTTGGATCTTCCTCGGTCAACACTTTGCAGCTGGATCCTGGTGATGGGAAGTCTTCTGAGGCCGATTGTGGAGGCGATGAAGCGTAGGCTGTTCGAGGAACATGTTCTTCAGGCGGACGAAACTCCGATCGAGTTGCTAGGAGAGAAGAAAAAGGGCAAGACCCATCGGGCGTATCTTTGGGCCTACGGGGTGCCGTGGGGTGAGGTGGTGTTTGACTTTTCGCTACGTCGAACTCAAGACAACCCGGAGATGTTTCTTAAGGGCTTTCGTGGCGCTTTGCAAATCGACGGATACGACGGCTACAATTCGGTTTTCGTTGATGGCAAAGTGAAACGCCTTGGCTGTTTCGCTCACGTGCGGAGGAAGTTTCACGAAGCACTGAAGGAATCACCCGAAGAAGCAAAGACGGTGTTGGCTTCGCTCCAGCTTCTCTATCGACTGGAGCGGGACCTGAAGAAGGCAGGCAAGACTCCAGAAGAGAGAGTTCAGGCACGGCAGGAGCATGCCAAACCGGTCTTGGAGGATCTCGAGAAACTTCTGGCTGCCTACAAACCTCATGTGCTTCCCGGAGGAAATCTCGGGGATGCAATCAGGTACACTCAGAACGAGTGGGATTACCTCATCAAGTACCTTGAGATCGGTGAAGCCGAGATCGACAATAACAGTATCGAGCAAACCATTCGACCCGTGGCAATCGGTCGCAAAAATTTCCTCTTCATCGGAAGCCCGAACGGAGGGCACTCCGCCGCGACGCTGTATTCGCTGATCACCTCGTGCAAGCGGATCGGGGTCAATCCGTGGGAATATCTCCGGGACGTCATCGACCGTGTGTCCACGCACGCCGCGTCCAAGGTAGACGAGCTTACACCCAGAGGTTGGCAGAAAGTGAGAGAGCGGCAACGCCGAGAGTCGAAGCCCACTGCGGCTGCTACCGACTGATTCTTTCTGCCCGATCGTGGTCGTCGCGACGAACAACATCCCCATCAAAGCCCATCGGCGCGAATAGTTTTTTCACCCCACGCACGCTTTTTCTCGACACAAAATCTTGTCAGAGGCCCCTACACGACAAGTACAGAACCATCCTGGGATGGCTGGACGCTTACGGACCAACACCACTTCATGCGATCGAGGCGCCGACACCTGGAACGGGAAAGAGTCTCCTCGCAAACATCATCCACTGCATCGTGTGCGGACAGCTCTCCCACATGACAACACTTCCTCGATCGAACGAAGAACTCAGGAAGAGAATCACTGCTGAACTCATGACTGGGCCTTCTATAATCGTTCTGGATAACGCGCCACAAACGACCCAGATTGACAGCGCGGAGCTGGCCGCAGTCCTCACCTCCCGGCACTGGTCGGATCGAGTGCTCGGGTCCTCAAGAACGGTCGTGTTGCCCAACAATGCCCTCTGGATCCTCACTGCCAATAATCCCCAATTCTCGATGGAGCTTGTGCGACGGAGCATTCGGATTCGCATGGACACCCAAACGGATCGCCCCTGGGAGCGACAGCAATTCCGACACCTGGACCTGATCACCTGGACGCGCGCAAATCGGGCGAAACTGATTGAGGCCGTGATTGTGTTGGTGGAGAACTGGACAGGCGAACAGAAGCCTGTCATCGCTGAAAGACTCGGCGGCTTCGAGGAATGGTCCGATGTGATCGGCGGGATCTTGCTCACCGCGAACGTGGAGGGCTTTCTCAACGACCGTGAGGATTTCTACCAGTTCGCCGACGCAGAGGGCGAGGCATGGAGAGATTTCGTAGAGGCCTGGTACGACACGTTCGGCGAATCGCTAACCACTGTAGATCAGCTTGAAATTCTCTGCGACGAGAGGGACCTCCTGCCCAACGTGGTCGGAAGTGGCAATCAGAAGTCCAGAAGCACGTGTCTCGGCATCGCCCTATCCAGACAGTTCGGTCGGGTGTTCGGGAGCCACCGGATCGAACTGGCCAAGGACAAGGGGAAGAAGAAGGGAAGACTCTACCGCCTAGGCCGCCCCGCTGCGGACGATGAGGGGGACGTTGGAGGGGACGTTGGCGCACCTCCCGACAAACGTCCCCCATCTCAACCGATTAAAACGAAAGATAGTTGTGACGATCGGGGGACGTTGGAGGACCTTTTTGGGGATCAATTCTCGGACGAGGAAAGAAAACCCCGGGTGGATCCAAACTAATGGCCGTACCTTTCTTCTCCGAACCGCGCCCGGGGGTCGAAAAACGTCCCCCAACGTCCCCCGTACGTCGCAAAACGCATCTCAACAACGGGTTAGATCGGGGGACGTTTCGGGTAACGTCCCCCAAACGTCCCCATACTCCTCCGCGTGGGAGCAGGAGGTCAGTTCCCAACACCGATGCCGCGTGGCTCACATTCACCGGGCGGGCCGGCCATGACTCTCGACGGCCGAACGACTTTCACCCCGCTGTTTCTCCAGCCCCATGAGGCCCAAGGAAAAGGCACCATGACCTCATTACAGCTCACGGAAATCCGTTTCACGGCGGCCTCCGAGGACCAGGTCTTGACCGGTCTCCTGGGCTTCGTCTCCGCAACGGTCAACGACACACTACGTCTCGAAGGGCTGACGCTGCGCCGAACGGCAATGGGGAAGCTCACGATCTCCTACCCGGCGCGGGCCGACCGCCACGGCGTCGAGCATCGATTCTTCGCACCAGTGAACGAAGAGGCGAAGAGGCACGTCGAAGGCCAGATCCTCGCCGCCCTCGGGCACGGAGAGGAGGGCGCAGGATGAACCTCTCCCCCTCCCGAACCCGAGACCCCGTTCTCATTACCGAGCTGGCGATGATCCTCGCGGCAGGGTGCGTTCGTTTAATCCTTCGCCGAGAATCTCCTTGCGAGTCGGCCGAGACCGAGCACTCCTGTCTCCATTCGGTTGACTCAAAGAGAGGCCAGGAGACAACGACGTGACCGCCATCAGTGAAGAGATCGAGAAGATGCGGACAATGAGCACGCCGGAGCTAGTCGAACGTTACTCCCAGCTGTGGGGCAAGGGCCCACGAGTGAAGAACAAAACATGGCTTTGGAAACGGTGCGCATGGAAGCTCCAAGAGATTAGGTTCGGCGGGCTCTCCGCCGCGGCGAAGAAGCGGCTGGAAGAGCTTGTCGCCGAGATTGACTTTCCGCTCTCCGAGCCGGAGCGGACCGTGACCGGAAAACTGGCAAAGCCAAGGAAGCAAGGCTATCCATCGGTCGGCACCACGCTCACGCGGGAGTGGCGTGGTCGCGAACTTCGGCTCCGCGTGCTTGAGGACGGGTTCGAGCTCGACGGCATCGTCCACCGGTCCCTATCGGCGGCAGCTCGGGCGGTGACAGGATCTAAGTGGAACGGACCCCTCTTCTGGAAACTGGCAGAGAGGAAGAAGAAGGCGTGATTACACGATCACCAATTGCGACGGTGCGGTCAACCTCAGCGACCCCGGTTCGCGTCGCGATCTACACCAGGAAGTCCGTCGCTGACCGAAACGGCCAAGAGTTCGGCTCCATCGACGCGCAACGTGAAGCAGTCGAAGCGTTCATCCTGAGCCAGCGCGGCGAGGGTTGGGCCGCCCTTCCGGTCAGGTACGACGACGACGGTTGCACAGGCGCCAACACCGACCGTCCTGCCTTTCAACGGCTCCTGCAAGATGTCGAAGAGAAGCGGGTCGACTTGGTCGCGGTCTACAAGATCGATCGTCTCTCCCGGAGCCTCACCGACTTCGCTCGCCTCATTGAACTCTTCGATCAACACAACGTGACGTTCATCGCCGTGACGCAGCAGTTCAATACCGCGAGCAGCATGGGACGCCTGACCCTGAACATCTTGATGAGTTTCGCGGAGTTCGAAAGACAGGTGATCAGCGAGCGGACCGCCGACAAGATGCTCGCCACGCGCAGGCGCGGCAAGTGGACCGGCGGGCCGGTGCCTCTTGGATACGACACCGTGAACAAAAAGCTCGTAATCAACCAGACCGCGGCGGAAATCGTCCGGAGTGCATTCGCCGCCTTTGTGAAGACGGGCTCGGTTGTCCGAACTCTTGAATGGCTCAAGGAGAGAGGACACCTAAGCAAGAAGGGCAAGCCATTCGACCGCGCGACGCTTTCACGAACACTGGCGAGCCCAATCTACGCCGGAAGGATCCGAGCCGGGGTCGAGGTCGTGGAAGGCGAGCACGAAGCGATCGTCGACGCAGCAACCTGGACGAAAGCCCAAGCAGTCCTCGACGCGAACAAGAAGCCGCAGAAAGCAAAGCGATCTTCAGAGACCCTGCTCGGTGGCTTGCTCCGGTGCGGGAGATGCGGCACAGCAATGTCCCCGGCCCACACGAAGCGCGGAAACAAGCAATACCACTACTACAAATGCCAATCGATCGAGAAACGCGGTGCGTCGGCCTGTCCTGGCGGTCGAATCCCGGCCGCCGGGATCGAGGAGATCGTGGTCGACAAGATCAAGGCCAT
Organism: Planctomycetota bacterium; assembly: GCA_029260825.1. Lineage (GTDB taxonomy): Bacteria > Planctomycetota > JACOTG01 > JACOTG01 > JAJDCM01 > JAJDCM01. Next base: position 14,091 of record JAJDCM010000287.1, on the reverse strand, counting down.
CGGACATGATCCTGATTTGGTCGAGACCACGGTCGCCGCCGCAAAACATCGACTCCAACAAGACGTGTCCGACGCCGATCGTCGTTTGGCAAACCTTGACGCCCGCAAGGACGACCTCGTCGCCCGGCGCAGAACCGCCCTCGCAGGGCTCACCGGCAACGGCCGCGATCAACGTGCGACCCACGAGGCGCTCGGGGTCGTCACCGCCGAGCTAGAGGAGGTCGAGGGCGAGCTGCGGGGCACGCAGAACCAGGCCGACGCCTTGGCCCGTGTTCAGGTTCGCGAGGACGAGATCCGATCCGCCCTCTCCTCCTTCTCCGAGGTCTGGGCCGAACTCTTCCCGCGCGAGCGTGCCCGGCTCGTCCAAAAGCTCGTCGAAGAAGTCACCTACAACCCCGAATCCGACGAGGTCGAGATTCGGTTTAGGCCGGAGGGCTTCCGGCTCATCGCCGGGGAGGAGGGACCATGAGCGCGTTCACGGTCACGGTCAAGGCGGGGCTGAAGCGAGAGAAGAAGGCCAAGGAACGGCGGAAAAGGGAATTGCCCCAGGCACCGTCACGAATCGCTCGGCAGCTCGCGCTCGCATATCTCGTCGAGCGCCTCATCGAGGCGGGGAAGATCAAGAACTACGCAGAGGCCGCACAGAAGCTGGGCGTGACTAGGGCAAGAATGACGCAGATTATGAACCTCATCAGTCTACGCACCGAGACGCAGAACGCGATTCTGACCGGTCAGCTCCGCCTTCCGGAACGACAATTCAGATCGACCACTGCTCAAACCGATTGTCTCTGATCAAGCTCGGTTCCGACCAAAGAGTCCGCTCTTGTGGCTAGGGAGCGGTCGTGATCCATGTGCTGCGTTAGCGGTTCACCTCCGCTCGCCGATGCCACGGCCTCCAGCGACTGGGTGGCGGTCCTCATCAGCACTCCCGTCTGCGAGCTGACCAGACGCACCGAATAGACGTACTGCCCCGCCATCGGCACCTTCACCGCCGGCAGGTTCCTGGTGACGTCGATACGGCGATCTATCAATCCCAAACTGGTAACAGACTAGGCTGCCGAATCCCCAAGCCGAAACGTAAGCCAACCGCCTGCACGATCGATGTAGACCATCGGCAACTCGGGGTTCCGTTCTCGAAGCATCTGCAAGTGAGGCTTGAGCTTCTCCTTGTAGAAGGTCTCAGGATCCGCAAAGCCCTTCTCAAGCTCTTCTTTCGTCCATTCCCGCAGCCCCACCAGGAACTCCCACACCTCATCGGGCACCCTGAACGTCTTGTTCATGGATCGCTCTCCGAATCTGCCGCCCTGAGAAATCAAAACATCTGCGCGCACGAACTCACACTATCGACAACGAGCGCCGGTGACACGAGTCGATTCCGGCAAGAAACTGAGTGCGTCCGCCCGGTTCGTTCGCCAGCTCGTCGAGCAAGTGGAGTACGACCCCGAGACGGACAAGGTCGAGATCCGATTCAAGCCAGGGGGATTCCGGCTGATCGCCGAGGAGAAGGGAACATGAGCGCGTTCACCGTCACGGTCAGGGCGGGGTTGAAGAAGGAGAAGAAGGCCAGGGAGCGGCTGGAGAAAGAGCTGCCTGAGCCCCCTTCGCGGATCGCCCGGCAACTCGCGCTGGCGTACCTCGTCGACCGGCTCATGGAACAGGGCAAGGTCAAGAACTACGCCGAGGCTGGGAGTGACCAGGGCACGGATGACGCAGGCGATGAACCTGCTGAATCTCCCTTCCCAAACGCAGAGTGAAATCCTGCTCGGTCAGATGCCCACTGCAGAAAGAGACCTCAGATCCCTCATCACCGTTGCCGTCTGGCTCTGATTACTTACTGATGAGGGCTTTCCCTCAGCTCCGTCCAGACTCCACTTTCCGAGAGTATCGATCGCCTCATCGCTGCGCAGCCCCGTTGTCGCAGACTGTGCCGGCAAGGCTGGTGCCCCCATCGCCTTTCCGGCTTGGCCACAGCTCGAGGTACGGAACGCTCACCTGTCTATTGATATAGGACTCGGCGAAGTCAAGAATCGACGCTAACTTGGACGTTCGTCCCCCTCCGCCCCTGGTTGACCGGCTTTCGAGCGACAGCCGGAAAGCGGTTCCGTCCAACTCAAGTTCTCCTGGCTCTGCGGCGGTCGTTCGATCGACGGGTGCAAGTAGACTCACCTGATCTGGTCGTCGGCACCAAATAGCGCGCGTCACTTGTCATCCGAAACGACGAGAAGCTCAGCACCGAGCGCTCGGCAATCAGCCCGTGCTCCCTCCAGGAGTGTATCGAGCAGCTGCATCCGCCGAATCTCCGCCGTCGCGTGGTTCCCGTTGACACGCATGCGTCCGATACTCTCCTGAACTGCTTCGTAGACGGTCCGGGTCACATATGGCTGGACGATCACGACGAGACGATCGTATCGCTCGCCTGCCCCCCGCAAGGCTTCGATCATCTCGGCGCGATCGCCGGTGTGGTCACCATCGGTCCAGCACGCGCTTGCGACAACCCGGTCCTGCCCCGCTTCAAGCCGATCGACCAGGTTATTGCGATCGAGCGAGCGCAGGTTCTTGATGGCCTGGGCGACGACTAATTCGTAGTTGGCGCACGAGACTTCACGCTTTTCATTAGCTCTCTTCGATGATGCTTTCACGTGTATTAGACTCAGAAGGCCGCGGCCGTCACGAAGGTGGGGATCGAAGTGGATGAAGTCCGCAATTTCACCCGAACCATCATCGCTACAGATGAATCCACGCTGCGCTTCGCCTGCGACGCATTCGATATTGTCAGGCGGCCAGTGCAGCTGCACCCAGGAGAAAAGCGACTTTTCCGCCCCGATCTTCTCAACATCCAGTTGGCTGCCGTTACCGGGCTTCTCCTTGGCTATGTTGAATCCCTTCCTCGTGATCGGCTGAAAAGACCAGTTACCGAATACAACATCCCGGAACTGCTGGGTGAAAAGCAAACTCGATGTGAACACATGTCCCGAATCGAAGAGGATCTTGATCCAATCCTTGCGTCGAAACACGCGAAGTGCCTCGCCAACGAGATCGCTGTCGTCACAGAGAATTTCTCGAGGATCGACTTGGAGTTTCGCCCGTTTACAGGCATCAACCTCCATGTTGAATGCAAACCTCCCAATGGCGATTCCCTCGACGTAAACATCAGCTTCAAAGGATGCACCACTGGAATTAACAACGTCAAATCGCGACCGATACGCCCACCGCTCCGCAACTTCCAAAGCGGCTTCGTCTAGGCTGCCGTCTGCTTTCAGTAGCTCAGGATCTACCACAGTAATATCGTAGGGACCGCTAACCACAGCGGAGTCTCTGACAGGTTGTGCAAGGATCGGTAAGGGCGTAGCAGTGGATACGCCTTCAGAATCATGATTCTTCAACCGTCCGAGGACGGCGTACGTCCGATCGCGGAACTCTCGCCAACTCCGTGCCGATCCCGCCCACACACGAGATTTTTGCGGCGATACGCCGATCGGAATCGTACTCTTCGATCGCGGCAGACTTGGCAATTCGGTGAGGCATCGCGCCGCAGTGAAAAAGTATGACTGATCACCGAGAGGACTGAGGGCGTCGCGAAGGTCAGGACCGACCAAAATCTTGCTGTCGGCTCTGACCGATGTGCTTCGGTGGATCCCCGATAGCCATAGCGTCCGTGCTGGTCCTTCGACAAACGTCGCGGCCAAGAGATCCGCGGCTATAGGTTGGAGCCCCGAGAGGCCCTCCAGAGCCGTTTCATCTAGCCGCCTTCGGATTCTCTCGCGCACGGCGTTCTCCGACGCGTGGATCGCTACGTGTCGATCACGCCGGGACACAAGAACAAGATGGTTAGATTTATCCTGGATGCGCTCGTCTTCGCCGAGGTACCAACCCGGGCGACTGATACGAACGTACCAGAGCCCTGCGACCCACAGTGATCCATCCTGTACGGGACCAACGCGTTCTTCAAACTCGCGTTCGTCCCCATCGTCGTCAAGAACATCCTCCAAATCGTCGACGATTTGGTTCAGAATATCGTTGCGGTTCGCATCGTCTCGGACTCTCGCGACTAGGAAAGACATATATGGTCCGAGTTCATCGGGCTTGAGTGCCATCGTTTCCCTCGCAGTTCACAGTGCTCGAGTGCGGAAGACTCCTGTCGGCCAAGGGCGTGGTGGGCCAAGCATGGACGACTTCGCACCCAACGAACTCGTACAAATTCCCACGCTGCATTCGTCGACATCGTTCATCTTCCTTAACTTCAGGTTCCTAGACTTGACTCTCGGCAATCGCAGTCGAGTAGGTTGAGCGGAAGAAACGAAGAAAAACAAGACTTGGTCCCGCCAAGCACGGGACGTGAAGCGTGGCTGCATTAATACAACGTCCGTCCCAAGATCTGGCCGCCTCGAGGGGGGCCCTTCCGGCGGACAGCCGGCGCCCCTGAGCACACCGTGGATCCGTCGCGAGGCAGACGTTGAGATGCGACTCAGACCCGAGGGGTTATGGCTGATTGGCAGGAATAGAAGTGACGACGAACGCTTTTCACGGTCTTTTCTTTGCAAGGGCAAAGTTGGACCGCTCGGGCCGGCACTCCAGATTGGTCATGTAGCCGGCGATCGAGGACTACGTTTAGTAGAAAGGGTGTCCTCAGCACTTAGACGCTACGTTGTCACCGAACATACCTCGTTTCGAAAATGCCGCCGATCGCGATTCGCCGACTATTCCGTTTGCTGCGTTGTTTCCTTCCCTGCTTGGCCGGTGCTACAACGTCTAGAATAGAAACCTTTCTCGAAGTGTCCTGTTTGCCCTCGGCGTCCAAACGTTCCTTGGCCATTCTAATTCCTCTCTCCAGATCCTCTCTTCCCATCAATAGAGTCTGGCAGGTCCTTGGCATCCGCCTAATACGCATCCGACGGGTTCGCGGAAAGGCGCACTGAGCAGCAAAAAACACAACGTCTGCTCCACACGCCTCCCCGGCTCGCATGGTTCCCTCGAATTGCAAAAGATCTCGTTCCCAATTCGGACTCCCCTTGCACTCTCCCACAACAAAATGGCCATCACAACATGCAACGACATCGAAATCGAACTCACCATCCCTCCAACTTCCCTTTACGCCCGGAAGCCACATAAATCCACGGTGCGTGAGATTCTTCAGAAACCTGGCCGCAAGCACGACGGAAACCAGCCCCTCATTGATTGCACGCTTGATGAGTGGATTTAGCTCAAATCCGATCTCCAGATAATTTGGATACCCCCTCAACTTCGCGCAACCCGGGCATGTCATTGGCTCGGACAATTCAATGTGTCCTACCCATGACTGATCGTTACACGTCGAACATTTCCCGAGTCGCCAACGGCGCTCAACGATACCCCGATTGGTCCACTTCTCAAGCAGTGCATCGAGTTGGTCCTCAGATTGTATGTTCTTTTGAGAATAGGCGAGAAAACGGTCCTTTGTAATTCTCTGAACGATCGGGCGTTCCCGTTCAAGAAACGGCTTCAGCATGTTCTCATACCGCTCTTGCCAACCGATGGACTTCTTGCCCTCGTTCTCAAGCTTACTTTGGATTTGCTTTCGAAGATGCGCGCCAGACGCGAGTAGTTTCAGAATCTCGACTGCGAATCCCGACATTGACCTGGCAGCCTCCTCAATACCGCCAAATTTCTCGATCGATGGCTCGTAACAAACTCGTTTCTCATCCTTTCGCAACTCAAAACCGCACTCTCGAATATGCTCGTGAAAAACCTCCTCGGCCGAGGGGAACTGAAAGCGCGCTGCACGCGATCGCGTGCATCTAACGTTGATCGAATCCAGACCAACACCAACTAGCGGCAGATCAAGCACAACCTTGGGAGGGGCTTGAGCACGAAGCGTATCACAAAAAGTCTCTCGCTTCGGAACAACGAATTCGCCCGGCCAACGCCCCGTGCCTACGTCCTTTAGAAGGTCGACCATCCACTTGTCGCCTTGTCTGGGTTTCACCACTGCGATCTCCGGGGGATCGAACGTGATCACCGGTCCCGAAATTTCGACATCCTGCGTCTCTATTCTGTCGTACGGAATCATGCTCGGAATCAGTCGATCTGGAGTCACAACGTCGACGTAGCGGATTGAACCTCCAGCGAGAGCCCTTTTCAATGCAGACCTTAGTCGTTTGCACGCTCCTGTGCCCGAATTCACCGACGTGACGTTCACGAAATCGGACTGTATGGATCTTGCACCGATCCACCGAGCAACGCTGGCGATAGATTCGCGCGAACTCACCTCGGATACGGGTACAGGCAAAATCGTATCCTCGCCGCGGTTACCGATTCTTGTTCGTAGGTTCCAAAAAAGCGCCAGGTCAGCAACTCGGCGCTCGAGAACAACGACGGTTGGTGGAAGGAAAGCAACCTCTCCCACATGCCCGACGGAAGATGCGAGACGATAGTTTCCAATATCTAGCCAGGTCCAGTCTTTTTCTGTTTCTAGAATGGTGGTTACAAAATCGCTGAAACTTGCCGACTTCCTCAGATTCCGAAACTGTGCACCGAGAGACTCGACCAGCACCCTGTGCGCAGCACCATCCGGAATACCGCATAGGGATTCCAGCAGAACCCTGAAGCGACTGTTTTTCGAAGCCGCAACAATTGACAGGGGTACGCGTTCTTCGGGCGCACGATCCTCGAGGACCCTAGCGAGCCCAACATTGGCATGAATGGTTCCGACCGGGTGGTGACTAGCCAGCTCGTCAAGTCGAACTTCGTCGAGGGGCCAATAGGCTCGTGGCTGACATAACTGTCGAGATAGCGACGACCACCGATCATGACGAACTCGAAAGCCGCATACTATGTCCGGCCGAAATCGCGAAAGAAGCCTACAAGCCGGCTCCTCTGGTGTCCCCCCCCCAACCGCAAGAATTGGAAAAAAGCGTCCGCCCCAAATACGAGACAAAAAACTCACCGCGAACCGAAAATCCTCCATGGGACCTCTTGCGCGGATCAATACGACGATGCGCTGTGGTCGAATCCGAACACGATACTGTCTACGACTCAAACCTCATGCTCCCTTATGGAACCGGCGGATTTGCTGGGCTACTCGCGCTTGTCGCTGCACGTGGCCATCCTCTGTTCCTTCGCCGTGGTGCTGACCGATCCACGGCCTGTGATTCGCATGATATCCTTGTCCACTTGAGAATTCAGATCTTAACTTCTTGGTGGAGCCGGACCATCAGATGAATGGTATCACGTCACGAAGAATCAAGTTCGCGATCCTGGAACTCCTCCATTCGGACCACAGGAAGAACAAGTTCAATCTTTTGGGAAGGCCGAACCTACCAGGGGCGCTCGAGCGTCACCTGACAACGCAGTTCGACACGAGTCAGCGTGCCATCGCGGATTTGGCCTTCGAGGAGCTGAAGCGCGACGACCTCATCCGGGCAACCTATCGCGACCTCATAAACCCGGGCGACTGGGTAGTACTTACAGATGCCGGGTCAGCAGCACTTGAAAGGCAGGCTCTAGATGAGTTGGACTATGCCCTTCTCCAGATCAGCCCACACCTTTTGGAGATCCGAGAAGGCGCGTGGGCGGCCGTACACTCTCGGAATCCGGATGCCATGCGACAGGCGAGCCACTCTGCCCGCGAGCTCATCGAGCAGACGCTCAAGGAAGGGACATCTGATGACGAGATCCGCCAGGATGAGAATTTCATTCCGGATAAGAAGAGCGAGACACGGATCACGCGACGTCACCGGCTCAAGTTCCTTATGAACAAACACAAAGGAGAGATCTCGGAGTCCGCTATCAGGGTGACGGAACGTGGGCACGACTTCATCCTTGCGCTCGACTCCAAGTTCCAAGCCGCTTCCCATCACCGGGGCGAATCTCCCTCGGCACAAGAACTTGCCGACTCACTTCGTTCAGCCGAAATGTTACTACGACAAATCCTGATTTGAGACGCAAACAACAGGCTTCATCTCCTACCAAGGAGGAACGCCATGGGACAACTTTGTGATGGACAACTGGCCCTCCAGCTCCGTTCAATGCTCTCCCCGGTTTACACAAAACCCCAGCGGGCCGTACTGAACCCCACCAGTGTTAACCAAGTTGCACGCTCTCTGCCCGCCGCCAGAGAGTCGGAGAGCCTGGAACCGCCCTTCACCGCCCATTTCCCCGCTCTCCCGGTTTACACCATCCCCTGGTCGAGTTCAAATCCAATCTCCCCCGCAACACCAACCCCGTACCCGACCTACACTTCCCCGCCCCGACGAAAAAAAGCCGCCCGGCTCTCGCCAGCGGCCGTCAACGTTCCTATCCAAATAATGGCTCCCCGAGTAGGACTCGAACCTACAACCCTTCGGTTAACAGCCGAATGCTCTACCAATTGAGCTATCGGGGAGTGTGTGTGTTGCTACACGACGTTATCGACAAACCGTCGCGGAGAGGTGAGGGATTTTAGCAAACGAAAACCCCTCTTCAAGGAAAAGAAGGATGGCCTCAAAAAAAGCTTAAGCTCGCCGATAAACTACTTCGACGTTGGCGTTTGCGAAACCTTCTGCTTCGGGTTTGAAGATCCCGCACTCCGGGTTTTTCCGGCGTCCTTCTCGGCCACTCGCCCGGCACCATCTTTAGCTTGCCCCTCAAGAGGAGATTCTCGAACTACGGAGGGTGCAGACTTGGGCTTTCCTGACTTCTTGGAAGACTTCTCGCCCGGCGAGTTCTTACTCGCCCCCTTGGCGCTAGAACCCTTCGAACCATTCGCCTTACCCCGTCCAGTCCCCGGCCCCTTCTTACTCCCCTTCCCTTCACCCCGCTCTTCCTTCGGCGCTGCCGGAGGATGGTGACCCGGCATCGGGCCAAGGAGCAAGTCCAGGATCTTGGCGATGTCGTCCCGAAGCGTGCTTCGGTGAACAATTCGGTCAATGAACCCGTGGCGAAGCATGAACTCGGATCGCTGGAATCCATCCGGGAGCTCTTGCCTGATGGTGTTCTGAATCACCCGAGGCCCGGCAAAACCAATCACCGCCCCCGGCTCAGCAAGAATCACATCCCCAAGAGAAGCAAAGCTGGCCAGCACTCCACCCGTCGACGGATCGGTCAGGCAAGAGATGAAAACCCCGCCCTCCTTCTGAAAACGAGCCAGCGCCGCACAGGTCTTCGCCATCTGCATGAGAGAGACAACCCCCTCCATCATGCGCGCTCCACCCGACCCGGTGAAGATCAATAAAGGAACCTTCAACTCGGCCGCCCTGTCCATCGCCCGTGAAAGCTTCTCCCCCACCACATAACCCATCGAACCACCGATGAACGTGAAGTCGAGGACGCCCATCACAACCGTTCGACCATGAAGAGTTCCCACTCCCACGGTCGCCGCATCCTTCATCCCCGTCTTCTCCTCCGCCGCCTTCAACCGCTCAGGATAAGGCTTCAGATCGGTGAAGTTGAGGAAGTCTCGAGGTGCAAGATCCGCATCGAACTCCTCGAAGGATGCGGCATCAAGGATGAGCTGAACGCGCTGGGCAGAGTTCAACAAGAAATGATGGTTGCACTCCGGGCAGACGTTCAGCAAGCGCTCAACATCCGGCTTGAATACGGTCTTTTCACACGACTTGCATCGCATCCAAAGACCACCCGGCATCTCTTTTTTCTTGCGCGCACGTTCCGGCTGGGAACCAGGATTCCTCGCCTCAGGCGAAGTCTTTTCGTCTCGAATCATCGATTGGGCCACTCAGGGTTTCGACCGCTCGACCGCGCCACCAAAGCACCATCCTGATGCATCGGTCATTCCAGCGCCACCCGGATCTCACCCTTGGGTTGATAAAAGAGCCCTACCCAAAAGGCCGCAGGCTCCCCCCAGCAAGCGCCAGGGAACCGAACATTATACGCCTCTACAAAGGAAGAAGAAGGCTTCATCCGGGACCAAAGTGGCCCGGATTGCTTACCCCGGGTCGGATAGAGCGTCTAGCCCGGGAAGAAGCGACCCTCCCAGCATCTCAAGGGACGCTCCGCCCCCCGTAGAAACATGGCTAAATCCATCGGATAAGCCGAATTTCTCCGCCGCAGCCGCACTGTCCCCCCCACCAACGATCGAAGTCGCCTCACCCCTCGCCACCGCTTCCGCCACAGTTCGAGTCCCGGAAGCAAAAGGCTCCATCTCAAAAACCCCAAGCGGACCATTCCAGATCACCAACTTGGCCGAGGACAGGGCCTCAACATAACGCTTCGTCGTTGCTGGCCCGATATCGAGCGCCATCCACCCGGTAGGAATGTCGCCAACAACCGTCCTGACCTCAGCATCAGCAGAAAACGCATCCGCAATGACATGATCCTCCGGAAGAAGAATCAACTTCCCAAGAGCCTTTGCCGCACCAAGAATCTCCCCCGCAAGCTCCATGCTCTCCGGCTCAAGCTTCGACCCGCCAACGTCCACTCCCGACACCTTCAAGAATGTATAAGCCATCCCCCCACCGACAAGAAAAACGTCAACCTTGTCGACAAGGTTCTTCATCACCGGAATCTTGTCAGCAACCTTGGCCCCACCAAGAATCGCCACGAAAGGATGCTCGGGATTGGAAACCGCACCGCCCAGATACTCGATCTCTTTTTCAACCAGAAGCCCCGCCGCTGCCCGACCGAAAAAGAGCCGCGGAACCGCATCCACCGATGCATGGGCACGATGCACCGTCCCGAAGGCATCGTTCACATAAACATCAGCAAGTATTGCCAGAGATCGGGCAAAGTCGACGTCGTTCTCGGTCTCAGCCTTGTGGTAGCGAAGATTCTCAAGAAGAACCACTCCGCCAGATGGACAGGAACTGACCGCACTCGAAGCCGGGTCTCCCACGCAATCGGTAGCAAATACTACAGGAGCCGAGAGACGGCGCTCCAGCTCCAGCGCCACCGGACGAAGGCTCATGGAAGGAACCACTTCACCTTTTGGACGCCCAAGGTGAGACATCAAAATCGGAGAAGCCCCCGCCTCAAGGAGGTAACGCAGCGTGGGCAAACTTCGATCGATTCGCAGCCCGTTGGAAACCGTTTGCCCATCCTCGGACAACGGGACATTATAGTCGACCCGAACCAACACCCTTTTTCCCGAGACGGGCAAGTCGCGCACGCTCAGCTTATTCACTGGAGATCCCTCTCAATCACGCAACCGCACCGCACTGCCGGGATTCGACGCACCGACTTTTCGCCGAGGGCAAGCAAAAGAAGCTGCCCCCGGCAGAATCTGACCTGATAAACGGGCTACTTGAGACCGCTTGAGTGCACCATGAGGTCAACAACCCGATTCGAATAACCCCACTCATTGTCATACCAGGCGATGACCTTGATGAAGTTTCCGTTTTGAACCATCGTCAACGGAGCATCGAACACACAGGAGTGAGGATTACCGATGATGTCGCAAGAAACCAAAGCTCCTTCACTGTACTCGATGATGCCCTTGTAACGGGACGATGCAGCCTCTCGCATCGCATCATTGATCGCTTCCTTGGTGACGTTCTTCTTCAGCGTCGCCACGAGATCAACCACCGATCCATCAACAACAGGAACCCGAAGCGCCATGCCGTCAAGCTTTCCAAGAAGATCTGGAATCACCTGAGTCACCGCGCGGGCCGCACCGGTCGTGGTAGGAATCACGTTCACCGCGGCAGCACGAGCACGTCGCGGATCGGAGTGAATCACATCGAGGATGACCTGATCGTTCGTGTAGGCATGAACGGTGGTCATGAGCCCATTCTCGATCCCGAACTTCTCATGGAGAACGTTCGCCATGGGAGCAAGACAGTTGGTCGTGCAGGACGCGTTGGAGATGATCCGATCGTCGGCCTTCAGGGTGCTATCGTTCACCCCCATGACGACCGTCGCATCGATTGCATCCTTTGCAGGTACAGTGAGGATGACCTTCTCTGCACCGGCTTCCAGGTGCTTGGCAATCTGGTCCCGAGCCCGGAAAACACCCGTGGACTCGACGGCAAAGTTGACCCCCATTTCCTTCCAGGGAAGGTTGGCCGGATCCCGTTCGGACAGCACCCGAACCTTCTTGCCACCGATGTCAAACCCGTCCTCGACCACGGTCACGTCCTGGGGAAGTTGGCCGTGAACCGAGTCGTTCTTCAGGAGATAGGCAAGGGTCTTTGGATCGGAAAGATCGTTGACCGCGACGACGTCGACATCGTCCCTCGACAAACACGTGCGAAAGACAAGCCTTCCGATTCGCCCAAACCCATTAATGCCGACCTTCAAACCCATCTCCATACCTCCAAAATCGCTCTTCGATCTAGAACAGCGCAGCCTGGGAAAATCGTGGTTATGATAAGGAATCGCGCCACGGGGCAAAAACACGTCGTGCAGAGTGTAGGAAAGGCCTTTCTGATGTTCAACCGCTCATCCGAGTGGTCAAGAAAGTGGAAGGAAAAGATGGCGAGACACGCCCGAACCGAGCTCGAAAAAGCAGCGGGCCCCCTCCTCCTCCAATCCATCTCTAAAGCCCCCGACGCAGTCGTCGCGGGAGTCTCCGGCGGCGCTGACTCCGTGGCACTTCTCCATTTACTCCACCTTCAAAAGAAGCTCTTTCTCCCCAAAAAAACCAGGATCATCGTGGCCCACCTCAACCACGGACTCCGGGGAGAAGAATCCAACGAAGACTCAAAATTCGTCGAGAGCCTCGCCAAATCCTGGTCTTTTCCCTTTGCGGGCGACAAGATCAGCCTCAAGACGGGAGCCAGCATCGAGTCCGCAGCGCGGAAAGCCCGCTATGATTTTCTGGGGCAAGTTGCGGCGAATCACGGAGCGACCATCGTCCTCACCGCTCATCACGCGGACGATCAGGCCGAAACCGTCCTGTACCGGATCCTCCGCGGATCAGGACTTCGAGGTCTCACCGGAATCCAGCCAAGATCTCCCCTCCCGGGAAAACACCACCCGGGAGTCGAACTCGTGCGCCCCCTTCTCTCCGTGCGGCGGGACCAGATCCTGGAGCATCTGAACACCTATGAACTCCGGTTCAGAGAGGATTCCACCAACGCGCTGCCCATCGCCGCTCGGAATCGAATCAGGAACGAAGTCCTTCCCTGGCTCGAACGAAAAGTTCATCCCGGAGCAGCCGCCGCACTCGTCAGGCTTTCCAGCCGAGCCAAGAAGGCCAACGACGCCCTCGACACCTGGGCGAAGACCGCTCTTCCCCTCGTCATCCCGACCGGTTGCCCGGACCTGGATCAACTCTCTGGCCCTCTCCGTCTCAATGCAGCCGAGTATCGAACTCTACCCGAGGCCATCCGCTACCGGGTCGCCGAGCTCATCCTCACTCCGGATCTCCTGGCTCTTCCAGAACACGAGTTCCATCGTTTCGATCAGGTCCTTCAGGGAAATCGACGAAGCGACGTTCTCCTGGGACGGCTTCGGGTATCCGCGCCAAACAAGGATCATGCACTCATCACCAGGCTCTCCAAGCAAGACCTCCCGCCGAAGTACGTGACAGAACTCGTGTGTCCCGGAGAAACGAATGTCCCCTGGGCAAACCTCGTCATTCGGTGTACCGGACCGACAACAACCGAAGAAGGAAGCCAGAAGCACTTTTCCACATCGAATCCCGGAAAGGAAACCGTCGACACCAGGAATCTGCCGTCGGACCTGGTTGTTCGCACACGCCGAGTGGGTGACCGATTCCATCCTCTTGGCGCTCCCGGAGGTCGAAGATTATCCCGGTTTTTGATCGACGAGAAGATCCCGTCAGATCAACGCGATTCCCTTCCGCTTGTTGCTAGCGGCAGCAACGTGATCTGGGTTCCTGGAATGAGAATCTGCGACTCGATTCGAGTAACGAGCAAGACCCGGCGAGTCATGAGACTGGAAGTGTTGGAGGAGAAGTAAGGCGCACAAGAAAAAGGCGCGCTTCACGATTTCGTGTAGGTAACTAACCAATCACGAGGCATCTCGAGACTCGAACACAAGAAAAATGGGAATGATCCCTGGAATTGAGTCCTTGGCCAACTCTCAACGCCTGCTCCCTACAGCCTCCGGCTCTAAGCATGATCTGGGGCGCCCCCTCATACCAGCCGCCGTCAGCGCCGGCCCACACCCGAAGCCCAAAAGGTGCGACCGACGCTGACGGCGACAGGCATGAGGGGG
>JAJDCM010000286.1 GCA_029260825.1 Planctomycetota bacterium | reverse complement strand
CCGAAGAGTTCACGCTCACCGATGGGGTCTTCTATCTTCATGCGCCCGATGGTAGTGGTCGATCCAAGCTCGCGGCGAACGCTGAAAAATATCTTGGAGTCCACACCACCGCCCGCAACTGGCGAACGGTGCAAAAAATCAACGAAATGATCCAGACCCCATGAAGGCCTCGGATCTGATATAATGCCCGCTTACCCGTCGATCATTTCTTGCTGTCCAAGAGCGGAGGGGGACTATGACATCCAATGCGAATGCCAAGCTGGATACCTCTGCGACGACTACGCCCAAAGCCTTCGGAAGCCAGTTTTTCGACGCACTCAAGAGTGCCGGCCGAGGATCTCTTGTCACGGAAAGAATGAAGTACGATCAGGTACAGAAGCTCAAAAGATCGAATCGACAAGAAGCCATCAAGTTTTTCTTCGGGGCGAGCTACGAGACGATTCAGCATTTCAAAAACGACTCCCCCCAAGAACTTGCCGAATATATGATTCATGAGGCGGATGAAGCTGCCAAACAGGATCCTCGGATGACCGTTCTGTCCATTGTTGCTAACGCACTCATGAACGGAATCAACTGAGTTCATTTTGGCTCCTCGATGAGCCAAAATGACCTGTCATTGACGATCCATTCCAAGAGAATGAACCACCGTCACGTCCAGACCGTTACCAAAGAAGACGATGAACACCGACCGACAAGAACTCCTGGACTTGATTCAAAACTGATGGGGAGTCGAATCGAGACAATCCTCGCCGAATTGGGCTACAAACTGGCGCCTCCCAGGACTCCGGTGGCAAACTACCTCGGGACAAAGCGAACCGGAAACTTGTTGTTCGTCTCCGGACGTGTCAGCGAACAGCGGGGCGAAGTCGAAAAGGACGTGACCCTGGAAGAAGCAAGAGACGCTGCAAGAGAAACAGTACTTCTTCTCCTCGCCATCATCAAAGCTGACATCGGGAACCTTGACCGAATTCGCTCCATCATCAAGCTCCAGGGTTTCGTCCGGTCTTCTCCATCCTTTACCGCACATCCTCAAGTCATCGATGGCGCCTCTGACCTTCTCATTGCTCTTTACGGCGAGGCGGGAAAGCATGCTAGAACCGCAACCGGCGCCGCTCAACTACCCTACGGTGCGAGCATCCAACTTGACCTGGTGGTGGAGCTCGAAAGGGAATGAAGCTCCCGCTCCGGCTCGCCCTCCTCCTCGTCAGTGCCGGCACGACTCCCCTTTGTTTTCCACCCTACGGTTTTTTTCCTCTGATGCTCTTCTCGGTACTCCTTCTACTCGTTGCGACCGAGGACATGAAACCGCCTCACGCCTTTTTTCTCGGCCTGCTCCATGGCACGCTTTCCTACGGCCTGACTCTGTACTGGTTCTTCAATATCTTCTCCCTGCTAGGGATTCTGCTCTTCGCCATCCTTGGCATGTTCACCGCGTTGTTTTGCTTTTTTCGTTCCTATCTCTACCGTCGATCCATGCCAGACTTCTTGAATGTTGTCGTCATCACTACTCTGTGGACGGGTATCGAGTTCTTTCGATCTGAGTTGTTCTTCCTTCGTTTTCCCTGGGCAACACCCGGATCGGCCCTTGGCCCAGCCCTTGTATCTCCCATCCTCGGGGTCTATGGCGCCTCGTTTTCCATCGTTCTTGCTGCCGCCTCGCTTACCCGAAGAAAAACCATTCTCGTGGGTCTTATTCTCTGCACCACCGTGCTTTTCCTGGGAAGCAACCGAGCCAAACCGGTCGAGCCGGCAGAAGACACATCCATCAGCGTTACAGTGGTACAAAGCGAAAAGAGCCAGCTGAGTTATTATCTCGCCCTGACACGCCAGGAAGATCCATCCGAGTGCGATCTTATCCTCTGGCCGGAATACGCCCTTCCCTATGATGTAAGAAAAAGACCAAAGGAATACGAGGAGCTTCTAGCGCTCTGCGAGGAGATGGACACAATCCTTGTAGTCGGAACCCAAACAACTGGCGACAACGGCAAGAAAGACTGGCGCAATACCTCGCTCGTCCTCGACCAAAACGGAGTCCTTGGAGAATACTACAAAGCAAGGCCGGTTCACTTCTTTGACGACGGCACCCCGGGAGAGAACTTCGATCCCATCCAAACCGATATCGGCCACTTCGGAACACCCATTTGTTTTGATTGCGACTACACGGCGATCTGCCGAAAAATGACAGATCTTGGCGCCGAGTACTTCGCCGTTTCCAGCTATGATTCGGAATCCTGGTCGGCAACTCAACATTTGCAACACTCGGTCTTCTTTCGGATGCGTGCCGCCGAAAACGGTCGGTGGCTCGCGTGCGCCGCAAGCTCCGGAGTCTCCCAGATCATTGATCCTCATGGGAATGTTCACGAGAGCATTCCGCCGATGCAAGAGGGAATCGCAACCCATCGCATCGAACGACGGACCAAAAAAACGATATACACTCGAGTCGGATGGCTTTTCCCCTGGGGTACCTTGGTAATTTCCGGCATCCTCGTCCTGTGTGCATGGAAAAGAAAACGAATGGAGTCGAAAAAACGCCAGATAATCGAGAAACTAGCAACATGAGCAAAAAGCCGATAACCGGTCCTCCGGTCACCCAAATACAGCTTGAGAGAGATCTCCGACAAATTGGCGTCTCGAAAAACATGACCCTTCTTGTCCACTCCTCTTTGAGTTCGGTTGGATGGGTTCTCGGTGGTGCATCGGCCATGGTACGAGCCCTGATCACCGAGATCGGAGAAACAGGAACCTTGCTGATGCCTACCGCTACTCCCCATTGCGGCGATCCTGCCGAGTGGACCTCCCCGACCATTCCCACGGCTCACCTTGCGCAAGTACGAGAACATCTCCCCGTCTTCGATCTTGAGACGACTCCAACGACCCTGGGTGCAATTCCAGAGGCCTTTCGAACCTGGCCCGGAACACGACGAAGCAATCACCCCCTCGAGTCGGTCTCCGCCAGAGGCCCTTTAGCAGACTTCATGACCGCAGATCACCCGCTTGCTTTCTCGGAGGGAAAAGGAAGCCCGTTCGAGAAACTCCATGATCAGAATGGATGGGTCTTGCTGATCGGTGTCGGTTTCAATCGATGCACCGCTCTCCATTTTGCGGAATCCCTCACCAAGAAACGCCGAACGAGCAAGGCTCGTTTCCCTTCGGAGAATGGAGGGAAAAGAACATGGGTCGAGGTTGAGAACGTGGCCAACGATAACGACACCCACTTTCCAATCATCGGACAGCGGTTCCTGCAGACAGGCAAAGCGACTCCGGGCTCAATCGGAAACGCCCCATCGATTCTTCTTCCAGTACAACATCTCGTCGACTTTGCAATTGCCTACTTTGAAGAAGTGCTTTGATCCATCGGTCCTCCACCCGATAGCTCTCCAGTCCGTCAAAGCGTTGACATTCTTGAGAAAACTGGCGGTTCGGCCCGGGCGATCTCGCCTAGTCTGGTAGATCTCGTGATGATATGATCAAAACCTTGATGGGGGCCAATCTCGGGCTTTTCAGCCCACAAGACAGGAGTTCGTTCAAGCCTTGATGCTCGAACTGCGATGATCCGTTGCCAACCTGGTTCCTGGAGCACCGCAATCGAAAAACCAAAGGCTAACCAAAGAGATCAGAAGCAGTTAAGCGTTATCACCTACGTTTGGCGCAGCACATCGGGCCCTCGAAGAAGGAAACCGCGATCTCACGAATCTCAACATTTTCCGACCGATCCGATCGTGCCTCCAATCTCGGGACGGATACAAAAGCGCTTCGAATCAGCCGGTCCCCTTGTCTCATTTACCTGGTGCTCGCCTGTGTTTTTTCTCTTCATGGCTGCACTTCCGTCAGCTGGAAAGACTCGGATGGAACCACCCACCACGTCGGTCTCGTCGCCTGCCATCAAACCGAGCTAGCCCATGGGCACCGGATTCGCCGCTACTCTTTAGGAGCGGATCTTCGGCTGAATGGACCCGACTCCGGATATACGATCGGTTTCAAAACGAATAGCTTGCTCCAACCCGAAGTCATCGAGATTTCGGATCCAAATCGTCTCGGTGATGCAGTCCTTGCGAAGCTACAGAACCCGGAGGCACCCACCTCGGAAAGCAACTGGAAGTTCTTGTATTTCTCCGAGCCGATATCGTCTCGAGCAACCCTGGCCCGGGGATCTTGCATCGGCCTCGAAGTTCGAGCCGGTGAACTGGCCTCCGGTTTCTCAGTGGGTTTCCATCAGGGATGGCAGCTCGTTGGATCGGCTCTTGAAGAAAACGTGGTTCACCATTACTGGCACCCTGTCGGAAACACTGCGTCGGAAGCCGCAGTTCTTTGGAAGCTCATCCCCGGAAACGGGAGCGAGGCTCACCCTTGAGGAACAGATCATGAGAACTATCGTTGTACTTGGAAATGTGGTGGCCATGGCTCTGATGGTCGTCATGACCGGCTGTCACATCGACGGCGTGATCTTCATGACCAAGACGGGGATCGCGGTCGATGCCGATACTCAGCCACCAACGCTGGACATCGGATACCTTCGACACGAAGGCGTCATCGCAAGCGTCTATGAGGACGTAGAGGCCGAGGCAGACGGTGAGTCCCGTCCCCTGGTCCATCCGGTTCTGACAACCGTTGGAACCGAAGCTGGCGGGCTCGGGATTGAACTGGCTCACTCCTTTGCAACCGGCCCCGCAGCACTGGTGATTGCCGATGCACTGACCGAGAATCGGCCCTATGCTTTCGGCACACCCGGAAGCGTGCCGCGCCCCTCCATGGACGGCACGCTGATTGCCCGCAAGGGGAAAAAAGTCCCCTACTTCTTTGGAACGGATACGAGTCTTGGCCTCTCCGTTTCCTGGGCTGCCGGCAACGTTCCTCGCGCGGTTTCCATCGGCTACAAAAAGAAGGAACTCGCGATTGTTCCCCTCCAGGGAAAGCCGCGCTGGTATTTCTGGCCCTGGGACAGGTGGTACTCCGAAGAGGAAATGATGACCCTCCAGAAGGACGAGGCTCATATGGATCCCGCGGACGTGACAAGAACCGTAGTCGAAGGCACACCGCCCCCGGGAAGCAAAGCACTGCCGCTCGAGACACTCATCGAAGAGGGTCATCTCATCGAATACGAAGAGAGCCGGTTACCTTCCCTGATTGCCACGGCTCAAGGCGGAGCAAACGTCGGCACCAAAAAGAACACCGGCATCAACGTCGGTCAAACGTTCGCCACCGGGGCCGCTGCTACCTTGCTCGCAAAGCACCCCCAAATCAGGCAAGTCCTGGGTCGTTCCCTTGTCCCCAACTACGACGAGGTTTTGAGCCTCGGGAGTTCCGCGTCAAGCCGGGCCAACATGAATCTCTTGCAGTCGGCCCTTTCTTTACTCACGCAAATGGCCAAAGAAGAGAATGCAACGGCACTCATCTACGTCAATGGCCTGAATAAAGATGCAAAAATGGCCGCCGACACCGGTGTTATCGCTCCGTTCAAGATCTACAAATCCTTCGCGAATGACGAAGGAATACTGGAAATCACCAAACGGACCGGGGGCAAACCCACCACCTTCGATGACATCGTTTCCGACGTTGTCAATCTGAGTCGATCCGTGAAAGCCCTGACGGAGACGGCAAGGGCGAATGCCATGGTGGAGGGGCTCAAACTGAAGAATGGGAGCGATGTGAAAGAACTGAACGCTCCAGAAATCGCCGCCCTCCAGCAAGAATTTGCAACTCAAAAGAAGCTACTCGCGAGCGCAACCAGCTTCGTGGAAACGAACGAAACTCTTCTTCGCGCCCTAGAATTCCTCCGCGGCCAGTTGATTCAAACCAGTGAGGTACAGAAATGACTCTCATCCAGGAAGATTTCCCCGACCAAGAAACGGATCCTAGCCTCCAAAACCTCAAACTTGTTGAACTTCTCAACCTTGACATGAAGAATGAAACGATCCACAAAGTCGAAAGAATCGAACGAGATGATGAGGCGGCAACAGAAACGGGCTGGCGGTTCTTCTTCGAACAAATTGACGACTAGCCGATCGAATCGCGAGACAGAACCACCCGGCCTCCCGACTCTGTCAAGTTCCGGAAACCTGTTTTCCAGTCCATCCGCTCAAGTCACAACGAGAGGGAATCGCACATGAGCAGATCAACCTGCGCCTCCTGTGGGTCCGAAAAGATCATCCCGAATCTGACAATTGTTGATCACGGTTGGAACGATCGAAAACATGATCTTCGCATCGAAATGCATCGCGACCCCACCGCCTTCATCTTCAAGGAAACCCAGAGAGGGATCCTCAAAGCCAGTGTTTGTGGAGACTGTGGGAACGTTGAGCTCTCAGTAGATGGTCACGGAAAACTATGGGAGGCGTACCAGGTCAGCAAGAGCACCCCGTGAAATCAAGAAGCCTCCTCAGCCGACTCTTCATTCCCCAAATCGCCTTGAAAGATCTCAAGGTGATGCTGGCCGTATCGGTCATCGGAGCAATCCTTTCCGGAACATACGGCGTTCTTCACGATCAGGTGACTTACACCATTTCACCTGAGTACTTCACGAAGATGAAGTTCGAGCAGTTTCATTACGCGGACTTCGGGCTTCCGGACCGAGTGTTTGTGGCGGAGATTGGATTCCTTGCAACCTGGTGGATCGGGCTCTTTTCGGGTTGGCTTTTCGCACGTCGGTTGATCCCGGGAAATTCTCGCCTTCCAGCAAGAAGGAAACTCTTGACCGCATTTACGACCGTTCTTATCTGTGCGATTCTTGCCGGATGCCTCGGATTCGTCTACGGGATTCTCAACGATCCAAAGGATATCCTCCCATCGTGGCGCGAAGGAATGGAGCGACTCAAGATCGTCGATGATCGATCCTTCATTCAAGTTGCGTACATTCACAATGCGAGCTACCTGGGCGGAATCGGGGGAATGATCCTTGCCCTCATCTGTGTTCGCCCTCACCGACCCGATCTCAACCCAGGGCCGAGAGCTTCATGACATGCCCGCTATGCCTGTCATCCGACTGTCACCCGTTCTACGAGGATCATCGGAATTACTTTCGCTGTCGGGTGTGCCTGCTCGTGTTCGTGCTACCTCATCAGTTCGTTTCCAGTTCTGAAGAAAAATCTCAATACGATCTTCACCAGAATTCATCCGAGGATCCGGGCTATCGCAAGTTCCTCTCCCGGCTCTTTGTTCCCTTGTCCGGCGCCCTGGCACAGAATAGCCATGGCCTCGATTTCGGATCAGGCCCGGGTCCAACCCTTTCCGTCATGTTCGAGGAGAAAGGGCATGCTATGAGCCTCTACGATCCGTTTTATGCGCCCGATCCTGATGCCCTCCAACAGGACTACGATTTCATCTCGGCCTCGGAAGTCGTCGAGCACTTGCATCACCCCCGCCAGGAACTTGATCGGCTCTGGTCTTGCCTCAGACCAAATGGAACCCTGGGCATCATGACGAAACGAGTGATCGATCGAGAGGCCTTTTCAACCTGGCACTACAAGAATGACCCGACCCATGTTTGCTTCTTTTCGCTCGAAACATTTTCCTGGCTGGCAAAGCTCTGGAACGCTAGCTTCACCGCCCCGGACAAAGATGTTGTTCTCTTCACAAAGGTCATGCGCCGTCCAGACTAATCAGAACAGGAGGAGATGGCTCCAGGATGTATCTTGCCGAAGATCAACCCTCTCTGCACCCAAGACGTCGAGCTAGGCAACTCATGTGCTGGGGACTGCTCCTGCTCACAGCCGGACTCATCGGCTCGTGGGTCGTTGGAGGAAGGATCATATCGCCTCATCCATCCATCGTCGGAAACCCTCCCTCTGATTTCCCGGCGACTCGGGTGACCCTCCAGAGTGACTCCGGATCCAGGCTGGCCGGATGGCACATGCGTGCACACCCGCCCCGAGGTGTCGTGGTCCTGATTCACCCTCTTCATGGATCCCGACTCATCATGCTAGATCGGGCCCGTTTTCTCCGCGCGGAGGGCTATTCCATCGTGATGATCGACTTGCAAGGGCACGGAGAAAGCTCGGGATGCCAGATCACCATGGGACACCTTGAAAAGCACGACGTTGGAGCTGCGGTTGCATTTGCGAGGGAACAACATCCCAACGAACCGATCGGACTCATTGGCGTTTCTCTTGGTGGAGCGTCGGCCCTCTTGGCGTCGCCGCTCAGACTCGACGCCATGGTCATCGAATCTGTCTATCCAACTATTCGGGACGCGGTCCGCAATCGTGTCAAGGAGCACGTGGGGCCCCTCTCGTGGGTCCCTTCCGAGTTGCTTCTTCTCCAGCTTAAACCTCGGATCGGTGCGTCTACCATTCAGCTTCGCCCAATTGACCACTTATCTAGGGTAGGATGTCCGATCTATCCCATGTCGGGAACAGCCGACACTCATACCACTGCAGCAGAAACCACCGCGATGTTCTCGGCTGCACAGGGCCCCAAAGATCAGTGGCTTGTTGAAGGCGCGGGTCACGAGGATCTATACAAACACTCGATTGTGGAGTACAAGAAACGGGTCATCAGGTTCTTCAACAAGCATCTACGAGACGAATGAAATGGATACCCTTCAACAAACCCCTATCAAGTCGTTCTCCATCGCGGACTACATCCGCC
Organism: Planctomycetota bacterium; assembly: GCA_029260825.1. Taxonomy (GTDB): domain Bacteria; phylum Planctomycetota; class JACOTG01; order JACOTG01; family JAJDCM01; genus JAJDCM01. The sequence goes on along the minus strand of JAJDCM010000286.1, from coordinate 4,530 downwards.
GGGAACACTGAGGAAAGGGACAGTTTCTGTTCAAGTGGATTCGAGCGGAGGAAGCAGAGGCGTATCTTGTCTTCGAACACCAACAGGGGATGATGGCCGAACTTGACCGAAGGTTCATCCAGAAGCCTCCAAACGAGCTCCTACGAATAAAACTCCTCGATCGTCAGTGACAATAGCGCAAAGTGGCTTCCTCCACAAAAACCAAGAACCTGACTGCCCTCAGGACTCTGAGGCATCAGCTCCCGTTCTCAATTCTTGCCCAAACAGCTCTCACGTGAGAACATGATGAAAACTCACCTTTGATTGATCCTTCAACGATGTACGGCAGGAGAACACATGAGACGAGTTTACGTCCTACTGGTTTTCATCTGGGCCACGGCATCTCCGATCGTCGCCCAGATACAGCTCGGGGAAAGCACCACCATCAACTTTGCCACGATAGAACAAGGGAAGCGGATCCTCGGTAGCCGAGACGATTTTGTCCAACGCATGAGCCCCTTCGACCGCTCCGCCAGGATGAAAACGGAGAACTCCGTCGCGGAAGCCGAGTATCTGGAATTCGTCAAAGACAATGTTCTGGCCTGGAGCGAAGAAGAGAAGAAGACCGTAGCATCTGCTCTGGATGGCCTGATCGCCAAGCTTACCCGATTCCCACTACCGCTCCCAAAACAGGTCGTCTTCATCAAAACGACGGGAACGGAGGAAGGAGGCGCAGCGTACACCCGAGCAAATGCCATCATCTTCCCCCAAGCGCATCTCTCGGCGCCAAAAGCACAGACAGAAAAAACGATCTGCCACGAGCTCTTTCACATATTGTCCCGCGAGAACCCGGAGCTACGAGAAAGACTCTATGGAGCAATCGGCTTCGAGAAGTGCGATGAACTGGAACTTCCTAAGGACCTGAAGGTGCGACGGCTCACGAACCCCGACGCGCCAAAAAACGACCACTGCATCCGCATCCAGGTAGCAAAAGAACCACACTGGGCCATCCCGATAATCTTATCCAATCAGGAGAAGTACGATCCTGCACGGGGCGGCGAGTTCTTCGACTATCTCCTGTTTCAAATCCTGCTGGTTCATCGGACCGATCATTCATCTGCGGTGACACCCATGTATGAAGGTGAGACAATCAAATTGTTTCGGCTCCAGCAGATCACCGGGTTCTTCGAGCAAGTGGGACAGAACACCGGATACATCATCCACCCTGAAGAGATCCTCGCCGACAACTTCGTCCATCTGGTGCTGGGATCGGAGAACTTGCCAACTCCGGCCATCGTCAAGAAACTGGAGACCATCATCAATGAGGAGAAGGTGGCCGATCCAGCTCAGCAGTAGGATTCCAAAATACCTCGACGGAGAAGATCTGGTCCATTGACCGGAGATGCACGCCATGAAGGTTGCTGTAATCTATGATATCCATGCCAACCTCCCCGCTCTCGAGGCCGTGCTCAAGGATGTCGCTGATGAAGATCCGGATTTCATCGTGATCGGGGGGGATGTGGTTCCCGGCCCTATGCCCCGGGAGACCATCACCTGCCTTCTTGATCTCAGCACACCCATGGAGTTCATCTGCGGCAATGGAGACCGGGAGGTCCTGGCTCAAATGATGGGCACGGAAACAGATTGGTACCGAAACGCCCTGGAACTCTGGCGAGAGCCCGTGCGATGGTCAGCCAAACAGCTAGACGATGAGCACCGGCACCTAATAGCTTCCTGGCCAGCAACACACCGGGTCGAGATTCGCGGACTCGGCGAAGTTCTTTTCTGCCACGCAACACCACGCAACGACACCGAGATCTTCACTCGAAAGACCGCTGAAAAAACCCTGGCTCCCATCTTCGAAGCAGCCAACGCTCCACTCGTCGTTTGCGGACACACCCACATGCAGTTTGATCGGCGAATCGGAGAAGTACGAGTCGTCAATGCGGGAAGCGTGGGAATGCCGTACGGGAAACCAGGAGCCTATTGGCTTCTCCTTGGTCCCGACGTTCAGCTGCGACACACACCCTACGATTTGAGCCGAGCTGGCGAGAAGATCCGCCAGACTGAATATCCGCAGGCCGAGGCTTATGCCCACCAAAGCGTTCTTGCTCCTCCTTCCGAGGAAGACATTCTCGAAATGTTCTCTCGGGCGGAACTGGCGGAGTGACTCATCGAGAGCGCAAAGAACAATGGCACGACTGAGAATCATCACCCTGATCAAAGCTGACACCGAGAAATGTTTCGATATCATTCGAAAAGAAGCCGAATCCCTCTAGCCAAAAGGACACCCATGAAATCACGAGCTTCGACAGTTTCCTTTCTCATTCTCGCGATCGGATTCGCACTCGGATTTGCCTTTCACGACTGGAACAATTCAACCGTCGAGGCTCAGGGCCCCTTCCGGGGAGCTGAAATTTGCTTCCAGGTAGAAGGGCCAACCGGCCCGCGCATTCGAGTTGCCGCCACTAACCTTGGAAACAACCACTATCTACTCGCCGGCAGAGTAGAAGAACCTTCCGATCCTACGTTCATCGAGCCCATCTTCGGGAACCTGGAAATCAAGGCAGGAAAGGTTCACATGAGCTTTGTATCCTCCCGCTCGGCGACGGGAATGCCCGATGACACGACGTCGGGCGGCTTCATTAACAACGTTGTGCTCGACATAGGAACCCTCTCGGGAACCGTGCAGACCTTTGGAATCGAGCACGATTCAGCGAATGGCATGACCGGACTTGATCACTCGGCTCCGGTTCAGATCTCAAGAATCAATTGCCCATGAAGCTCAGAAAATGACAGTCCTCAACACCATTGGCCAGACCAGACGGGTTCCACTCAGTCACCTGGTCCCGGAGGACTGCGCCCGGATTCGTATCTAGCAGGAGTACGAGAATCCAACGGGGAGCATGAAGGACAGGATGGCGCTCTCGATGGTTGAGGGGGCACAAGCCAATGGGCGCCTGCAGCAAGGCGGTTCGGTGATCGAATACACCGGCGGTAGCACGGGGGTTTCCCTGGCCTTCGTCTGCTCGGCAAAGCGAATCCCGCTTCACATCGTAACGTCCGATGCATTCAGCAGGGAAAAGCGGGCCCACATGGAGGCTCTTGGGGCTCGACTCACACTCATCCCAAGCCCAGATGGCGGAAACACAAAGGCTCTGACCCTCGAAATGATCGAAACCGCCAAGAAGCTCGCCTCCACTCCAGGAAGCTGCTTGATGGATCAGCTGAACAATGCGGATCAGCTGCCCAGCTATGACCGGATGGCAGACGAGATCTGGGATCAAACCCAGGGAAAGATGGACGCGTTCGTCCAAAGCGTTGGTACCGCCGGGTCCTTGAGAGGAATCTCGGCGCGCCTTCGCACTCGCGATGATGCGGTCCATATCGTCGCCGTCGAGCCCCGGGAGTCCGCGGTGTTATCGGGAAAAGAAAGCGGATCTCTCAAGATCGAAGGTGTTGGCGCCGGATTCATCGTTCCTCTTTGGAACGACACGCTCGCGAACGAGATCCAGACGGTATCGACCGAAGAAGCGATGGTAACTGCCCGCCTCCTCGCACAGAAAGAGGGAATCTTTGCCGGCACATCAACGGGCGGAAACGTAGCAGTAGCTTTGAGAATCGCCGAACGCCTCGGGCCAGGAAAAACAGTGGTCACCATCGCCGTTGACTCGGGAATGAAATACCTGAGCACGGAGCTGTACAACCCTCAAGATGAACACTGACCCCATCTTCGTGAGTTCATCCGGATCATCCTACGGTAATCATTCGTGGTTAAGATCGGATTCGTATTGCGGTCGCGAACGCAAATCGCATCCACAGCTTGATGAATCCCGAGCTGAAAACATGGATACCGAACCAGAACTTACTCAGAAGGTGAAAACATGAAGTACAGCCCAAGAAATCTACTCATTGCCTCGGCACTGATCGCTCTTGTCTTCTCCAGTCCAGTCTTTGCCCAAACAAATCATTGCTCTGAAACGGCTCGGCTTGGCTACAATTCCTGCGCAAGAAGTAGGCTCTCCGACTTCTGGCTTGAGCGCGCAAAATGTGAAAACATTTCAAACAACATCGGCGACCGGCAGCGTTGTTTCCGCGATGCGCTCCAGATATTCTTCGCCGAGCTTGCCGAATGCAACAACCAGCTCTTTACCCGGCAGAATCTCTGTCGGCGGTTTGGCGAGGAAATCTACAATCCAACCATCGATCCAGCCAATTTCGTTTCCGTGATCGACAATCCCTATTTCCCACTGACTCCGGGAACCACTCGTGTTTACGAGGTTGAAACCGATGAAGGCATGGAAGTCGTTCGGACCCAGGTCACTCATGACAAAAAGGTCATCCTTGGCGTTAGCTGCACCGTGGTTCGCGACGTGGTCACCCTGGAAGGGTCCATCATCGAAGATACTCTTGATTGGTATGCCCAGGACATCGATGGCAACGTCTGGTATTTCGGTGAACTTGCCAGAGACTTCGAAGACGGCTTCATCGTGGGGATCGGTGGCTCTTTTGTAGGAGGCATTGACGGTGCCAAACCGGGGATCATCATGC
>JAJDCM010000285.1 GCA_029260825.1 Planctomycetota bacterium | reverse complement strand
GCTTCCACGGTGTCGAAGAAAATGACCGGGTTCAGCCTGGAGATTGGATTCAGACCGGAACTCGGGGCGCCAATGCCCTGGTGGTCCAGCTGCAAAATGACATTCGTCTCATCCTTGGTCCGGCCACTCAAGTCGAGGTGCAAGAGCTCGGTCGACTGAAGCTTCTTCGTGGAGAGCTTTTCGTGGCGTGTCCGGAAAACGTCCAGCTCGCCATGACCACGCATGATGGAGTGCAAGGTGAGGAGACGACCGTTCTTCAGGGGGAGAAGACGATTCGAGCCGGATCAAAGGGGTTATTGATTCTTTCGGAAGAGCCGCGCTGGCTTGCCGGCTATCTGGGGGATGAGGTGACGGATGCGATGGGGTCTCTCCTCGCAAACGTTGATGGCCGAGATGTTCCGTTGACCCTCGCTGAGCATCGGGTTCATGTGGACATCCGGGATCAGGTTGCCCGGACCCGAATCGTGGAATCTTTTGTCAATCACACCACCTCCGTTCTTGAGGGGGTCTTTTATTTCCCTCTCCCCGCCGATGCCTCCATCTCCGGATTCGCGATGTGGATCGGCAACGAGAAGATTCACGGAGAAATCGTCGAAAAGCAGCGGGCGCGGGAGATCTACGAGACCATTCTTCGAGAGAAGAGAGACCCTGGATTGCTGGAGTGGTCAGGCGGTAACATTTTCAAGGCTCGTGTTTATCCGATCGTTCACAGGAAGAAGATCGAAATCACTTACACCCAGGTTCTTCCCAAGGTGGGGCCGACTTACTCTTATCACTGCGCCCTCCGAAGTGAACTCACCCGCCTTCGTCCATTGAGCCACCTGAGTCTGGAAGTCAATGTGAATTCCGAGCGGGGCCTTGCCGAAATCACTTGCCCGACACACCCTGCTCGAATTCAACAAACAGATCATTCCGCTCGTATCGAATTCTCCATGCAGGACCACACGCCTCGGCGGGACTTCGAGGTTCGTGTGCGGACAGTGGAAGCAGAAAATCCTCTGTCGATGGTCTCTCATCGTCGCGGTAATGATGGATACTTCATGGTCGCCGTGGAAGGACCCGAAGTGGCCAAGACGGATGATTCAGAGGGAACACCACTGGACATTCTGATGATGGTCGACACTTCCGGATCGATCACCGAGGACGCAAGAGTTGCTCAGATCGCTTTCGTCGAGGCGCTTCTGACCGGGCTATCCGAAGACGACCGGATGAACCTGATGACCGTCGATCACCAGGTTCGATATGTTTTTCAGGGACCTGTGTTGGCTACAAGAGAGAACGTGGCAACAGCTCTTACCTTCCTCGAAGTTCGGGAGCCTCTCGGTTGGACCGATCTTGAGGCAAGTTTTACCGACGCATTCACGCGGTGTGGCGAAGAAACTCAGGTGATCTATGTCGGGGATGGAGTCAAGACTCGCGGCGAACTCGATCCGGCAACGTTTGCTCGTTGGCTCGTAAGATCGTATGACGGTCGCGGAGTGTTTCATGGGGTTGTTCCGGGAAGTAGCCAGGAACCCATTGTCCTCTCCGCTCTGTCTTCTCTTGGAGGGGGATCTTATCGTTCACTGGGAGCAGGCACCGATGCGAGCCGGGCCGCCGATGGACTCTTGCGGGAAATGACCACGGAAGGCATGAAGGATCTCTCGGTGCGATTCGAGGGGGCGAATGTCGCGGCGATCTATCCGGAACGAATCCCCAATCTCATGGCAGGCTCTCAGATCATGGTTGTGGGGCGATATTACGGGGGAGAGGAGAAGGTCGCGGGAACGGTCATCGCTTCTGGATCAGTGGGGGGCAAGAGGCAGGAGTGGTCCCTTCCTTTTGAGTTTGCTGCTAACGAAGAGGGGAATTCCTTTATTCCCCGCCTCTGGGCCCGTCGACATCTGGACCATCTTCTTGCTCAGGGAGTATCCGATGAGATGCAGCAGACCATCGTTCGGTTTTCCGAGAACTATCAGATTATTACGCCCTACACCTCGTTTCTTGTTCTTGAAACCGAAGAGGATCGGGAACGCTTCAAGGTCCGAAAGAGATTCAGGATGCGAGATGGTGAGGAGTTCTTTGCCAGGGGGCGAGAGGATGCCGATTTTGAGTTGAGTCGAAAGCAGATGCTTGCCGCAAAAACCTGGCGACAAGGATTGCAGGAAACGGTCCTTTCCGGCCTTGCGACCTTTTCGCGGGAATTGACCGAGTCTCTCGGGCAATCCGGTCAGGCCGTCCCGGGAGGCCGGGGAGAAAGCTTGAGTTGGGGGCAAGGCGGCGGTGGTCCAGTGGGTGGAGCCAGGCTGAGGCTTGGTGAAAGAAAGCTGGGTTTGACGGCCGGTTCCGAATTCGAAAGCGAAGTCGCTCTGCGTGAGGTGGCGAGGGATGTTCGGGAGTTTGACCTGGGTGATGATTCCAGGCCGGTCGATGCACCGGCGAGCAGCTCTTTACTGGGAAAGCGTCTCAAGGCGTCGTCGCCTTCAAGGCTCCGGTCAAGTCTCTCTCGTAGGGGACGGTATGAGGATGGCTACTTCTCGGATTTCGGAAGGGGCAAGTGGGATAAGGCTGGAGAAAGACGGGGTGTCTTCCCGGACTCAGCGGCCAGGTTGGAGCGTCTCTTCCCCGCGCTCCATGCACCGAATCCAGGTCCGGAGGATCCAGACTGCTCGGAGCAGATCCTTTTCCATCTTCGATCGATTGATCGGAGAGAGACGATCAAGTCTCTTGTCGGCGGAGTTCGATTCACCGTATCGCGCTCGAATCTTGATCGGCAAACCGGGAGGACTTCCCGCATTCAGTGGCAATCGCTCCTCTCGTCGACCAAGTGGTGGACTCGGTATCAATCAGGCGTTGGCGAGGAGATTCTGCACAACTGGTGTGCTGGCGGAAAAAGGTCAGTCCTTCACGAGTCATTCGGATTGGGAAGAACTCGGCCGGTCAAGGAGGGCGACCTTACGTCTTACTCACCTCCCTGGCCCGAGCTGTTCTATCGACCGGGAGAATGGATTCGGAACGGAACGACCACGGTTCAGGAGCAAGGGGAAGAAATGATCCTGATCACCGTGTCGTCGAGGATGCCCTCAACGACACGGACCGAGCTTCTCATTGATTCGAAGAGATCCGTTCTGCTCAAGGCGACCTGGTTTTCATCGGACGCCATTCAACGGAGCGTCGTGTTTTCTGATTTCTTGGCGGTTCGTGGAACTCACTGGCCAACCACCATGCGCGAGTTTGATGGAAAAGGAAATGAGATCTCTTTCAATCGCGCCGAGATTGAATCCCTCTCCGGAAATGATCTTTCCGGGGCCTTTGACGAATTAGAAAAGATCGAGAAGAAATCTTCTCTCCTCCCCGAATCAAAGATGACGGTGGATGAAGCCAAAATTGCGGTGACAGAGGGGAACGGCTCTCTGGTGCAGTACTGGAAATTATTGGTCTGGGAGGTTTCCCGAGATCGGTGGGATCTGGCGGATGTTCACCTCGAGCCCGTGCTTTCAGCCCTGTCTGACAAATGGACCCGGGATCGAGTCGGTTTTGAGATTCTCTTTCTTCGCCGTCGCAATGAAGAAGGCCGGGAGAAGATCTTGTCCATGGCAAAGGATCTTGCCGCTTCGCCGCGAGATACAGATTCCGCCTGCGCAGGCTACTTGTACGCGAGCGGAGGGCCTCTCGCTCCGGCGGAGCTCTTTGAACTCGTGCAGTTGCTACGTCCGGTCTATGAACGGATCGAACGAACGCTTCCCCTGTACGCTCATGACAGCCAGATTCTTGAATGTCTATCGGCGATGCATCGACAGAAGGATGCCTTTGAGAAGCTTCTTTCGATGACAATCGCCTATCCAGATTCAGTCTCCCATCTTCTTCGACTTGGCAGAGAGATGGCACGGTTTGGTCGGGTGGATGAGGCTCTGGCCCTGCTGACTCAGCGGCAGGATAAACCCGGAATTTGGCGAAAGCAGCAGGTTCAGCAGCTTCGGTCTGCCCATCTGAGTCTTCTGTTTGATTCTCATCGTCTGAGGGATGTCATCTCCGTGGTCGAGTCGTGGCAGCAGAAGGATCCGGATGGAGTGCTCTGGTCCTGGTTGGATCGGATGCTCCATGCGCTTTATCTCCTGGGTCGGGTCGAGGAGGCGGAGGAGAAAATTGATGCCTGGCTTCGCCCCGAGAATCTGGGCGAGGCGAACCATTTGACCCTTTCACGGCTCGAGGCGGCCAAAGCCCATGGTCTGGGTTACGGGTCAAGCATGTATCGTCGCAGGACGCCAGAGAAGTGGACACCTCTTCTTACGGACCTCGTGAGAAACAGTCTTTTCACGAGCAAGTATCGGGAAATTGCTCTTTCGATCGTGGGGAACTGGCGCTTGCGAAGGACCGAGGAAGGAAGAAGGCTCCTCGATGAACTTTTCACCCGCTTTGCGACGGGCGTGGATTCCCTGACGTTGGAGGAAATCGGTCGGTTCTTTGCCGCTTTGCGGCGAGGAGATCACAAGTCGGATCTTGCCACGGCGACCTATGAGGGTCTTGTTTCTCGAGTTGTCAGCCGCTGGGAGCGATCCAACGAACGGGCTCCTGCGGATCTATTGGAGATGATCCGTTGGATTCAGTCCTCCGATCTGGAGCTACGCTACCACCGGGTTCTGCTGGCAAAGGGAAGGCACCCTGAGGGCAAGATCGGTCCGCGAAGTGATCTCTTTGGATTGCTCCTCAAGTCTTCCTGGTCGGAGACGAAGGAACAGGAGTTGTTGGCATTACTCCCTCAGCTTCAGTGGAAGAAAGATTATCGTCCCATCCACGAGAAAGAAATCCCCTCCAAAGACCTGGCAGCCAAGGTTCAGGGTGCCTATTCTCTGGTGAACTGGATGATTGACGCTCGGGCAGATGCGGGTGTTGCCGCCCATTCGAACGTGAATCTTCTGTCGAGGAGGAAGCGAACGGCTCTTCGGGAAGCCGAGCGGAGGAAAGCGCGTGAAGCGACGGTGATGATCCTGACGGACCTTGAACAGACCCTGGAGCCCGAGAGCCTTCGACCGTGGATGTCGCTGGATCGACTGGGTTTGCAGATTCGCTCGGGGGGCGACGTAAAGAAGGCCGGGATGGAGGTCATGAATCTTCGGGCCGCCTTCCGGAAGAAGAAGGAAGCTGAAAGCGAAACGGGATCTCTTCTTGACGATATCTTCGTGACTCGCTTGACGGCCATGGCCGCCTATCTGGGCACTCTGCCGGAGGGGGAGGATATCCACTCGTCTCTTTACGGTGTTTTGCTTGCGGAAGAGAAGGATCCTTCCACGAGATCCAAAGCACGGGAGTGGTTGGTTCGGATTCTGGTTGCCCAGGATGAGGGTGCAGAAGTGAGCCGGTTCCTCAAGGCCTGGTTTGAGGACCAGGAAGCGGGTTTGGCCCGGTGGAACTGGGGAAGACACCATGCTCGGGTTCTTGCGGAACAGGGGGAATTTCAGGCAGCGATTCAGGTCCTTGAGGAGGTGGAGAAGATTGACTCTCTCGACCCGCAGGACTACCGGAGCCTCGCCGCCTGGGCAAAAGTTCTGGGCGAGAAGAACCGTGCGAAAGAGGCAAAGATTCTCGCTCTCCAGACGGAGCGAGAGTATGACCTTACCCAGAGAATTCAGAGGGAGCTTCGGAACAGTGAAAGTGGAGGAGAGCTGTCCGAAGATACGGGCGGAATGTTTGTTGCCCTCTTCCGGTCAGCCCAGTCGCCGGAAAATCATGTCAATTTGCTGAAGAATTGCTATTCGTCTACCCGAGATTTTCGTCTTCTCTCCGCTCTGGCCGAGGGTGTCATGGGCCAGACGAATCAGCAGATCTACTTCCTGCTGACCGGCATCCGGAGAGTCACGGACTTGCTCCAGGAAGAAGCAACCCTGGATCGATTGGTGGGAGAGATCGAGTCTTTGCTGGCGGGAGAAGACCTCACTTCCACCGATCGAAGGGCTCTTGACCTACTTCGTTTCATGGTGACCAAGAAGGCTGTCTCTCAAGGGCACGGGACGAAGTTCCATGTCGAGGATGTACTTGAATCGCTTCGTTCGGCTTTCAAGGGAGAGTGGGCCATGAACGAACGGAAGCTCATGGCCGAACTTCTGGCGAGCCTCGGCCAGATCAAGTCTCAACCAGTAACCGATGAAGTTCTGCGACAGGTCGGTAGCTTGCGCGACGGCGCTGAAAGATCCTCCAGGGAACGGATGGATATCTCCCTTCAGCTCGCGACTCTTCAGTGGAACAACGACAAAAAGAGCGATGCTGTGCGGCTCCTTCGGGGAAGCTTGACCGAGTTTGCTCCCTTGTATCGAGAAACCGTCCGTGAAAGGGATGACTCCCTTCTTTCCCGTTGCATCTCCTACCTGTCTTCTCTCGGGCATTTCATCGAAGCCGAAGGGATTCTCCAGGAGGAAGTAAGGGCTACGGATCTTCTTGAGCGCAGATGGTGGCTTCAGGAGAAGCTCTATGGTCTCTATCGAGACGCGCTTTTGGGTTCGGGAGAGACATCCCTGGGTTCGGGAAAGGAGCTCTATGCCGGCGTTCGGGATCTGATTGTTGAAGATCTATTGACCCGAACAAATGAGGTTCATGTGGTGCAAGGAGTGGATCTACTTTGCTCGATTTTTGAGGTGGGAAAGAGGAGGACAGAACTACTTTCGATGATCCGCCCCGATGCGTCGGAGTTCGGATTCTCGACCTTCCCCCGGGTGCTTGCTCTCTACCAGCATCGAGGAGCGAAGAAGATGGTGGGGCGTGTCGTCACAAGCCTGGACCGAATGGTCTCCACGAATCATGCCATGCTGTTTCTGATTGCACGGGGCGAAAACGAACCGGCCTGGCTTTCGATCATGGGTCAGGGTTTCTGGCAACAGCACTCGGGTTGGCTTGCAAGTAACCGGGTCGCGGCTTCCCTGGACCACTCCGGGGAGAGTCGACTTCTAGCCCTGGTTTCGGAGGAGATCCGCCGGGATCTTCGAACCCGCACGAGTCTTCGCAAGTCCATCTATCATGATAACTACTCTGTTTTTTGGCGGGAGAAGAAAGAGGAGTTCGGCCGCATCGCTCTTTCCATTGCCAAGGAACGGAATCGAGACCAAGAAGTTGTCTTGTACGTTGCAAAGTACTTGACTCATGGCCTTGGCATGAAGGAAGAGGCGGCGGTCATTCTTCTGGATTCTTATCGTCGGGGAGGCATGAGCCTTGCCGGACGATATGAGTTATGTTCTGTACTGCATCTGCTTCGACGGCATGAGGAGAGCCTTCCCATTCTTCGCGAAATGGTCAAGGTCGCGCCTACCAACCTCGATTACCGGAGCTTCTACATGCAAGCCTTCTACGAGATGGGTCAGGTCTCCGAGCTCCACGCCGAAAGAAGGAAAGCAGAATCCGATCTCCGAGCCGAAGACAAGTGGAAGGAAAGTGAGATCAAGACCCTGGGGTGGATCTGTCTCCAGACGAAGATGTTCCAGGATTGCGTCGATCTTCTCAACGAGGCCATCGCCCTGAACAAGAGCGGCATCTCGTCTCAAGGTCGATCCGGGTCTCAACGGCTCGCGGAATATTACAGCATGCAGGCTTCAGCTTTTGAGGGGCTTGGCCTCACGATTCAAGCCATCGATGCTGTCAGTGGCTCCATCGTTTCTTCTGCGGGAAATCGGGGGCACCTCGACAGTTCGATCGGGGAACTCGATCGGCTCCTCAAGCGAACGAAGAACCTGGCGGTGGTCGACAAGTTCCTGGATGAGGAGCTGAAAAGAACCGGGATCATCAATCCGATTCTTCGAAAGTCGGTTGGAAGGGCCTGGCTCGAAAGAGAGCGGGGAGATCTTGCGGCTGCCCACCTTGATCTTGCGCTTGAGTCCCAGCCGAACGATACGGAAACGTTGAGACTCGTGGTTGAAGCCTATGACAAGGCGGGTGAGGGAGAAATCGGCTCGAAGCGTTTACTTACCGCGGCTCGCACCGAGGGAAGGAACACCGATCTATTCAAACGGCTCGGGGATCGTTACAAAAGGCTCTCTCTCGATGTTCGTGCGGAGAGGGCCTATACGAATATCGTGGAAGCTCTTCCGGAGGAGGCGGCAAGTCATCTCTTGCTTGCTCAGATTCGAGAAAGCGCCCGGCGACTGGACGAAGCGGCCCGCCATTATCTCGAGGTGATTCGCATCCGATCCAACGAACCGGGAGGATACCAGGGACTCCTGCAAGTGCTCGTCAAACAAAAGAAGTGGGATGAAGCAAGGGAGCTGATCCGCAAGATTCGCAGCCGCACTTTCCCGAAGAGATTTACCGAAGTGGAGAGCACGATTCAGGGGATCGAAAAAGAAATCCCGAAGGAGTAGGGCTTCGGGGAGGTCCCGTCAGGACTTTTCCTGGGGAGAATCCGGCGGAGCAAGAGGTCGGAACTTCGACGGTCGAGTTCCCCTCTTTTTTGCCGCTTCCTTTTTGTTTTTCGCCTGGCTACTCCGGGGCTCTCCGTCAAGAGCCGGGCTCGCTGCGAATTCATATCCCTCGAGGATTCGATCGAGGAAGAGGTCGCAGGAGGAAAGAACAAAGTTCTGAAGATCGATGGGAGCCTTGTGCTCCTTCCCACTGACCTCGTACGGGTAGTTGAGCGGCAATGTGAGGATGTCCTCGTGCAAGAGAACTTCGATGCGGCTGAGATCCGGTTTCTTTGTTTCCGTATCCTCACTGATTTCGTCGGTGACTTCGGACGGCTCTTTGAGAATGGAAGCCACGACAACCACGTGGAGCGCATCGGGGGAGGCGAAGGTGCAATAGTAAAGATCCGCTTCGATGATGGCGGATTGATTCGGGCGAAACTCAAGCACCGCTTCGTGGTGCCACTCAGGAGCACGAGGTGAGATGCCGCTTTCCTGGAGGTTTCGAAAGAGGTTTGCCATCAGATCCGTCTCGAGACCCTCTCGATAAGAACCGGTTTCTCGAACCGAGAACCTGTCGCCTCGGGCGCTCTTTCGCACCTCCTTTAAGAGATTCAACGCGTGAGCGCCAACTCGCCGAACCGCGCGTGCTCGATCTCTTGGGGATTTGCTAAGGACCGTGCGGCCAGTTCCCTCGATCAGCTCGATATGTTGATCGAGTCCTTGAAACCGCAGTCCCACTCTTTCGGGCGTGAGGCTTTGTCGATCCTCCAGAGCCTGGAGTTCAAGGCGCGAACTTCGGAGAACCTCCCTCTCGATCAATTCAATCAATGGATGTAGATCGCTGCCGAACGCCGCTTGCATGGCGGTTACGTAGCTTTCCCGATCCCAGGTTCCGAAGGAAATTGCCGGGTAACCATCAAGAACGAGCCGAAGGTTTAATGCAAGCCGGGCAGTGGGGCCATTCTCGTCGGTGAAGGGTTGGATTTCCACCAGCCCGCAATAGATCCCGGCCGCATATTCGATCGAGTGTTTTTCTCCCTGTTTTCCACCCTCCTCACGAGAGAGGTAGGACAGGCGTTCGGGGATGTCGAGAGGATCTGGAGCGGGAGGTGCTCCCCGGATCTGTCCCGATGACGGATTCTGTCGCTCGGATGGCTGGTCGGACCAGATATCCTCTTCTCTTGGCTGGCGATAGCTTGCGATGTGGAGAACGCCGGAAACGAAGAGTCCGTGAATCTCGCGAATCAAGTTTTCAGTGACCCAGCGATGGGGTTCGTTCCGGCCTGTGGTCAGAAGATAGCGGGCTGCTTCAGCATGGCGTTCCACGCGTATCAACTCATCGAAGCTCGCTCCGGCAGGGGTTAACCGGTGCCGGAGGAGTAAGCGAACACCTGGAAGGTCCAGGTCAAGAGACTCGAGCGCGAGGGAGTGATACGACCATTCCTCGAGGAGGTTCTGGTCAACAAGGGGGCTGAGAGATTCAGGAAGTGGTCGCAAGCCGGTCAGTCGAGACTTGAGTTCATCCACTTCGGGAAACAGAGACATTCTCGATGCTCCGGTGTTGGATCGGTTGAAATCCCTGGTCAGGTGCAGGCTCTCAGCCCGAATCCGTGAATCTACAAGACGGGAGGGCCGCTCCCACCGTCACAATTCTAATTTTTTAATGGGTTTACGTTCAATCGATTTCAGTTTCAAGGTGCTGACTCCCGGGACGGGAAGTTAGCGTTCTGTTTTCATCGACCAGACTGACCCGATTAAATGAAGTCCGTTTCGGTTTTATTCGAACTCCGTGACTCGGGATTGGTGCCTCCACTGTAGCCAAACGGTGGTGAGGGGTGGGGAAAGAAAAACGGCGCTTCCGAAGAAGCGCCGTCTGTAGATCCGCGATGCTGTATTGAGTTTCCTCAGGGCAGGACGGTGAACTGCAAGACCTGGGTCGGAACAATTCCGGATGCCGTGGCCACTACGGACTGCATGAAAAAGGTTCGAAACAGAAGGGCCGGCTGATTTGGAATCGATAGGGTGACTTCCCGACGTCCCAGGCTATCGAGAGTCGCATCGCCACCCGAAAATGAATTGTGAACAACCGTGAACTTGTTCGTGCAATCGAGGCCCAGCTGAATCCCGCCCTTGATTGCACTTCCGGCTCGAGCGTCCGCGAGGACCGCGATGTTGCGGTTGGGAGCGCCTTGCACATCAAGACGTAGGTTGCCTCCGAGACGAGCGTTTCCGCCGGACTGGACAAAGCCAGGAGGATTGTCGGTGTACTCGAATCCATTGGTTCGAGAACCGGACCCGCCGCTTGTGGAAACATTCACATCGACCAGTCCAATGATCGGACCATCGGTGGTTTCAACGACGATTTCTGTGCCCGTTACGGAGATGATGTTTGCCACGGCGCCATCAAAATCGACACAGCTGTCCTGGGCGATGGTGAAGTTGCTACCTGAAATCGTGAGAAGAGTTCCGCCGACCTGAGGTCCGGATGCCGGATTCAAACTGGTGACGACCGGCGGCGGAGGCGTTGAGTAGGTCAGAAGCGGAGGGGAGACGTCGGCCTGGTCTGCTCCCACGAGAACGGCGATGGGCCAGATGTTCTGGGGCTCGAGAGCCGGAATCTCACCGGTCAAGGTGGTGGAATTCAAGACCGTGACGTTCGTGAGCTCGTAAATGTCTTCCGGGTTTTGATCTTTCCGCCTCAGGAAGGCTCGGCTGTCGCCAACCCCGAATCCGCTTCCGGTGATCGTGATAATTTGACCCGGGACAAATGCATCCACGAAGTTCGGGTTCACTCCGGTGACCTGCAGTGTCGGGTGCCCGTAACGCGCGGTTACGCCGAGGAGATCGTCCAGAAGAGGAGTCGAGTTCTCCGGTCCGATGCCCGAGGCAAAAAACATGATCGCACCCGACTGGGCGGAATGCTCCAGCCCCAGAGCATGTCCGAACTCGTGAGTTCCCACACCCTTCATGTCGTACTGACTACTGTTGGGAGGGTTTCCCCAGACGATGTTGGATCCATCGCCAAACTCATCGAAAAACCGGATGTTCGCGTCCATGGCGGTGTTGCCGACGAACCATGTGACCGTTACCGCAAGAGCAGATCCAGAGGACATTCCCGAGGAGTAGTGGACCTGGTTGATTCCGTCATTGGCCGTGTTGGCGATACCCGTCGTTCCACCGTCGTTGAAGGTGAAGTCGGAGACTCCGTTCCAGTTGTTCATCGCTTCCCGGAGGGTCGCCAGTTGCTCCGCTGTAGAACCGGCGGAGGGATCGGTGAAGTTTGCGTTGAAGCGAAAAGTAGCCTGCTCGGACGGCCAGAAATAGTTCAGTAGCTGATAACCAAATGAGCCTCCGCCCACGACCAGAATACTGAGCACTCCGAGGAGTGCTACCACGAGCGGAGTTTTTCGCATGGAAGATGAGGACATTATTTCACCTCCCCGTTCTTCACCTTGAGAAGGGAGGCTTTCACCTGATCGCCAACTTCTCGGAGGGTCTGGGTCTTGCGAAGAGGAGCTCCGGGAATGCCCCGTACAAGCTTCACTCCGTCTCGTTCAATGACATCGTACTTCCCCTGGTAGTGGGCATAAACGAAGTTGAAACCCATTTGGTGTGGAGACAAAAATACGACGATCTCCTGTCCCTCGGTAATGACCGGGGATTCGGCGCAAACGCAGCTCATGTCTCCCACCGTTCCGCCGAGATAACGGAACTTGACCGGCTTGTTATTTCCCTTCCCCACGAGATGGGAGATGGGACGAACCGTGACTTCGGTGACGATGAGGTCTTCACCCGGAAAGTACTCGGCCCAAAAGGATCGGGTCTCGATCACCTTGCCGTGAACTGCCTGAGTTGTCACTTTGACGAGCTCATCGAGGGTCATGGTCTTGAGCGCGGTGTGGCCGATCTGGGCCAGGCCCAACAGGCCTGCGATGAGAATTGCAACGGATAGAATCCATCGCCGCGCCCTTGAAATAGGCTTCATTCGAACCCTCCTCCTTTATTATTCTTGATATGCCCGGGGAACTGGCCCGCATTTTCATGAGGCTAGTAGCTGCGCCTAGTGGATAGACCTAATGTTAAGGGGATCTTGTTTGCGTGTCAACGCCCCCTGAGTGCGGGTCAGGATCGTCCCGGATTCCAGATCTGAGGAAGTTTCGTCTCCCATCCAGTCAGCGTCAACGTATACACCCGCATGGCTGCCTCATTTTGGTGCGGTTGACCATCAAGTTTCCGCGAAAAGACTTCATGAAAACGGTGAGGTCTTGACGAACCTCAAGCAGGGGAGAAACCGGAGGCAACCATTCGCGCACTTGTCTTGAGGCCGCTTCTATTCATCGTGCTGGCGCTTGTTGCCACGTCGCCGCCAGCGTTCTCGGATGGGCCCATCGATTCCGGCGAGGCGCCTTCTTTGTATGTATTTGTGGGTGTACACGTTGTTCCCATGGACCGGGAGCACATCCTACAGGACCAGACGGTCGTTATTCAGAATGGGCGCATCGCAGCGCTTGGTCCAGCCGGGCAGGTGGCAATCCCCAGGGATGCAACCCTCATTCCATCCCGCGGGCGCTACCTGATGCCCGGGCTGGCGGACATGCACGTTCATCTTGGCAACGAGCGGGATTTGATTCTTCTCGTTGCCAATGGTGTCACGACCGTCCGGAACATGTGGGGCTTTGATTATCTCCTTCGGTGGCGCGACGAAATCAGGACCGGACGGCGCCTTTTTTCTCCGACCATCCACACCGCAGGTCCGCTCCTGGATGGAAACCCTCCCATCTGGAAGGACGGCAGTGTCCTGATCGATCCAGGTCGAGCTGATGGTGTTGTCGCCGGGCAGAAACGGGAGGGGTTTGATTTCATCAAGGTCTACGTTCGGCTCAAGCGTCCCGTATATGACGCGATCATCGAGTCCGGCAAGAAGCACGGGATGAAGGTGATGGGCCATGTTCCCTATGATGTTGGCCTCTTTGATGTGCTTTCTTCCGGCCAGGTATCGATCGAGCACCTGGATGGCTACATGGAAGCCCTTCGAGGTGAGGATTCACCTTTCTCGGATCAGGCGAGTGAAGTCGATGTGCGGTTTCATAGTGCTTCCCATGTTGATGAGGCCAAGATCCCCTGGTTGGCGCGGCTCACGGGAGAGGCGGGAGTGTGGAACTGTCCGACCCTGATCGTGGAGAAGAAGTGGGGGACGCGTGAGGCCGTGAGCTCCGACTTCGACCGCTCGGAGATGAGATATGTTCTGTCTCCGACGAAGAGGTGGTGGCGAGATCATAACGGTCTGAACCTGTCGGAGGAGAATGCTCGGGTAGCACGCCACGGTTACGAGCTGAGGCTCAAGCTTGTCAAGGCTCTGCATGAATGCGGAGCTGGGCTACTTCTTGGCACAGATGCTCCCAATCCTCTGGTTGTCTCCGGTTTTTCGATTCATGAGGAGCTGTCGAACTTCGTCGAGGCGGGGCTGTCTCCTTTTGAAGCCCTGAGTGCGGGAACCCGGGAACCGGCAAGATTTCTCGACGCGGAAGGAGAGTTCGGCACCATTCAGACCGGTGCTCGGGCCGACCTGCTCCTGCTGGCGAAAAATCCGCTGGAAGACGTGTCCTTTGCTCGGGAGCCGGAAGGCGTCATGCTACGAGGGATGTGGTACGACCGCCAGGATCTTGACGAGAGCTTGGAGGATGTTCTCTCGAATCGCGGACCGAGTCGCTTCCGTGTTATTTCTGCTCGAGGACGATAAGGCCCGTCAGTCCGGGGTCTCCTTTCGCCAGTAGTTGATTTTATTTCTCCCGGCAATGAAGATCTCCCCCACATGAACCCTGAGATCTTGGGTGATTCCCCTGGCTTCTCGATAGAGCAGAAGAAATCGAAGGCGATCCGCCCTGGATACCGAGTAAGGCAGCGACCAATCGAGCTGGGCGAGATTCTTCAGGGCGCGGCTCCTGGTGACCCGGCGCCACAGGAAGACTCCGGTGAGGTCGATCAAAGCAATATGGGGGGCCGAACGATTCTCCGGGGAAAGAGCGATCAGGGCATTGCTCGCCTTGAAGTCCGGATGATAGACGTTGTTCTCGTGCAGGTAGGCCATGATGTGGGCCACTGTCTTCAAGATCAGCCGTCGGTCTGATCGATCGCTGCACTTTCCCCCGGGTTGAAAAGCGTGATCAAGGAACTGGTCGAGCTCCTGGTGATCGACGAGAAATCGGGTCAACACGTAGCTGGTTGTCCGGAGCCATCCGTCTTTTTTCTCGACGAGGGCCAGGGCCTCCGGAGTCTCGACTCCCCGCACGATGAAGCCGCTGATCGCGTACCACTCGCCCATCCCTCGGTTGCGGAAAACGGAAAGAAGCCGGTCCTTGAGGCGAATGGGGCGATGTTCTTTGACACAAACGATGGTTTCCCGTGCATCATCTTCCTTGATGGCGAGAGGCACTTTGGTGACGACCGTACGACCCGAGACCGATGTTTTCAGGATGTTCGGAGAATTCGAGTCCTCTCGAACACGATGGTGCTTTTCGATGGCGGCAAGGACCGCATCCGCCTCGACACTTCTCCTGTGGTAGATTCTCCCCGAGGAAGTCTTCTCGTGCCAGTAACGAGTACTGCGCACCACGCATCTTCTCGTTCGACTGAGAATCCTTCTCCTTTCCAGTCGTTGGGTTCGTGCGGTGATTTGATTGAACATTCGTTGAAGTTCACTCAAGTAGCGCACCTGGCTCACGTCGTAGCAGTCGCGAAGGAAGATCCGTCGCTCCGCTTCTGATGTGAAGTTTTCAAGGTCGAGGTAGAGCTTGGCCAGGAGTCGTCGCTGGAGGAACCGAAAAAACCGGAACGGGCAACGCACCGAGTGAAGGTCGATCATGAAGAGTGAAAGATCTCCGTTGTTCCCGTATCTTGCCAGGACGTTACCGGTGTGATAGTCCCGGTGATAGACGCCGGTTTCAAGAAGAATGCGGGTGATCGCCGCCAGGTGTTTGAGGAGTCGAGTTCGTTTCTTTGTGACCGCATTCTCTTCTTTTTCGCGGTATGCGAGTTTCCGGAGCTGACTCACCACGGTGACCGTGTTCGAGAGTCCCTCCATCACAACGTAACTGGAATTATCTTCCTTTCCTCGGGATTGTCCCAGAGCCAGGGGGCGGCAGGTGGGAACGCCTCGTTGAAGGAGACTATGGGCTCCTTCCCACTCCTGTTGTGCCTTTGTTCCCTCCAGTCGATTCTTGATGCGAGTGGCCACGTCGGGAACCTTGTATCGCTTGACGATGACGAAGGGGAGTTCGGGAAGATCGGTCACCGCATGAACGGTTCGGACGTTATTGTCCTTGATGCGACGCACATGGGGGCCGGGGGTGAGATCCTGGATGCCGGGAAGAAGCTCTCTTGCAAGGGACGAGGCATGGCTCTTCTTCACGCGCCATTCAATGCTGCCCAGGTTCATCGTGACATCGTCGTTCGGGAAAGAACTCATGGAGAATCAGCTCGTGAGGCGCTCGCCCCCGTCCACACGGATGACGTTGCCGGTCATCCATTGAGTTTCGGGACGGGACAAAGCGGCGACGGTCAGGGCGACATCTTCCGGAGTGGTGACTCTTCCTGAGGGATGGGTTTCTTTGGCACGGGAGAGCATGGCCTCGTAACCAGGAACATGGTGGAGTGCCGGCGTATCGGTGACTCCAGCTTCGATCGCATTGGCAGTGAGCCCGAAGGGGGCCAGTTCCACTGCGATGTTGCGAATGTGACTTTCCAGGAGACACTTGGCGGCCGAAACGGCGCCGTAGCCCGTCCAGACTCGAGATGTTCCTGCGCTGGTCATGGCGAAGATGCGTCCACCACGACCCATGAGCTTTCTCTGCACGAGTCCGTGGGTCCAGTAGACGAGGGAGTTCCCCATGACGTCGAGGGTCATTTCGATCTTTTTTCGATCGAGAAGGGTCTGGTCGGCGGATTCGGTGACCAGGTTTCCCATCGAACCAAAGGCCAGGGAATGGAACAGAACTCTTACCTTGGAACCCCACTGGCCCTGACCGGTGCGGGCGGTGATGCGGAGCATGACGAAATCGCGTTTCTCATCATCCGCGGCGTTCAGGTTGAAGAACTCGGCTTCTCTCGAAAGAGCTCGGATCTCTTCCTGAATCCTGTCCGCATTGCACTGGGTTGCCTTTCGATCGAAGTGGATGCCGAAGATATTGTAGCCACGACGCGCAAGTTCCAGGGCTGTTGCGCCCCCGAATCCGCTCGAAGCACCCAGGATAACCGCCCAGGTACCGGGTTCGACATCAAGCATTCTCGTGCCTCCGTCCAAGATGGGAATTCGAGACTATACCTCGGAAAACCGGTTCCCGTCTCGAAATCTCACTCGGCTCCATCGGCCAAGGAGGAGGGGCAGATACGATTCATTGTGCACGCGCCACACTGGGGCCGGCGCGCTATGCACACCTCCCGCCCATGATGAATGATCTGATGAGAGAAACGGATCCAGTGTTCCTGGGGTAGGAGTTCCATCAAGTCGGTCTCGATCTTCTCCGGTTGTTCGTTCCTGGTGAGACCGAGTAGCCCGGTGATTCTCTTCACGTGCGTGTCGACCACGACTCCCACTGCCTTCTTGAATGCAACCCCAAGGACCACGTTAGCGGTCTTTCTTGCCACTCCGGCAAGACTCAGGAGGTCGTCCATCGATCGGGGTACGACACCTCCGAACTCTTCGGTTAGCCGTGCGGCACAGGCCTGGATGTTCTTGGCCTTGTTGCGAAAAAAACCGGTGGAGCGGATGACCTCTTCGATTTCATCGAGAGGAGCCTCTCCCATCGATGCTGGATCGGGAAACCGGGAGAAGAGCTCGGGGGTCACCATGTTGACTCTCTTGTCGGTGCACTGTGCGGACAAGATGGTAGCGACGATGAGTTCGAACGGATTTCGATGGTCCAGTGCGCATTCGACTGAAGGATAGGCCTTGTCGAGTTCCTGGAGAATGGTCTTGACGCGCGCCCGTTTCTTCTGCTTGCTTTCTCTCGCAATGGATCGGGTTTTCTTCGCGGACTTTTTTCCGGAGGCCTTCTTTGCGGTGGACTTCTTCCTGGCGACCTTCTTTTTTTTAGCGCTCAAAGGCACGGCTGCCCTCCCGTGGGTCGTGGGATTCAGAAACTTCTCCGCATCCTACTCGCGAGAGGGACCTGTGTCCAATATCGGGGGCAATGAACTCGGGTGGCCAGAGAGCAGCCCGGGGCAGGAATGGAGCGAGGGGTCAGGAGGAAAGGGAGGCAATCTGGGATGCGGATGTTCCCGAAAAGACGAATGCGTTATCGGGAAGAACGACCCTGAACAGGCTCCCTTCGCCGGGAATGGATTCGGCTTCGATCTTCCCGCCGATGGATTGGACGGCGGAGTGAGCCATTGCGAGCCCCAACCCGGTGCCGTGAAAGAGCCCGGCACGGAGGCCCCGGACGAACGGCTCAAAGATCATCTTTTCTTCCCCAGTATCGATGCCGATTCCGTTGTCGCGGATGGTCAGGACCGTCTTTTTCTTATGGGCCTGGACCTGGACTTCGACCCACCGTTCGTTCTTGTTGTGGAACTTCACGGCGTTTGCCATGAGGCTCTTCAGGATGATCTTGATGCGATATCGGTCGCCGGTAAAGTCCGGTAGGTTTTTGCTCACTTTGAGGGAGACCTGGCCTTCCCGGATGGGCTCGGAGAGTTCCTGCTGTACCTCGCGAATGAGGCTTTCGAGCTGGATGGGCTCACTGGTCAGCGGCTTCTGATCGAACTCGAGATAGGCGAGGAGATCGGTCAGGATGGACTGAGTTTCCTTGGCGTTCTTCTGGAGTTTTGTCAGGCAGAGACGGGCGTTCTCGGGAAGCCCTTCTTGATGATCGTTCACGAGAATCTCGGCGAACCCGGTCATCTTTTCCAGGGACTCCTGAAAACCTCGTCGGAGGCATTGGCTGATTGCGTTCGCTTCGAACGGCACTCTTTGATTGACTTTGGCCAAAGTCGCATCTTCTTTTGCTGACTGCTCCGGGCCGGAGGTTTCCTCTCCGGTAGAGGAAGAAGGCGGGGTGAGGGGTTGGTGGCCCCATTTTGGATTGAAGTCTTCAGGCGGGGAATCCGCATTTCTTGGTTTTGTGAAGGATGATCTCTTTCGCTCCGGACGGAGCTTGTGCCAGGGGTGATCGGTTTCGACCTTCTTGGTTTGACTCTGCCACTCCGCAAAGGAGGATTGACGGTCGCTCTTGAGATCGATCTTCTTGGGCTGCGAAGTCAGATTGTCTTGGGGTGTCGTCGACGCTTCCTCGGGTGGTCCCTTTGGCCTGTAATCACTCTTCTTTGCCGTTCTGGTCGGGGCTTTTGACTTTTCATCCGGTTTCACTCTTTTTGTTTCCCGTCCAAGAACGGAGCTGATCGATCCCTCAAAACTCAGGGATTTCTGGATCAAGGGAAGAAGAAAGAGAAATGTGCCGGCGGTCAGAGTTCCGACCAGGATTCCCTCGAGGGAAAGGGTCGTGATGAAAGAAAACGGACCAAGCTCGACTTCGGCAAAAATGCGGGCTATGAAGAGAACGGCAACCCAGATGAGGAAGTAGATACGGAAGCTGCGGATACTTTTTTCCATGGATGTCGTTTCCCAGAGAAGGAAGGCTCTCTCGATCGGCGGTCGAACCGGATCGACGTTTCACCAAAGTGGTTTCTTTTCGGAAACGGGAGGAAAGGACTTGAGGGTTTTCTCGAGGTCAGAAGGGGGGGGAAGAAAACCCCGGGGGCACTTCGGCCGGGAAGGCATCGTGCACCCGGGGTTAGGATTATTGCTGAAGAACTTGAACCACGAGCTTGTTGGTCTGGATGAGCTCCCCGCCCACCTTGACGACTCCCTGAAAAACGAACTCTTCAAAGAGCGTCGCGTCTTCGGGAATCCGGAAGCATTTGGTGCTCAATCCAAGACCGTCAAGAGGAGGATCTGCGCCTCCTGAAATGCTTTTCATGTGCACCGCGATGTTGTTACCCAGACTGAACTGGAAGCCTCTCCAGATGAATAGCCCCTGGCCTCTTGAACTTGCAATGCCATAGGTGGCACCCGGGGGGCCCTGCAGCTGGATCTCCACGTTTCTTCCCGGTCCTGCGGGTCCGGAAAGTGAAGTGAGGAGAACCGGTGATTCTTCGTACTCAAAGACATTGGCAAATGTGAAATTCCCCGCAAAGCGATCCTTGAGCGTGATGTCGTTGAGGCCGATTGAATCGCCGGGCGGGGTGCGAATCCAGATCTCGTTTTGGGAGACCCATCGCACGAGGATCGCTTCATTGTCTCCAACGCAGGGTCTTGTTATGTCCTGGAAGAACCCGCTACCGTGGACGGTGACCAGAGTGCCGCCGGTGATCGTTCCTGAGTTCGGGCTGATGGAGTCGAGATGAGGAGGGATGTTCTCTCCATAGAGGAACTGGATCCCGTTGATGTCATCGTTCTCGATCGATCTGTTTGCCACCCCGTCGCCAAGCGAAGAGGGCCACATGGTGGCTCCGGATTCACCCGAGTGTCCAAGGCCCAGGGAGTGGCCGAATTCGTGGCAGCCGATTCCGGCGATGTCGAAGCCGGAGCCGACCGACGAATCGTGGTTCCAGCTGTGGTTTCCATCGTAGTACCGGATATCAAAGAAGCGAGTCCCGTTTTGCATGTAGCAAAAAGCTTCGGCAAGAATGTTTCCTCCACTCGCCTGGGTGGCGAAGACGACGTTGTTGTTGTCGTTTGAAGGCATGGCGATTTCGGTTGTGCCGCCATAGGTCCAGAAAAACTTGGCGTTGCCGTTGATGGCCCATTCATCTGCGCCCAGGTTCACGGCATCGATCTGTTGCTGTTCGGTGCCGGCGATCGAATCCTGGAAATTCGGGTTGATCAGGTAGCCTCCAACGCCCGCCGAATGAACCCCGCAGGTCAAGGTGTAGGCGCTGAGCATTCCTACGGAAAAGAAAACCACGGAGGCAAGAACGGAAAGCGTCAGGACGATCGTTTTTAGCTTTTGTGCCTTTTTGGGTCGGAGTTCGGTTTGAGCTGGTTTCATTTTCGCCCCTCCTGCGTGGCCGCCTGGAGGGCCGCGTCCCGGACGATCGAAGCGACCTGATTCGTGAATTGAACAAGATCCTGGTGGCGGGCGATCGGACTGCCCGGTTTACCATGGAGTACCTGTCTGCCGTTTCGAGTGCTGATCTTGTAGATCCCGTGGTCCCCGGTGTTGATTCCGGATGCTCCGGGCGGGGCGTAGCGAGATTCACGGTTCATGAAAACGACCGAAGCCCCCTGAAGATATGTCTCCACGGCGGGGGCGGTTGAGATGGTGAAATGACCTCCACCGGGAAGGTCTCCTCCCGGAACGTGCAGGGTTACGATTTCGCCAGCTTTCCGGTTGCCCTTGTAACTGTGGAGGATCTTGCAGCGAAGCCGCTGATAGGGGAGTTCGCCTTGCACGCCTTCCATGGCTCCCTGGATCTGATCATGGGAAACGACCCGAATCATGACCACCTCATCTGCAAGCCCGACGAGTTCCTTCAGCGAGACCTTCTTGAATGCGGGAAAGGCGGACGGCGCTGCAAAGGCAACGACCGCGAGCGCAAGAGCAATGATTCCGGCGGTTCGGTGCCTTTTGGACCGACCAAAACTTCTCTTTGCCATTTCTGGATGTCTCCGGGGTACTGGAATGGAGGTTGGGTGGACAGACACTCTCGGACTTGGAACACATCGTGCCCGACGTTCATGAATCAAGCGGGTCAAAAGAGTCTCGAGGTCGTCACGGATTTCAAGATTAGCGGGACGATGTCCCGGCTAAAAGGCGGGTACCCTATTGGCCATGGTACGCAAAGTAGGGTAGAGGCGATGGGTTACGCTGTCAAGACATAGGGGCTCAAGTTGGCTACGGCCGGCCTGGTAACCGGAGTCGACACGAAGATTCCAGGCCTCTGATCTTGCGGTGAGTCCGGGGAGGGTTGTGAGCCTAAAGAATAGCCTAGTCGCGAGTTGCGACGATTTCCAGGTAGCTGTTGCGAGCTCCGGGAACCGCGCCCTTGATCAGGAGTAGGTTGCGACCAAGATCGAGGTCAACGATCGTAAGTCCCTTGACCGTAATTCTTTTAGAACCCATGTGGCCTGCCATCTTCTTACCAGGGAAGACTCGGCCAGGATAGGCCGCGTTTCCGATACTCCCGGGAGCACGGAGTCGGTCCGTCTGGCCGTGAGTCTTGGGACCACAGCTGAAGCCGTGTCGTTTGATGGCGCCCGCAAAACCCCGTCCTTTGGAGGTCCCTGAAACGACGACCCTGTCACCTCGCTGAAAGCGGTCGATGGTGACCGTTTCGCCTACCGTGAACGAGGAGACGTCAATGTCCCGGAATTCGCGGAGCTTGGCGAGAGGCTCGATCTTGGCCTTTTTGAACTCGCCCTGTTGAGGTTTAGGCGTGTTCTTGCGCTTTCTGGTGCCAAAGCCGAGTTTGATCGATTCGTATCCGTCCGTTTCCTGGGTTTTGACCTGGACAACGGAGCAAGGCCCAGCTTCAACGACGGTCACCGGCGTGAATACGCCGTTTTCGTCGAAAACACTGGTCATACCGATCTTCTTACCGAGGATAACTTCCTTCGTCATGGTCATTCTCACTAGGCGAGGGGATAGATCTCTTTTTGGGAAACCGGGTAGGATACAGCGAAAAGACCTCGGGTCAAGTTTTTCATGAGCCACAGTTTAGTCGGGTCGAATTGCTGGCTCTTGCCTTGGCTGGCTTCTTGCCACCGGGTCTGGCATAATAGAATGTCCCCACCACCCATTCTTGTGCCGGAAGAAAACTTGAAGGATGAATGATCATGCGAAAACTCCCTTCCGCACCTGGTGTCTTGTCTTCTGTTTCCTGCCCTAACCTTGCAACCGGACTGGCGTTGTCTCTACTCTTGCTTCTTGGCTGGATCCCCCTTGTTTCGGCCCAAAGTACGGATTCGAAAAGCGGACAGATCATTTCAGAGTCGGCAAGGGCCCTCGTTCGGGTCTGCGGCAATCGATCGATCGAGCGACGGATGGACGCGATGAAGAAGCTCTCCGCGTTTCCTCTTGATGTCCGGATCCCCGCTCTGGTGGACGGTTTGAAATCCTGGAATCCGAAGGTGCGCTCCTTCTGCTGCTTTCAGATGGGGGCACTTGGGGCTGCGAGTTCCTTGGGGTCTCTGGCGAGAATGTCCCTCAAGGACCCGAACTCCACGGTTCGGGGGGATGCTTTGCGGGCCTACAAGCGACTCGGAGTAAAGAGTGTCGGGCCCGAGATGATTCAACCTTTCATCACGGTTCTTGGAGGTCCGGAGCCCATGCTGCGGATTCGAGCCGCCGAGGCTCTTGGGACGCTGGGCCAGGCCGGAGCCGTTCCCGCATTGATGAAGGCTTTTAACGTGCAGAACGGGGGGGGAGCGTATCGGGCTCCGAGTAACCATGTCTTCATCGGGAGTGAGAAGGCTCTGGTGACCGATTTTGACGTGGAGATCGCTCAAGCAGCTGTCATTGCAGACCCCAAGATCTCCCATGTCCGTCAGGGGGCCCAGCTAGAGGCACGTATTCTGGCACTGGACGCTCATCTCGTGATTCGTCAGAAAGTTGCTGTCGGAAGGGCCCTTGAGTCTCTTACCGGTCAGAACTATGGGGCCAACCAAAAGATGTGGAGTCTGTGGTGGGCGTCGCTCGGCTCCAACGAGAAGCAGTACAAAGACTCGACCTCATCCTCCGTGGACGAATCAGCGGTCGCCCCCGAGAAATAGCCGCCTGGACCACTCGATTTCTGTCGGGTTCTGAAGTTTTCTCAGAACGAAAGACCTGGAAGATCCTGGCCGGTCCGAGGTTGGCTTTGTCAAGCAAAGGATCGGTCTCAACCCCTCAACCAACCGGGCCTCCTCGTCGAAAGAAAGGAGCCGGGTCGCTTCTCACCGAAGATGACCGGCTTGGGGATATCACATCTTAGCCATTTGAATTCGACATGGGTCTTCCTTGCGGAGGCTCGGCCTTGGTCGAACGGTCGTTTTTCCGAGGAAAAGGGCATGAACTACGACGACGAGTACAAGTGGTGTCCAGAGTGCAAATCGTATGTGAAGTACTTGCAGAGCTATGAGAAGTCGTACTGCATCGATTGCGGAACGTCGGTCTTCCTCTTCAGCAAAGAGGATTGGGAGAAGTTTCGGGAGAATCTTCCCAGATCCGACTACCCGGAGCGGTTGGAATCATGACCGGATGAATCTCCGTTCATGAGCGTCGAAGGCGTCGGAGTTGAACACGCTTGGCCGGACGGTATAATCCTCCGCTCCTTGGGTGCCGAGCCTTGTCTACTCGTTACGGCGAGGCGGCGCTCAGATTTCTCGTAGAATGCTCACTCTGGACCATGAATTTTGACGCCTTTGACAAGACGAAACTCCGGGCTGCTGTCTTTGATCTTGGCAACACCCTCATGGAGTTCGAGACCCGTCCGTTCGAAGAGCTGAATCGTCTTGGTGCCGAGAGCGCATTCAATGCCCTCGATTCCAGGCCGAAGGCTCTCGACGCTGGCACGTTCGTAGCTCGGTTCGAAGCCGAATTCAAGCGAGTCATGAGTCATTCCCGAGCAACCGATTGCCGGGAATTCCCGTTGACGGAGATCTTTCCCGAGGTCTTGCGGTCGTTTTCCCTCCCCGTCGCCGCGGCTGAGATTCGTCACCTCGTGCGGGCCCACTACGCGCCGATTGTGAATCAGGTCTCTCTCTACTCGGATACCCGACAAACCCTCGAGTTTCTCAAAGCGCAAGGGTTGCGACTTGGCTTGATTTCAAACACCATCTGGCCCGAGGAGTTCCATCGGGAGGATCTGGAACGTTATGGCATTCTCCATCTTTTCGACGCCATGACCTTCTCCTCGACTCTTGGAACGGCAAAGCCGGGGCCGGGTATTTTTCAGGATTCCCTGAGTCAGCTCGATCTCAAGCCCGAGGAGGCGTTCTACGTCGGGGATCGCATCAAGGTAGACGTGAAGGGAGCCCAGGAAGTGGGGATGGCGGGCGTTCTCAAGCGTCATCCGCGTCGACAGGAGCCTCTTGACGGTGTCGTCCCTCAGGGGATCATTCAAGATCTCTCCGAACTGAAGGAGTGGATCAAAGTCTAACGAGGCCTCATGTTCTCCGTCTCCAGGGCTCGCTTCGGGCCGACCGAATCAATCTGACTTTCACTTTAGAGGATTGGGCGTGATCAGCACGGCGCCTTTTAGCTCGGATCGCCGGAATTTCATCCTCGTAGCATTGCTAGTGGGGATCGCCTTTGCTGTCCGTCTCCCGAACCTGGCGGAGCGGGAATTGTGGGTGGATGAGGCGAACGGAGTTCTCATCGCTCTCAAGGGGTTTTCGGGAATCATCGGTGCTCTCAAGCAGGATGGAAACCCCCCTGGCTACTACTTTCTTCTGAGCATGTGGAGCGGTCTATTCGGCATTTCTGAAGTCGCCGTTCGCTCCCTTTCCATCCTGATTGGCGTGTCGTTGATTCCGCTCGTCTATCTCCTTGGCCGTTCCTGGTTCTCCAGGCAGGCGGGGCTCTTTGCCGCGTTTTTCGTCGCGATCTCCCCGTTTCACGTCTACTACAGCCGGGAGGCCAGGATGTACAGCCTGATGACCCTTCTTGCGGCTTGTGCTCTTTTGGCTTCGGATCGACTCGTCAAGAGAAGGACGATTTTGTCTGTTTTGATGTCGGGGCTTGCTCTTGCGGCTTGCCTCTATACTCATAATTACGGTTTGTTCCTTCTCCCTGCGGCACCACTTGCCTCTCTGTTTGTGCGCAAGAAGCGAGGCCAGGCTTTTCTCATGGCGTCCTCCGCCTCTGTCTTTGCTCTTCTCCTGGCCTCTCCCTGGTTGCCCGTTGTTCTGCGACAGTCGCAGACCGGAGTCGGTGACTGGATCCCCGAGCTATTCTTTCAGGAGACCGACGGTTGTTCTTTCAGCGAACTGGGCCCACCGGGTCGGTGGGTCGTCGGATTGTCTCGTTCGGTGACCGTCATGAGCCCGGGAGCCAATTATCCTTACTATTTGCGCAAGATGCCAACGGAGGGGAGTGCTGGCCCTCTGCCGCTTATTCTCTTGACGGTAATGTTTGCCAGTGCGTTCATTCTTTCTCGAACCACCACGAGAGATCGACGGACCCATGAAGAAGAAAACGGAGAGGAAGGAGCTCGAGTTCGGGAGCGAGTTTGGCTGCTGTCCTTTTCGCTCCTTGTTCCGATGGGGCTTCCTCTGTTGTACTCGGTGGCGGTGAAGCCCATCTATCTCATTGGACGGTACGAGGTGCTTGTTTTCCCGTTCGCGGCGTTGCTCTTTTCTCAGGGAGCAGACAGGCTGCTACTCCTGTTCTTAACCCGGGCATGGCGCCGCACCTGGAGTCTTGCCTTGGTCGGGATTGTTGGCTGGCTTTCCTTCAGCTCACTGCGGCCCTATCTTTTCGGTGAGAACCCGATTCCTCCCCATGCAAGGGTCGTTGCCAAGCAGATCCAGGAAAGGGGGAAAGAGGGAGATTGGATCCTGTTCACGGAAGTGACCCGGGCCACTACCGAGTACGCGTTGCGCCGGCTCGGCTGTGAAGGGAAATTTCGAATTGCGTCGTTTCCCGAGGCTGCGGGCTTGCATCCTGGATGGTACGATCCAAAGGAGTTCGCGAAGAGCCTTCCTATGATCAACCAGGAGGCAATGGCTTTGAGTAAGGATATATATTCACAGCTCCGGCAGAAGGGACAGCTCTGGCTCCTCAATGAAGGCCGCTACCCCGATCTTCACCAGGTTCTCTACTGGAATCTGCGAGCCCTGTTCGGGGACTATCGTCCCGGGCGATCCAAACCGGTTCGGGGGCTCTATTGCTATGTGAAGAAAGAATGAGCTCGCGTCATTTCCTCTTTGGCTGCTTCGTCGTTTTTCTCCTTGGCACCCTTCTTTTTGCCCATGGTTTTGGCTTTCCGCTCGTTCGGGACGATCACGTCGTGATCGAGTCCGATTCCCGGATCCGGTCCTTTGCCGGAGCGGGGGAGATCCTCACCACTCATTACTGGTCAGGAAGCAAGAATGCCGGCGGGTTGTATCGCCCGGTGCCTCTCTTGACGTTTCTCTTCAACTATCAAATCGGTGGATTGCATCCGTTCGGATACCGTCTCGTCAATGCTCTCTTGCACGGCCTGGTTTCTGCGGTCGTGTTCTGGTTGGTTCTTCGGCTACGTGGAGGAACAAGAGCCGCCTGGATCAGCGGCCTGATCTTCGCCTCGCATCCCTTGCACGTTGAGGTTCTCCAGGAAATAAAAGGGAGGGAAGAACTCCTTGCGGCCTTGTTTTCCCTTCTAGCCCTTGGCTTTTCCGTGTCTCCTGAGCAAGGTCGGAAACCGGGCCGGGTTCGGATTGGAGGGATCTCTTTTCTTCTTATTCTTGCGGTGTTCTCCAAGGAGAGCGCGGTTGGAGTTGCGTTCCTTCTTGCGCTTCTTCCCTGGCTCGATCGAGGAGAGAAGTCGTATTCTCGATTGTTTCGTGCGCTCCTCCCGGTAGCCATCGCTCTTTCCCTTTTTGTCGGGGTTCGATGGTTGGTTCTCGGTTCACCCGTCGGGTTATCGTCTTCCTTGATTCCGTATCTGGATAACCCTCTTGCTCATGGGGCTACTTCGTCTCGAGTGCTTACCGGGTTTTCAGTCCTGGCTCACTCGATTTCGCTTCTTGCTTTTCCTGTTCAACTTTCGCCGGACTACTCGTTCAACGCCTTCCCCGAGGCCTCGAGCCTGTTGTCACCGGGGGTGTTTTGTGGCCTTGGCGTTTTGTGCGGCCTCTTGCTCCTTGCCTGGTTTGGATGTCGACGAAATTCGGTTTTTGTTGCACTGGCAGCCCTTCTTTTCCTTTTCTCCTATCTTCCCGCTTCCAACTTGATCGTGCCATCCGGGACGATCTTTGCCGAGCGTCTTCTCTACCTCCCATCTGTTGGGTTTGCTCTCGTTTTTGGTTGGGTCGTGCAGAGTGTGTCCGGCCGAAAGCTTCTCCTTCCACTGAGCGGCGCCATCTTGCTTTGCTATGGGTTCTTGACCGTTCTTCGGGTCCTGGACTGGGGATCGGAGGAGCAGCTCTATCGAGATGCGTTGAACGTGGTTCCGGAAAGTGCGCGGGTGAGGGGATCGGTCGCCTGGTATGATCTGCGCCAAGGTCGCCTGAAAGATGCTTCTTATCAGGCTACAGAGGCGGTTCGGATTCACCCCGGTTATGGAAAGGGACACGCGATCTTGGCCCAGGTTCTTCAGCAACAAGGAAACTTCTCCCGGGCGGAGCAAGAGTTTCGTGCCGTCCTTGATTGCGAGAACCCGACGGGCGCCGATGTCTTCAATCTCGCCTTCTGCCTTTTTCTGAAGGGTGCGACTGCCCATGCAGAAGCCGAATCGCTTTTATGGGAGGCCCTGGAACGGGAGCCTTCCATGAGCATGCCCCACATTGTTCTGGCAAAGATTCATATCGAAGACGGAGGTCTGAACGAGGCGGTCCGTCAGCTGGTTCAGTTCGAGGCAAAGGCAACGTCCCGACTCGAATCATGGGAGGACGCTGCCGGAGTCTGGGAGCGTCTGGGCAAAGAGCTCCAGGAATCTCGAAATACCGAGGGGGCAAAGACGTGTGTTCGCCATGCGAAGAAGGCCCGCAAATTGATCGAGAACGCGAGAAAAGGGAGTTGATCGGTGGTGCCTAGGTTTTCCTTGCTTTTGGCGACGTTTCTTTCCGGAGCCGCGGCGCTGATTTTCGAAGTGGTCTGGGTGCGTCTCTTGACCCAGGTTTTGGGCCACACGACGGCGGCGGTCACCGCAGTCCTGGCTGCTTTTTTTCTCGGCCTGGGATTGGGGAGCTTCCTTGCTTCTCGCATTGTTGAAAGAACCAGGCATCCTCTCCGGATTTATGCCGGTCTTGAAGTTCTGATCGCGGTGCTCGGGGTCTCCATGCCGGCTCTGGTGGGGCTGACCGAGGGAGTTTTTCTTTCCGGTGAGGGAGGAGTGTCCGAAGGATCGCTCTTTCCCGTGATTCGATTCCTGCTGGCTGTTTCAGTTTTACTCCTTCCGACGCTGATGATGGGAGCCACGGTTCCCCTCCTCACCCATGTCTTGACCCGGAACCGTTTCGAGCTTGGGGACACTTCGGGACTTCTCTACGCGGTCAATACCGTCGGTGCGGTGATCGGGACCCTCCTGGCCGGTTTTTTTCTCATCGAAACGTTTGGTCTTCTGTCCTCGTGTCAGATCGCGGGGATTCTCAACGTCACATCCGCTCTTCTGGTTCTTGCCGCCTCTCCCTTCGTTCTGAGGCGGAGCGAGTCTCTTTATTTTGACGCTCCTGATCCTGAAGGTGACGGGATCGAAGATGTCGAACATGTTCACGAGAGGGCCGGAAAATGGGTGCTCATTGCCATCGGACTCTCGGGGCTTTTTGCCCTTTCCTATGAAGTGCTCTGGACCCGCCTGGTCGGCATGTTCCTCGTGAACTCGTCCTATTCGTTCACTTTGATCCTGGCGACCGTCCTGCTTGGAAGTGCGGTGGGGGCGCTTTTCATGTCTCGTTTTGTCGATGGTCTTCGCCGGCCCGCTTTTCTCTTGGGTGTGAGCCAGGTTCTTCTGGGAACGCTGGCGGTTACCACCCTTTTCCTCCTTCAGGCGCTCAATGAGCGCATGTCCATGAATCTGGACGGACCGATCGGAAAGCTGGTCGGGTCTTTTGTTGAAGAAGGGAGCTACGGGGGGACAGTCGCCTCCGAAGCACTGGGGATCTGTGCCTTCTTTCTTACCCCGACTCTGATCATGGGGATGACGTTTCCCCTCGCGGTGCGCCTGTATGGGGGAGCAGCATATCGGGGCAGACTCGGCGGGGAAACCGGAGGGCACACCGCCGGGCGAAGTGTCGGTAGTGTTCTCTATGCGAATACCTTGATCGGTCTTTTCGGGCCTCCTCTTACCACGTTCCTTCTGATCCCGTGGCTGGGGGTGGCGAACTCTCTGGTGCTTTTGGGGGTCCTGCAGGCTTTGTTCGGGGTCGTGTTGATCTTGCTAACGGCCGAAGTCACAGCGCCCATGCGGTGGGTGTTTGCCACGTTGGTGGTGGCTCCGGGAGTCTTTTTCCTCACGCTCTTGCCTCGCGATATTCAGGTGTGGAAATCCCCCAATGACACCAAGTTGATTGCCTATCGGGAAGGTAGCGCGGCGACGGTGGCGGTTGTTCTTGATTCCGGCGGCCTTCCTCGCCTGAAAATGAATAATACCTATTCACTCGGCGGGGGAGAGGGCCGGCTCATCGAAGCGCGCCAGGGCCACCTTCCGGTTCTCCTTGCCAAGAGCCACCTGCGGAATGTCCTGGTGATCGGAATGGGAACGGGGAATACCGCCCGCGCTCTTTCGAGACATTCAATCGAGGAGCTCTCCGTGGTGGAGATCGTCCCTGGAGTGATCGACTTGACGTCGTATTTTGCTCCTCCGGGAGAAGAGCCCCTCGAGCAAGAGAAGGTCAAGATCATCGGCGGCGATGGACGGGAAGTGGTCTTGCGTTCAAAGAAGTCCTACGACCTGGTCGTTGGCGATTTGTTTTTCCCCTGGCGAGCCGGGATGTCCGAGCTCTACTCCCAGGAGCATTTCGAGCGGATCAAGGAAAAACTAGCTCTGGGTGGGGTCTACTGTCAGTGGCTTCCTCTCTATCAGCTCTCGCCGGATTGCCTTGGCATCGTCGTCCGAACGTTTCTTTCGGTTTTTCCGGAGGCAACGTTGTGGATGGGATATCCCAAGGCGAATGATCCCATTGCTTGTTTGGTGGGCGGAGCGACCGAAACTCTGGTTGATCCCCAGGCTCTTGAGGTGAAACTCAGGGATGAGCTGGTTCGCTCCCATTTGCAGGCGGTAGGGTTCAGAGAACCCGTCGATGTGATGAGCCTCTTTGTGACCGGGCCGACAAAGCTAAAGGAAACCTATCTGGATAGGCTGGGGCAAGGAGAGATCACCACGGATGATCGGCCAATTCTCGAATTTCGTGCTGCGAGAGAGCATTCGAGGCAACGAGAGTTTGGCCTCGCCAATCTGCGCTTTCTTCTCGAACTTCGATCGCCGCCTGGGCCCGAACTGGTCTCTCCTCTTGGAGGTGAGCTTGCCGAGCGGAGAGATCGAGTGTACCGGGCCATGGGAAAGATCCTGGAGGGACACGCCCATGAAATGGAGGGGGCTCTCGATCTTCGCACCAATGTGGCTCCCGCCTACGCGGTCATGTACATGCAGAGAAGTATCGATGCTTACTGTGAAGCGCTCGAGATCGCTCCTTCCCATGATTTTGCTTTGATCGTCTTGAGGGCAAAGGCTGACACCGCCATGAACGAAGGCCATCTCCCGGAAGCCATCAGCATTCTGGAGGAGGTCCTGGGGCGAATTGAACCGAAGGCGGACCTTCTCGGGCGGCTGGGAGTTGCGTGGTACCTGGAGGGTGATCCGGGGGAAGCGCTGGGGCCCCTCAATCAATGTCTTGCCCTTGATGCGCGAGCGACCCTCGCTCGCATTTACCTTGGAAAGACCTACCTTGCTCTGGATAGACCGGATGAGGCAGAGCAGGCGCTCATGACAGCAAAAAACGAGATGCCGGCTCATCCCGTTCTGAACGCAGCTCTTGGAGAACTCTACGTTTCTTTGGGACGCATCGAAGAGGCGAAGAACGCGCTATCACTGGCGCTCCAGGGAAATCCTCGCGACAGCGAGAGCCGGGATCTCTTGCAGAAGATCACGGAAAAACCGTAACGCTCAGGCAGTTTGTGACCAGGAAGTCATGGGCGGACGGGCTCGGGTTCTGATCGAGGACGCCCTGAATGTACACGTTCTGGAAGACCAAGCTCTGGTCGTTGGGGATCGTGTAGGAAAGGGAGATCTCTCCGGTTGAATCCAGCTTTGCAGTAACCGGAGGCCGGCCACCGAAGGACTTTCCGATGACCTGGAGGTTGCCATCTCTGGCAAAGCAGAAGTTAAGTCCGCGAAGCATTGCAGGCCCCTGGGTGGGGGTACCGGCGACCACGTAATCCGAGTTGGGCGGACCATAGACGATGACCTGGATCGTCTTGTTTACTCGCGGCGTCCCGGTGAACGTGATTTCCATCGGGTTCTCAAGATAGGCATAGGCATTGTTCAGAGTCGCGCTGCCGGAACCTTGTTGGACTCTTACGTCAGCGGCCCCGATCGCGTTTCCTTTGGGGGTTCGAACGGTGACCTCGGTTGTTCCATTGACGTTGAGTACCTCGCCCTGAATGTTGTCAAAGAGAACCTTCATCCCGTTGACGAAGTTGGTTCCGGTGACGGTAACGGTCTCACCGCCTCGAACGTATCCCTGATCGGGTTGGACATTTGAAATCGTTGGAGGGTCGAGGTTGGTTCCATAGAGGAACTGGATACCGGCCTTGTCGTCGTTTTCGATCGAACGTAGGTTGATCGAAGACTGTCCAGAGCCCGTGCTCGGGAACATCGTGGCCCCATTGCTAGCGCTGTGACCCAGACCCAATGCGTGACCGAACTCATGAACGGCAACGCCCTCAAGATCGTATTGACCGGACGTTGGATTGGTTGCCCAGGTCTTGTCTCCATCGTAGAAGAGCATGTCCCAGCCGGTGATCTGGCCGCCGGCGGATGCGCACCAGGTTTCAGCCAGAGTCGATCCTCCTGCTCCAGGATCCGCGTAGATGACGTTCGTACCGTCACTGGTGTTGACGGAATTCTTGGTGCTTTGACCGTTGTAGAACCATTGAAACTGAGATTCGCCGTTCGTTGTCCACTCATCGGCGGCTCGATTAAGAGCATCAATCTGGTCCTGGGCAGACCCGGTGGCAGCATCGCTGAAGTTGGGGTTGATCATGTAGCTGGACATCAGTCCGGGATGAGTTCCGCAAAAGGTCGTGTAGGCCTGAAGGACGCCGGTGGTTCCGAGGAAGCCGGCAAAGAGAATGGCCAGGGCGGTGAGGATACCGCTTCGCATTCTTCGGAGGGGATTCGGGGAGATGTTCATTTGCCACCTCCTTCCGTGTCGCTCTGAAGAGCGTCGTTCTGATCGTCTTGCGATTCAACCGTTTCTTGGGCCTGGGTCGTCACGATGTCTCGCACCTGACTCAGCATGTCCGAAACCGGGTGGGAAGAGCGAATGGGATGGCCCGGCTTTCCACGAACAATGGGGCCTCCTGGCCTCTTTTCAATCCGGTAGAGGCCAAGGCTCTTGTGACAAAGGCCGTGCAGCCCATCCCCGAAACAATCATTGTCGAGGAAGAGGAGGGCCGGCGAATCGGAAACGTCCTCGACTGCCGGGCTTGTAGACACGGTCAGCATGCTTCCATCAGGAAGTGTCCCTCCGGGAAAGCGAAGAGTGATGCGGTCTCCCACTTTGTCCGTGCCTTTCCAGGAGTCAAAGACCTTGAAATCAATTTCCTGGAAGGGAACCTCGCCTTCGACCCCGCGGACCGTTCCGAGCACGGTTCTTGTTCCGCGAACCCGCCCCACAACGATTCTCGTGGCGTCACGGGTGAGGGTATTGAGGCTAACGTCATCGAAACAGGTGGACTCAACCGAGCTTCCGAGAAGAAGCATGAGGAGGAGGCCTCCGGAAAGGGGAAGGAGCAGACGCTTATCCACCAAGATTCTCTCCTGAGTTTTGAGGACTGAGGGATCGTTTCTTTCGCCCCTGTCCGTCGTTCATCGGTGTGGCTAACCCATTGACGCATCCTTGTCTATGGGTTTCGTCGAGGTGGAGGCCTCTGGAAGGAAGGTTCTCCATGGAAGTATACCCCGTGCTCTTTGCAGGGGCAAATCCCGGGATCCGGCCTTCGTGTGCTCGAACTCGGTCTCCATCCGAGCTAAAATCACTCCTCGGTTGGACCTCGGTCTCATTCAAGTCTCCCCGTTCAGGAGTAGATTTCCCGTGACGACTCCCATGATGCGCCAGTACCGAAAAGCCAAGGGAGCTCATCCCGACGCCATCCTGTTCTTTCGCATGGGCGATTTCTTCGAGCTGTTCTATGAAGACGCGGAGACGGCGTCCCGGCTTCTTGGCCTCACCCTCACCTCCAGGGCCAAGGATTCCAGCGGAAAGATCCCCATGGCCGGGG
Source organism: Planctomycetota bacterium (assembly GCA_029260825.1). Taxonomy (GTDB): domain Bacteria; phylum Planctomycetota; class JACOTG01; order JACOTG01; family JAJDCM01; genus JAJDCM01. Next base: position 7,712 of record JAJDCM010000285.1, on the reverse strand, counting down.
TTCCTGTGCGATCTCTCGACCAGTATCTTGCCCGTCTTCTGAGATTGGGACAAAAGGTGGCGATCTGTGACCAAATTCAGGATCCCTCGGAAGCGAAGGGGATCGTGGACAGGGCGGTCACCCGAATCGTCACCCCCGGAACTCTCACCGAGGAGTCTTTGCTCGAGGCCAAGGACAATAATTATCTACTGGCTTTTCTTCCGCTGGCGGATCGGGTGGGTTTGTCCTGGGTCGATCTCTCGACCGGAGTGTTCAGTCTGTGTGAAGTCGAGCCACGCTTGGCTCTTGATGAGGTCGCAAGGATCGGGCCCACCGAATGCCTCATTCCGGAGGAGTCTCGAGGGGGCCTGAACGAACGGGTGTTGACCGAGGCTTCCAATGCGGTGGTTTCGGCATGCCCCGGTTGGATTTTCGATCGAGACTACGCGGAGCGCCTGCTCACCCGTCATTTTGAGGTTTCAACACTGGATGGGTTCGGGTGTGCTGATCAGCCCGCATCGGTGCGGGCTGCGGGAGCGATTCTTCACTACCTGACGGAAACCCAGAAGGTTCCTCTCACCCATATCCGCAAGATGGAAATGGTACGACCGGGAGAAAGGATGCTTCTTGACGCGGCGACTCAGTCGTGTCTTGAGATCGTTCGGTCGATGCGAGGACGAGGGCGGGAGGGTACATTGCTCTCCGTACTTGACAAGACGGTGACATCGATGGGGGGGCGTCTCCTGAAGACATGGCTTCTAGCTCCTTTGCTCGACGTGGAAAAAATCAGGGAGCGCCAGGCTGCCGTGTCCGAGATGGTCGAGAACTCCTTTCTTCGGGCCGATGTTCGAAAGGCGCTCCTTTCCGTCTATGACCTGGAGAGAATCGCTACCAAGGTTGCCACCGGCCGGGCGAATGGGCGAGACCTCCTTTCTCTTCGGCAGTCGCTCGAGGCTCTTCCGGACCTCATCGCACTCACGAGAGATGCGTTTTCCGAACTTCTTGCCCAGGTTTCCCAGATTCCTGCCCTGGATGAATTGAGGGAGCGTATCCGGGACGCGATCGTCGATGATCCCCCGGTAGGAATCAAAGACGGAGGACTGATCCGGGAGGGATTCGATGGGGATCTTGACGAAGTGCGTGGACTCTCCACTCACGGAAAAGAGTGGATTGCCGAATTCCAGAAGAGGGAAATCGAACGCACCGGAATCCCCACGCTCAAGGTCGGGTTCAACAAGGTGTTTGGCTATTATCTCGAAATTACCCATGCCAACAAGGACCGCATCCCCGCGGACTACCAGCGCAAACAGACCCTGAAAAACGCAGAACGCTACATCACTCCTGAACTCAAGGAGCATGAGACCAAAGTTCTGACCGCGGACGAGCGGGCAAAGGCGATGGAGCACAGTCTCTTTCTCAAGGTTCGAGATGAAGCCGCGGAATCGGTGGACAAGTTGCAATCGATTGCCGTCTCCGTGGCCAAGGTTGATGTGATCGGAGCGCTGGCAGAGGTTGCGGTCAAGAATCGCTACGTCATGCCCAAGATCACGGAAGGGGGCGAGGTTCTCTTGCTTGAGGGCCGCCATCCTGTTCTTGAAGTGGCTACCCAGACCGAATCTTTCGTTCCCAACGATACCCGCCTGGGTGGGGAAGACGGTGGACGGGTCATGATTCTTACGGGGCCGAACATGGCGGGAAAGTCGACCTATATCCGTCAGGTGGCATTGCTGACCCTCATGGCCCAATGCGGTTCTTTTGTTCCCGCTGAGGAGGCACACGTCGGTGTGGTCGATCGGATTTTCACTCGCATGGGTGCTGCCGATGAACTCTTTCATGGAAAAAGTACGTTCATGGTCGAGATGACCGAGACCGCCAACATCCTCAACAACGCCACCGAAAAGAGTCTGGTCATTCTTGATGAGATTGGACGGGGAACAAGTACTTTTGATGGGCTTTCGATCGCGTGGGCAGTGACCGAGTACATCTGCGAGCAAATTGGGGCCAAGACTCTATTCGCGACTCACTATCACGAACTCACCGACCTTGCGGATATCTTCTCCGAGGTTCGCAACTACAACGTGCTCGTTCAGGAATGGGGCGACGAGGTTGTGTTTCTCCGGAGGATCGGGCCGGGAGGAACGGATAAGAGTTACGGGATTCACGTGGCCAGATTGGCGGGGATCCCCAAGATGGTCATTCGTCGGTCACGGTCCCTCCTTCGTCGGTTCGAGGATGAGCACGCTCGTTTGCAGGCGCGAGTGAATGAAGATCCACAAGAGCTCGATGCCCAGGAAGGTGAAGAGGCGGAGCTCGTGTTCAATGCCGGTTCCAAGCCCTCCGTGCTCAGTGAGAGTCAAGGCGAGGAAGAGGATCGGAAAGTCGTTCGCGAAACACCACCTGCGTCGGAGGGGAGAAAACGTCGGTCAAGAAAGCCTGTAGCTCAGCTGACTCTTTTTCCGGTAACGGATGATCCAGTGGTCAGCCGTCTTCGTGACGTGAATCTCGATGATCTCAGTCCGCAAAAAGCTTTGTACGAGCTCGAGAAGCTGAAGGAAATGATCGGCGAGGGGCGGAAGGCTCATCCCACTAGTCCATGAGGATGCCCAGATCATCTCCCTGAAGTTGAAGGCAGGTTGGATCGGTATCTACTTTTCCATTCGGGCCTGCCGATAGAACCCAGACGATTTCATTTGACCCGGTGAAATACCCGTGACTGTTCAGGAGGTAGGCATTTCCCCAGGCATCGGGTTCGATATCCTGAATGTATGGGCCCTTCCATCGATCTCCTCCGTTGGCCGTACCATCGCAGAGAAATTCGCTGAATAACGCCCCCGGACCACTTGCAAACGTGTTCACGCCTGGCTCATTGCCATTGCCAATCAGGTAATGATAGGTGTGGATGCCAAATTGGCCCGTGGGAAAGTGCCGGACATCACGAACGTATTGATTGATGGCGGTGGCGATTCTCTTGCATTGCCAGCGCACCTTGGTCTCTTCGGACTTGATGACCTCACTTGCCAGCGCGGGAATCAGGACGGCAGCCAGGCCGGCGATGATCGCCACGACAGCAACGATCTCAAGGAGGGTGAATCCGGCAGTCCGGGCGGAGTCGTTCTTTTGTGGGGGGAGCATTTTTATGAGGAATCCTATCTGGACTGTGGAATTCCAGGCCGGCAACGGCGTGATGCAGATCGATTTCTCGATCCGTCAAGGGGGACTGGGTAAGAGTATACCCTGTGATCCGTAGCCGGGCAAATTCCGGACATCAGTCAGGTAGGCTCTACTCGCAGATGTGGCACGCACCAAGGCCGTCAACGGACTCGGGAGCGTCGCGTTCGGCGTTCACCAGGCACAGAAACCCAAACGGTTCTTTTGCTTCCGCGGGGTTTCGGAACTGATGAGGGTCATTCGGGGAAACGTAAATGACATCTCCGTGTCTGACTTTGTAGATGGAACAGCCAAACTGCGCCTCTCCCTCCCCTCGAAGAGGAATGACCACATGCTCGTGATTGTGCTTTTCAAGGGTGCTGTGGCCGCCGGGAGCGATCTCGAAGTAGCGAACGTGAAAGCGAGGCGATTCACCCCGCTTTCCCACCAGTTCTCGCCGGGTGATGCCGCGCCAGGTGTCCGTCGTTTCCTTGTAGGACTCCAGCGGAACATCCTGCCAGTTGAAGTTTCCATCGTGACGGATCACTTTACTGTGGTTGCCGTCGATGGGGGGATTCGGTGGAGTTTCTGCCGCTCCTTGCGCTTCGTCCATCACGAGTCGAGACCTTTATTTCACCGGAACAACCCAGTCGAACGGGTCATCCCGGACACCCTGGGCGATTTCGGTGAGGGTGTTGTAGATCTTCTGTGTTACCGGGCCCACCTTGGCTTCGTTGAAGACGTGCTCCGTGTCTCCGACGGTGATGGAACCAATCGGGGAGACGACCGCGGCTGTTCCGGCACAAAAGGCCTCTTGTGCGGTCAGGGCCTCTTCATAGTCGATATCACGCTCCTCGACCTTCATTTTCAGGATTTCCTCGGCAAACTGCATGATCGACATGCGGGTAATTCCCGGGAGGATTGAACCTGAAAGTCTGGGGGTGACCAGGGTATCGCCGAGTACGCAGAAAAAGTTTGCCGCGCCCACTTCATCAATGAATCGGTTGTGGGTCGAGTCGAGATAAATGACCTCGGCAAAACCGGATTTACGGGCCAAGGAAGCCGGGTACATCGTTCCCGCATAGTTGCAGATTGTCTTGGCTTCTCCCGTACCACCGGCTGCTGCTCGATGGAATTTTGTTGTGAGTTCGAGGCGAATCGGCTCGAGGCCCCCTTTGAAATAGGGGCCAACTGGACTCGTGTACACGACAAACGTGTAGCTTGGGCTTGGGTTGACCCCAAGAACGGGTCCGGTGCCAAGAAGGAGGGGGCGGATGTAAAGGGCGCCCTTCCCGTGGGGAGGAACAAATTCCTCATTGGCCAGGACGGTTTCTTTCACCGCCGTGACGAATCTCTCCGGGGGGAATGGCGGGATGCACATACGGGCAGCACCGCGGGCCAGTCGGAGCCCGTTTTCGATGGGGCGGAACAGGACGATGTTTCCGTCCCCTTTTCCGTTTGTCTTGGTGCGTTGAGCCTTCAGCCCCTCAAAGAGGCCTTGCCCATAGTTCAGCACGCAGGCTGCCGGCGACAGCGAAAGGTTTCCAAAGGGAGCCATTCGGCCCTCTTCCCATTCGCCACCCTTATCACAGCTCGCCAGGTACATGGACTTGGTCGGGGTAAAGGAAAACGTCAGATCGTCCCAGTTGATTCCAGGAGCGGTTTGCATGGTGGGTTCACTCAACTCTGTGAGCTTGGTCATCGAATCCCCTCTCTTGTGGAGTTTCGGCTTGCCGAAGTCTCCTAGAATCATAGCCGCCACCGGATCGAATTCAAGGAAAACCCGATACGGATTCTGAGCACAGGGCGTCATAAGCCCTTATGAGGAAAGATTTTTGTGATTTCACCCCAGCAATCAGCCCCGTCCATGTGGAATGCAGGTTCCGATGGGGATGCTCCGCAGATCGGAGAGGAAGGGGCTCGGGTGAGCCCGTGGGGGCGAATCTCTGAATCACCCCTCGAGCCACGGCTAGTGGCGATACACGATTCGGCCCTTGGTGAGATCGTAGGGGGAGAGTTCCACGGTGACTCGATCACCGGGGATGATTCGAATGAAGAAACGACGCATTCGACCTGAGACGTGGGCCAAAATTCGATGGCCGTTGTCGAGCTCCACCCGAAACTTCGTGTTGGCAAGGGCTTCGATGACCTTGCCTTCGACGGTAATGACGTCTTCTTTCGCCGCCAACTTGAAACGTCCTTTCGCTGCTGTTTTCCCGTGTACGCAGGGAAAACAGCTGAACCCGTGGATTGAGAAACCTCCAATCTTACGTAAATCGGGGGGCTACATTCAAGGTCTCTTTTGAACCCACGGGAATTCGGCGAAGGCAACCCGGGTAACTCACCCCATCAGGGGCGGCCAACTTTGGTTTTCAACACCTGTTGGCTGGCTTTCTTTTTGTTTCCTTGCGGAATCTGGGGAGCTTCTGCCGGAGGATTGTCTTGCCCGGAATCTCTCGCGTCGTTCTGGGTCGGAGCCGCAGCGGGACCGATCCTGAGATTGTCGAACTGAACCGTGGGGGCAAGCGCGTGGAGGTTGAACCAATCTCCGACATGGGATCGATGAGGATCGACCCAGCTGACCAGAGACGTTCCATCCACAGAAACCTCGATGCTGTTACCAATGGCCGTGATGCGCAGCTTGTGCCAGCCGAGGGGGTCTTCCAGGGGGAATTCCACATAGACATCGCTCCCCGGATCTTCCTCGTGATGGACACCCACGGTGCCGCTATTGAAGAAGAGGATGAGATATCCTCCGTGGGGCCAGGTGTACATGCTCTTCGTTCGAAGCGTTACTCCCGCCCACTCGCTTCGAATCGCGTCAGGGATCCGCACGTCCACTTCGAGCGTAAAGTCGGAAAAAGGCCGATTTCGAAAGAGGGTTCGAGACTTCCAGTCGCCGCCAACCTTCTGGTAGGCACCGTCATGAACTCTCCAGTCTCCATCGACGGGATAGAAGTTGTCCGCCACCCCATCGTCAAAGGTTTCCTCGTGATAGACGCTTTGATAGGTGGTGGAAGTATTGTCAGCGACCGGGAGCCGCCGAGAGCTTGCATCCAAGACGTCGCGAATCTGCAGGAAGTAGGTTCGATCAAAAACGTGGTCGGATGTGTTGAGAATGACCTTGCTCGGGTCCTTTTCATTCTGAGTAATGGTCAGAATGTTCACCCCTCCCTGAATCTCATAGTTTTCCGGGTCGGTGGTAGACACTCGATCCATGGGTTCGCTGAACTTGATTTCGATCTTGCCTGGCTGATCGAGAAGACACACGGATTCGATGCGGGGAGGGGTCGCATCGGCGAGAGTCGTGACGGTGATCGATGCGGGTTCACTTGCCCGGCCCCACGGATCGAGGGCATGAACTTCGTAGGTAAGCGACTGGTTGTCCGGCGCGTTCGTGTCCGTGAAGTGGTTCTGGCCCCAGGCTTCGAGCCGCTCCCCGTTGCGATAGATGGAGAACATCTGTGCTTCTTCGCCGTCGCCGGCTTGGGTGGGCATTCCCCAGGCGAGTTCAACGACGTGGTCCGATACGGATAAAGTGCGAAGATTCCGGGGCTGATTGGGAGGGGTGACTTCCGTTCGCGATCGAAGCAGCCGATGGACCGCGCTCTGGAAGTCGGTTCGATCTCCGTTGCGATCAATGCCCCCGTTGTAGATCTGACCCTCGAGGAAGTTGTATGCACGCCTCAGGTAGATCGGGTCGTCGGTGAGCTTGTGGGTTCCCACGAATAGCTGATAGAACGGATGATTGTCGTAGCTACCGGAGTCGGGGGTCGGTTCACCGCATTCGGGATAGAGGGGAGGCACCCCACCGGTTCCCCGGTCGAAGGTGAAGTATCGGTAGTAGTTTCCTCGCCGTGTCGGATCATCGAGGCATTTGCCGTAGATGTTCTCGTTCCAGATGAAAGTATTGAGATCGATCATGCGCTGGCGAATCGTCTTCACCAGAGGGTTCTCTGGTGGACTCAGGAACTGGTAGTTGAAGAGGGCGTCGGGAAACAGATTACCCAGGTGAAAGATGACTTCCTCGTAGAGGTATCTGTTCTTTCCACCCGCCCAGAAATGCCGATGGTCGTTGAGCCCCTGGAGGGGTTCATCGGACCAACCCGATCCGTCGCGGAAGTAGCGAAGATCCATTCCCCACTGGAGGTATTCGTTTGCCGTGCGATAAACTTCTTCTTTGGTGAGCGGAGGTTGGTGGTCACGGTTGAAGTGAAAGCCGCCCACTCCGCTGATGTCCTGGGCAAACCGATACCCTTCCATGAGGAGCCAGGAGGTTCGGGCGAAGATCCGGGTTCCCGAGGTTCGAAGGCTCAGGATTTTGGTCTTGGGTGAGAAAAGACGACCTTCCAGGTTGTCCAGGAACGAATCCCGGTACATCGGGTTTCCGGTGAAGTAATAGAAGATCGGTTGGTGCCGGTTGTGGCTGTGCTGGTTGTCAAAGATGTACTTTTTCGTGGTCGGGAATTCGCCGTCATTGGCCGCCCCCACGGCCGGTGGGAAGCGCGGGTCATTCGTGTAGTTGGCGACCCAATCATCCGAGTGGAAGGTGGCCCAGTTGCTGCGGTAGAGAGCGGCGAATTCTG